>CAYYJM010000247.1:0-9480 GCA_964471755.1 uncultured Alcaligenaceae bacterium
ACGTCGCCCCGCGGACGCCCCGACCGGCGCGACCGATTCCGACCAGGACGCCTGAACGTAACGGTGCGCCCGTCTCGCCGCCGCTCCCCGCTCCCGTGACCCCCACACCCCAGGTTGCGATGAACGACAAAACACCGCCGGCCCCCCGCACCTCCGAGGTCCCCGCGAACGCGGCGCTCCAGGCGGCCCGCGAGAGCCTGGCCGCCCTGCTGTCGATGCAGGAGCAGACGGCGAAACTGCACCGCCAGTTCCTCGAAGGTCAGGAGACGACCCAGCGAAATATCCAGATTCTGCTGGAGCAGCAACAACGGCTCCTCCAGGGGACGCCCGCTCCGGTTCCGGTGCTGGTGTCTGCCCCGGTGCCGACGCCGATGCCGGTCGTCGTGCCGCCGCCGATCGTGCCGCCGACCCCGGTTGTCATGCCGCCGGTCGTCCGGCAGCCGATCCCGGCTCCCGCTCCGGTCCCGACGCCCGCCGCGATTCCGACGCCTCCTCCCGCACCGGCGACGAACTTCGCTCCGGTGCTGCTGGAGATCGTCGCGGAAAAGACGGGCTATCCGGCGGAGATGCTGGAACTGGACATGACGCTGGATGGCGACCTGGGCATCGACTCGATCAAGCGCGTCGAGATCCTGTCGGCCTTGCAGGATCGCGTCCCCGAGGCTCCGGCCATCGAACCGCAGCATCTCGGCACCCTCCAGACTCTCCGTCAGATCGTCGAGCATCTCGACGGCGCGAAGGCGGAGGCCGTCCCGACTCCGAAGCCGACGCCGATCGTCCCATCAAAGCCGGCCGGCGTCCCGCTCCAGCGCGCCGTGCTTCGGCGTGTTCCGCTCACGCCGGCCGCCACCCGGCCAACCCTTCGCCTGCCGGATGGGGACATCGTCCTGACAGCCGAGAATTCCCTCGTCCCCGTCCTGGCGAAGGCCCTGGAGACGCAGGGCCGGCGAGTCCGCGTCCTGCCCCTGGATCGCCTGCCGCACGAACGTCTGCCGGGTCGGTGTGCCGCCCTGGTGATCGTCGCGCCGACGACCGGCATCGCCACCGACTTCCTGCGCGATGCCCTGTTCGCCGTCCAGCAGCACGGCCGCCAGGCGGGCCTGATCGCCACCGTATCCCGACTCGATGGAGCCTTCGGCCTGGCCGGCCTGGAGCCGAGCCGTCGCGCGATCGACGGCGGCCTCGCGGGTCTGGCCAAGACGGTCGGTCAGGAATGGCCGACGGTCGCCGCCCGGGCCTTCGACATCGCTCCGAGTGTTGACGCTCGGACGGCCGCCGCCTGGCTGGCAGACGAACTGTTCGTCACCGGGCCGACCGAGACCGGGCTGGCATCGACCGGCCCGACCGCCCTGGAGTTGTGCCACGAAGCGCAGACCGAACCGGGTTCGCTGCCGCTGGCTCCGGGCGATGTGGTCGTCGTCAGTGGCGGCGCTCGGGGCGTGACGGCCGAGGTGGCCGTCGCCCTGGCACGGGCCGCTCGGCCAACGCTGGTGCTGCTCGGCCGAAGTGCCCCCGGCGACGAACCGGCGGACCTGGCGTCCCTGACGACCGAGGCCGACCTGAAGCGAGCCCTGGTCGCCCGGATGGCCGGCGCGACACCGCGAGCCATCGGCGACGAGGTGAATCGTATCCTTGCCCGGCGAGAGGTGCGGCGAACCCTGGCCCGAATCGAGGAAACCGGGGCACGGGCGATCTATCGCGCCGTCGATGTCCGCGATGGGAACGCGGTCCAGACGGCTCTTGCTGACATCACGGCGACACTGGGGCCGATTCGCGGCATCGTCCACGGAGCGGGCGTCCTGGCCGATGCGAAGATCGAGGACAAGACGCCGGCCCAGGTCGAAGCCGTCTTCGGCCCGAAGCTCGACGGCCTGGCGAACCTTCTGGCCGGCTGCGACGAATCCGCGCTGCGGGCCGTCGTCCTGTTCTCGTCCACGACGGCTCGCCAGGGTCGCCGGGGTCAGGTCGATTACGCGATGGCCAACGAGGTGCTGAACAAGGAGGCCCGACGCCTGACGGGTCGGCTGCCCGGCTGTCGAGTGCTGTCCATCGGCTGGGGCCCCTGGGAAGGCGGCATGGTCTCGCCGGCCCTGCGCAAGGTGTTCGAGTCGGAAGGCATCGGCCTGATTCCGCTGGTGGACGGAGCCGACTGGCTCGTCCGCGAGTTGGCGAGCCGGGGTTCCGAATCTCCGGTGGAGATCATCGTCCTGGCGGGGACGAACCCCCTCACCCCAACCCCTCTCCCCCGGAGTACCGAGGGAGAGGGGCTTCAGACGCCCGACCTGTCGCCGGCGTTCACCCGACGGATCGACGTGGACACGCACCCGGTCCTCGCCGGCCACGTCCTCGATTTACGGCCGGTGCTGCCGCTGGCTCTGACGCTGGAGTACGTCGGTCAGGCGGCGATGCACCTGAATCCCGGCCTGCACTTCCACGGCTGCGACGATCTCCGCGTGCTGCATGGCATCACCCTGGAAGACGGCTCACGCACGATCGAGTTGTTCGCCGGCAAGGTTCGCAAGCGTGACGGCCTGTTCCTCGCTCCGGTCGAACTGCGCAGCCGACGCGGCGACGGTCGAATCGTCCTGCACGCCCGAGCCGAGGCCGTCCTGGCGACGAGCCTGCCGACCGCTCCCGCTGCCACCGTACCGCCACCGCTGACACCGTATCCGCACTCGATCGACCGGGTCTATGACGAACTGCTCTTCCACGGCCCGGAACTGCTGGCGATCGAGGCCGTGGAGGGATGCGGCCCGACCGGCATCCAGGCTCGGCTTCGGCCTGCTCCGACGCCGGCAACCTGGATCACGCAGCCGCTCCGGCCGCGCTGGCTGGCCGATCCGCTCGTCCTCGATGGCGTCTTTCAGCTCCTGATCCTCTGGTCGCGTCAGCAGCACCGCAGCCCATCGCTGCCCTGTCGGATCGGGGCGTATCGGCAGTATCGTCGAGCGTTCCCGACCGAACCGATCCGGGCGACGGTGACCATCGTCAAGCAGAACTCCGCTCAGGTCGTGGCCGAGGTGGACCTGACGACCCTGGCCGGCGCGTTGATCGCTCGCCTGGAGGAACTGGAGGTGGTTCTCGATCCCGCCCTGGACCGGGCGTTCCGGCGGAATCGACTGCCGGCCGAGCGAGTCTGACATGACCATGTCACCGCGTATCGCCATTGTCGCTCAGGGTGGGGCGTTTCCCGGCGTCGGCGTCCCCTGGGCCGACCCGGCCCAACTCTGGCGTCAGGTTCTCGTTGCGGCCTGCGCTGCTCGCGAGGTGCCGCGCGTCCGCTGGGGTCGCGATCCGCACGGTCTGCTCGCCGATGACCTGGCCATCGATACCGTTCGCTCGCTCTCCGGCTGCTTCCTCGATCTGCCGACGACCGATCCGGGCGGGCTCGATCCCGTCGTCTCCCTCGCGCTGCTGGCCGGACGCATGGCCTGGGACGCGGCGCGGACGGCTTCACTGGATCGGAACCGGGTTGGTGTCATTCTCGGCCACATCGCTCTGCCGACCGATGCGACCTCGCGACTGGCGTGCAACGTCCTCTCCGGTGGGGATCTCGGTGTGCATCCGGCGAACCGGCACGCGGCCAGTCTGCCGGCGACGATGATCGCGCGAACGCTCGGCCTGGGCGGTCCGGCGTACACCCTCGACGCGGCCTGTGCCTCCTCGCTCTACGCGCTCAAACTCGCCGTCGATGAACTGGTCGCCGGCCGGGCCGACGCCATGCTGGCCGGCGGCATCTCGCGGCCGGACTGCCTCTACACGCAGATGGGCTTCACGCAACTCCGGGCTCTTTCCCCTGGCGGCCGACCACGTCCGTTCGACGCCGGGGCAGACGGCCTCGTCGTCGGCGAGGGGGCCGGCGTCTTCGTCCTGAAACGTCTCGACGACGCCCGCCGCGACGGTGACACCATCCTGGCACTGATCGCCGGGGCCGGTCTGTCCAACGATGTCGGCGGTGGCCTGCTCGCCCCGAACAGCGAGGGCCAGTTACGGGCCCTGCACGCCGCCTATCGCCAGGCTGGATGGGAGCCGACGAGCGTCGATCTGATCGAGTGTCATGCCACTGGCACTCCGGTCGGCGACGCGGTCGAGGCGCGGAGCCTGCGAACTCTGTGGGGGGCCAGCGGCTGGCGAGCGGGCCAGTGCGTTCTCGGTTCGATCAAGAGCAACGTCGGCCACCTCCTGACGGCGGCCGGAGCGGCGGGCCTGGTCAAGGTGCTGCACGCGCTGACTGACGGCGTGTTGCCACCGACGGCGAATCTGGAGCGGATCGCTCCAGGGCTCGAACTGGAGGGCTCGCCCTTCCGCGTGCTGACTCGACCCGAACCGTGGGAGCGGCGCGACGGTCGGCCGCGTCGGGCCGCTCTGAGCGGCTTCGGTTTCGGCGGCATCAACGCCCACGTTCTGCTCGAAGAGTGGGTCGGTCAGAACGAGCGAACCAGCGTCCGAGTGGAGGCCGCTCCCCCCTGCCCCGTTGCCGTCGTCGGCATCGAACTGCGCCTGGGACCGCTCGTCGGTCGTGAGGCGGTCCTGGCGGTCCTTCGTGGTGACACGTCAATGCCAGCTCCGACGCTACCGCCGCTGGCGCACTTCGTTCCCGAGACAGATCAGGCTCGCTTCCAGGGGCGATATGTCGGGGCGATGAACGTCCGACCGGGGCGGTATCGCATTCCGCCGCGCGAACTGGAGGAGATGCTCCCACAGCAGGTGCTGATCCTGGAGACGGCCGCGGATCTGCTCGACACGGTGCCACTCGAAGAGGCCGGGCGGGTGCGAACCGGCGTGTATCTCGGCGTTTCTCTCGATCCGAACACGACGAACTTCACCGCCCGCTGGTCGCTGCCCGGTATTGATCTGCCGCCGCTGACGGCCAACCGGACGATGGGAGCCCTGGCGAGCATCGCCGCCAGCCGGCTGGCACGCGAGTTTCGCCTGGGTGGTCCGAGCCACACGATCTCCGCCCGGGAGGCATCGGGCCTGCACGCGCTGCACGCCGCGACGGAGGCCCTGCGACGCGGCGAACTCGATGCCGCCCTGGTCGGCGCAATCGATCTGCCAGGCGACGTACGGACCCTGCTCGCCCTGGACGCCGAGGGCGAACTTGGGCCAGCCCGACCGGCGGCCGATGTCGCCGTCGTCTTCCTGCTCGAACGTCTCGACGATGCCCGCCAGCGCGGCCGGGCCGTGCTGGCGATCCTCGATGACGCGGTGGACACCGAGCCACCGCTGACACCCTGGCATCACCAGGCGGGCGCGGCGGAAGGACTGTTCCGGCTGGCCGAACGGATTCTGCTCGACCAACCGACCGCGCTGCCGGCTCGCGATCTCGGACCCGAGCGCATCCTGGCCGTCGGTGGCGATTCCGTCGGCGACATCCTCGATCAACTGACATCTCTGCGTCATGCAGACCTGACCATGCGGGCCGCACCGAGCGCGGCTCCCCTGGCCCTGGCCCTGGTCGCTCGAGATCGTGCGGAGCTGCTCACGCTGATCGACGAGGCGGAACGTCGATTGCGGGATCGGCCCGACGAGGCGCTGCCGGCCGCTGACCTGCCGCCGGCGTGTCGCGATCGCATCTTCTGGTCGTCGCAACCACTCGGGCGAACGGGCGAACTGGCGTTCGTCTTCCCGGGCTCGGGCAACGATTTTGCCGGCATGGGCCGTGAACTGCCGCGTCTTTTCCCCGACGTGATCGCTCGCCACGAGGCGGAGAATCGCCGGTTGCGCGACCAGGTCTCCGTGGCTGCCTACTGGGATGGCGACGCGGAGGATGTGTCGATTCCACGGCGGATCATGGCTCCGGTCGCCGTCGGGGCCCTGGTCTGCGACGCGCTCGCCCTGCTCGGCGTTCGGCCTCACGCGGCGCTCGGCATCAGTCTCGGCGAATCGTCCGCCCTGTTCGGCCTGCGCGCGTGGACGGCTCGCGATCACATGCTCACCGCGCTGGAAACGTCGAGCCTGTTCCGCGCGGATCTGTGCGGCCAGTACCGAGCCGCCCGCGCGACGTGGGGCGTCGGTGCGAACGAACCGCTCGACTGGCTCGCTGGTGTCATGCGAGCGTCACCCGAAGTGGTGCGAACTGCTCTGGCACGTTTCGCGCGGGCGTACCTGCTCATCGTCACCGGGCCGGATGAATGCGTTGTCGGCGGCCAGCGCGAGCAGGTGCAAGAACTGGTGCGCACCCTGCGAGCGGCGTTCGTGCCGGTGCCGCATCCGATCACGACGCACTGCGCCGTCGCCCGGGTCGTGGCCGAGACCTACCGTGATTTCCATCGCCTGCCGACAGTGGCTCCGGCCGGAGTGCGTTTCTACAGTGGCGGCTGGAAACGGGCGTACGTCCCCGACGAGGTGACTGCGGCCGAGGCGATCACCGCCCAGGCTCTCGACACGCTCGACCTCGTCGGACTCATCGATCAGGCCTATGCCGATGGCGTGCGAATCTTCCTGGAAATCGGGCCGGGAGCGTCGGCGACCCGGACGATCGGCAAGATTCTGAGCGATCGTCCGCACCGGGCGCGGTCGCTGCTCGTCGCCGGGCAGGACGCTCGCTCGTCGTTCCTGCGTGGGCTGGCGTTTCTGATTGCCGAGCGCGTGGCGGTGGACCTGGAGCCGCTGGGCGCGGCGAAGGAGCAGCAGGCGATGACCGGGACGAACCTGGTGGCTCGCATGGTCGAAGTCGAGACGGCTCGCGGCGAAGCCCACGCGGCGTACCTGCGGCAGGCCGGGCGAACCATCGATCTGGTCACACAACTGGCGACGACGCTGGAAGGGCGAGCCCCCCACGAAAGTGGGGGGAGTGTTCCGCGTCAGGAACTCCCCCGGCTTTCGCCGGGGGCTCGCCTGGAGTCGGGGGCTCGCCTGGAGCCTGAACTCCCCCGGCTTTCGCCGGGGGCTCGCCCGGAGCCGGCGCTCGATCGGGAGCAGTGTCTCGCCTTCGCGGTCGGACGACTCGCCGACGTACTCGGAGCAGAGTTCGCCGAGGTCGATACTTTCCCGTCGCGCGTCCGGCTACCGGAGGAGCCGCTCATGCTCGTCGATCGCGTCACGCTCATCGAGGGTGTGCCACGATCGCTCGGCGCGGGACGAGTCATCACGGAGAAAGACATCCTGGCCGGTGACTGGTATCTCGATGGCGGCCGGGTGCCGACGTGCATCGCCGTCGAAAGCGGCCAGGCCGACCTGTTCCTGGCGTCGTATCTCGGCATCGACTTCCAGACACGCGGCCGGGCGGTCTACCGGCTGCTCGACGCGGTCATCACGTTCCACTGCGGCCTGCCCGGCCCGGGCCAGGTCATGCGCTACGACATCCGCATCGACCGCTTCTTCTCGCAGGGCGACGCCCACCTGTTTCGGTTCGAGTACGACGGCACCGTCGATGGCCGACCGATGATCACGATGCGCGGCGGCTGTGCCGGCTTCTTCACACCGGAAGCGCTCGCCGCCGGCAAGGGCATCGTCAAGACGGAACTCGATCGTCGGCCGATGACCGGCACGGAACCCGACGACCGGAGTTGGTTGCCGGCCTTGACGCAGGTCGAGAGCTACACCGCGGAGCAGGTCGATGCTCTGCGGCAGGGCGATCTCGAAGCCGCGTTCGGGAGTGCGTTCCAGGGCGTCGTCGCGCCGCCGGGCCTTCGCCTGCCATCCGAGCGGATGCGGCTGGTGCATCGCATCGAACGGCTGGAGCCACGCGGCGGCCGATTCGGCCTGGGCTTCATCCGGGGCGAGATGGACGTCCAGCCCGATGCCTGGTTCCTGACGTGCCACTTCATGGACGACCCGGTCATGCCGGGAACGCTCATGTACGAGTGCGGCCTGCACACGCTGCGGGTGTTTCTCCTCCGGCTCGGCTGGATCGCCGACGAGGCGGTCGGCGTCGAGTCGGTGCCGGGCGTGCCCAGTCAACTCAAGTGTCGAGGCCAGGTCACCGACCGAACGCGCACGCTGAGTTGCGAGATCGTCATCAAGGAACGCGGCTACGGACCCGAACCGTATGTCATCGCCGATGCGCTGCTCTTCGCCGATGGTAAACCGAGCGTCGAGATCCAGGGGATGTCGCTGCGGCTCGCTGGGGCGAGCGAGGAAGCCGTCCGGCGGACCTGGCGAGCGTGGGGCGTCAGCCCCATGACTCTTCGGTCGGAGAGAAATACTCATGGGGCTGACGCCCCACGCTCGCCTCGGGTCGTCGTCCACGGTCCCGAACAGATCCGCGCCTATGCCGTCGGTCGGCCGTCCGAGGCGTTTGGCGAACCGTATCGCGTCTTCGATGCGGAACGTGTCATCGCCCGGCTGCCGGGACCGCCGTTCGGCTTTCTCGATCGCGTGGTCCATGTCGATGCCGAACCATGGAAGATGGTCCCGGGCGGCGTCATCGAGGCCGAATACGACGTGCCGGCCGATGCCTGGTACTTCGCCGCCGACCGGCAAACGGTGATGCCCTTCGCCGTACTCCTCGAGACGGCCCTGCAACCGTGCCTGTGGCTGGCGGCGTACGTCGGCTCACCGCTGACGAGCCCGATCGATCTGTCGTTCCGCAATCTCGGCGGCGAAGCCACGCTGCATCGGGCCGTCGGCCCGGAGGTCGGCACGCTGACGACGCGGATTCAGATGACTGACGTGTCGTCGTCGGCCGGGATGATTCTTCAGGGTTTCTCGTTCGCCGTGCGCGACGCGGTCGGGCCTGTCTATGAGGGGACGACGACGTTCGGCTTCTTCAGCAAAGCGGCCCTGGCCCAGCAGGTCGGCCTGCGCGACGCCACGCCGCAGGAACCGGCCGGAACTGGCGAACGATTCGTCCACCCCGAAGGGGCACCATTCCCCGCTCCGCGCTGGCGGATGATCGATCACGTCGAGGTCCACGGCGACGTGATCCGCGGTTGGACGCGGGTCGATCCGACGGCGTGGTTCTTCGCCGCCCACTTCCACCAGGATCCGGTCTGGCCCGGCTCGCTCGGCCTGGAGGCGCTGCTCCAGCTGCTCAAGGTGGCGGCCCAGCGACGGTGGGGGGTGGCCGAACGCGGCCAATTCCTTACCATGCTGGGAAGGCATCAGTGGCTCTACCGCGGGCAGGTTCTGCCGACGGCCGGCGAGGTGCTGGTGCAGGCGGAGATCACACGCTGGGAAGACTCGCCCCGGCGTGTGGTCGCCAACGGCTTTCTGTCGGTAGATGGCCGGCTCATCTACCGAATGACCGATTTCACTCTGGAAATCCCCGAGACATGAAATACAGCCGTGTTTTCATCGACGCCATCGGCTACGAATTACCGCCGGTGGTGGTCACGTCACAGGAACTGGAAACGCGCCTGCGGCCGGTGTACGAATCGCTGCGCCTTCAGGAGGGCCAGCTCGAGGTCTGGACCGGGATCAGCGAACGGCGCTGGTGGGAACCTGGCTTCACGCTCGCCGAGGGGGCGGCGAAGGCTGGCCGGAAGGCCCTCGACCAGGCGGGCTTACGGCCGACCGATGTCGAGGCGATCATTT
>CAYYJM010000248.1:0-7565 GCA_964471755.1 uncultured Alcaligenaceae bacterium
GCTGGTCACAGCGGACTCGGTGGGCTCTCGCTGGCGCTCGGCCCACCGAGCCCGCTACAACTCGGCCATGTAGCCCAGAAACTGCCGCCCCGCCCGGTCGAGGTTCTCCTCGCTGCCGCCGCCTCGCAGCGGCGAACACATCTCGTAGGCGACATGTCCGGAATAGCCCGCCTCGCGCAGCACGCCGAGGAAGGCCCGGTAGTCGATGAATCCCTCGCCCATCGGCACCGCCCGGATGACGTCCGGCTCACGCTGGAAGTTGACCAGGTTCGGCTGATACCGGAAGCGCGGTCGGCGAACGTAGTCCGCCACGGTCGTGTGGACCAGAAACGGCATCAACTGACGAGTTGCCGCGACGATGTCATCGCCGTGCAGGGCTGGCGTCCAGGCGTCGAACGCGGCCTTGCAGTTCGGTTCGTCCACGTCGGCGAGCAGGTCGAGCAGACTCTGCCAGTGGCCCGCCAGGTCGTGGTGATTCTGCACCGCCAGCGTCACGCCGTGCAGAGCCGCTCGTCGGGACGCCTCCTTGAGGCCTGCGACGACCAGGCCCCACTGCTGATCGTGCGACATCAGCGGCGAATCGTAGCCGGTAAAGACGCGCACCAGGCCACAGTTCAGATCGCGGGCCAGTCGGCACAGTTCGCCCAGGTAGAGCAACTGGAACTCACGCGACGGAATCTCGGGATGATCGAGGCCGAGACAGAAATCGGTGTAGCCCGCCAGGCAGGCGACATGCAGACCCAGTTCATCGAGTCGGCCGCGCAACCGGACGCGAGCCTCCGCATCGAAATCGAGCGGCGACAGATGCGGCCGCTTTGCCATCAGCATGACGGCGTCGTAACCCAGGGTCCGGGCGCGGACGAGGAAATCGTCCAGCCCCAACCGGGCCTGGCCCGGCCAGACGCCGGCGTAGCTCACCGAATGCAGCGCCGGTTTCATGGCTGACACTCACGCAGGTAGCGGATGCTCTCGCACGCGATCGTCTCCGGATCGGGCTTGTAGTCGAACACCTCGACCGATACCCAGCCGGTGTAGCCGACCTTCTTGAGGGTGCCGAGGATCGGCTTGAAATCCACGTCGCCGAAGCCGGGACCGCGAAGATTGGCGTCGTTGGCGTGGAAGTGACCCAGCCGACCGATGTGCCGACGAATCAGGTCCGGGATCGACGCCTTCTCCGATGACATCGCCTTGACATCGAGATGAAGCACGAACGCCGGCGACGCCAGCCGATCGAGGATCTCGCACGCCTCGTCGGCCGTCTGGATGAAGTCCGACTCGGTCGGGGCGAGCGGTTCCAGGCAGAGGCGCACGCCGGTATCCTCGATGGCGGTCCTGGCTCGCTGGAACGTGTCCACGGCGAGATCGACCGTCTGCTCGCGCGAATGCCCCTCGGGAATCTTCCGCTGGGCCGGCGAACCGAAGACGAGGATGTCGCCGCCGAGATCGCGGCAGGCGCGGGCCAGTTCGACCAGGTACGCCGCCGTCGTGGCCCGAACGCTGGCGTCGGGTGAGGTGAGCCCCAGGCCGGTCGTCCGGGCCAGCAGCCAGTGCAGACCGAGCAACTGAATGCCATACTCGGCCGCCTGGGCGCGGAGCCGCGTGCGCGTCTCGGCATCGACGGCGGTGATCCGGTCGGCCAGGGTGAACGGAGCCAGTTCCAGGCCGGTGTAGCCCAGGCCGGCGATGAAACGGCAGATCCGTTCGTGGTCCCATCCCTCGAACGTCTCGTTGCAGATGGCGTAGCGCATGAAACCCCTCCGGCTGACGGTTTGCCCTTCAGTCTACGTCTGGGCTCGACTTTCGCCAGCGGGGGGCTGGGCTCGAGATGTATTTCTGGAGGGTGCATCGCCATAGTTTGCGGTCCAAAATGTAGGGTGGGCCGAGCGCTAGCGAGAGCCCACCGACGCCCGGGAGCGCAGCGACACCGCAGAGAAAACCACACCGATCCTCTGCGGTGTCGCTGCGCTCCCGGGCGTCGGTGGGCCGGCGCTGTGTTTTCCTTCACAGGGTATCAAGCCATGACAGCGCTCTGGCCCACCCTACATTTTGGGCTCGACTTTTGCCAGCGGGAGGCTGGGCTCGGGATGCATTTCCGGGCAAATGCTTGCCAAGCGGCTCGCGGAGGGGTAAGGTGGCGATGAGGAACCGCGAAAGGAGGCGGCGCGTGCGGATCTACCCGGCTATCGACCTGCGCGGCGGACAGTGCGTCCGCCTGCGACGGGGCGATTATACCCAGGAGACCGTCTTCGACGCCGATCCGGCGGCCGTCGCTCGACGCTTCGTTGAGCAGGGAGCCGAGTGGCTGCATCTCGTCGATCTGGACGGAGCCCGTGAAGGCCGACCCATCAACGGGGCCAGTGTGCGGGCCATCATCGCGGCGGCCGGCGTCCCGGTTCAACTCGGCGGCGGTCTGCGCGAACAGGGACACATCGAAGAAGCACTCGGCCTCGGCGTGACGCGGGTGATCCTTGGCACCCGCGCGCTGCAAGATCCGGCCTGGTGCGAGACGATGTGCCGACGCTTTCCCCGCCAGATAGCCCTGGGCATCGACGCACGCGAGGGAAAGGTCGCCACCGAGGGCTGGCTGCATACCTCCGATCGAACCGCTCTCGATCTGGCGCGCCGCTGTGCCGGCTGGCCGCTGGCAGCCCTGATCTACACCGACATCAGCAAGGATGGCATGCTCGAAGGCCCGAACCTGGAGGCGACCGCCGAGCTGGGGCGTCTGCCGGGGTACGGGCTCGATGGCATTCCGGTCATCGCCTCGGGGGGCGTGACCACGCTCGAAGACATCCAGCGCCTGGCCGGCACCGGCCTGCACGGCGCGATTGTGGGACGGGCCCTCTATGAGGGCCGACTCGACCTCGCGGAGGCGATCGCCATCGCGAGGGGATAAAGAAAGGAGGCGTGCCGACATCATGGCCGACGAACAGCCGTAACGGCGTCGTGTCGATCGTGAGTTCGCGACCTCCTGGCCAGAGCTTCACCTCGATCGACGCCGCAACCTCACAACGCAGCCAGCGGGCTCTCGCTCCCGCGGCAACCGAGTTATTCTCCATCCAATCTCGAATGCGATTGCGAGTTCGATCATGAGCAAATACACCGTGGCGGACGTGCGGAACCTCGTCCTGGCTGGACATGGGGCGTCGGGCAAGACCTCGCTTGCCGACGCCCTGCTCTGGTACTCCAAGGCCGTGGACCGCAAGGGAAGTGTCACCGATCACACCAGCTTCTCCGATACCGACGAGGAAGAACACAAGCGCGGCTTCTCGATCGATAGCGCCTGCCTGCACCTGACTCACAACGGCAAGGAAGTGCATCTGATCGACACGCCAGGCTATCCCGACTTCGTGGGAGCCGCCCTGGGCTCACTGAACGCCGTCGAGGCGGCGGCCATCTGCATCTCGGCCGTCAACGGGATCGGTGTCAACACCCGCCGCATGTTCAACGAGGCCGGCAAGCGAGGGCTGGCCCGCATGCTGGTCATCACCAAGCTCGACGGCGACAACATCGACTTTCCGGCTCTCGTCCAGGGAATCCAGGCGACGTTCGGCAAGGGGTGCGTTCTGTTCAACGCTCCGGTGAGCCCCGGCCCGGGTCTGCACGGCGTGGTGGACGTCGTTCATGGCCCGTCGAAGGCTCCCGCCGGCTGCCCGATCGACATGGCCGCCGCACGCACGCAGCTCATGGAGGCCGTCGTTGAGGCGGACGAGAGCCTCATGGAAAAGTACCTGACCGACGGCACGCTGTCCGAGGCCGACCTGGCTCAGGGCCTGCCGGCGGCGGTCGAGGCCGGCACCGTCATTCCCATCTACTGCGTCAGCGCGAAGAAGGACATCGGCCTGGCCGAGCTGCTCGACGGCATCGTCCAGTGGCTGCCGTCGCCGGAGCATGGGCCGAAACACATCGCCACGCAGGGCAAGGGCGAGAAGGCCGAGAAGATCGAGCTGAAGTCCGACCCGAGTCTGCCGTTCGTCGGTCAGGTGTTCAAGGCCGTCCACGACAAGTTCGTCGGCACCCTGAGCTACATCCGTGTCTTGCAGGGCACGTTCCATCCCGAGCAGGCGCTGGTCAACGAGCGGACCGGCAAGTCGAGCCGGACGGGCGGCCTGCAACAGATGCAGGGCAAGCTGCACAAGACGGTGACCGAGGCGATTCCCGGCGACATCGTCGCGGTGGCCAAGATCGAGGATCTGAACATCGGCGACACGGTGTCGCACACCGCCGGCGGGCCGGTACTGGCTCACTTCACCTATCCGCTGCCGATGTACGGCCTGGCCGTCGAACCGAAGACGCGCGGCGACGAGCAGAAGATCTCGACCAGTCTGCACAAGGTCGTCCACGAGGATCCGACCTTCCACGTCTCGCGCGATGCGCAGACGAAGGAGCTGGTCATCTCCGGCGTCAGCCAGCTGCATCTGGAAGCGATCCAGCACCGCATCAAGCAGCGCTTCGATCTGGAGGTCGTCACGCACGAGCCGAAGGTGCCCTACCGCGAGACGATCATGTCCAACGGGGAGGGAAACCACAAGCACAAGAAGCAGTCCGGCGGCCGAGGCCAGTTCGCCGAGGTGCATCTGCGCGTGTATCCGCTGCCGCGAGAGATCACCTCGGCCGAGCAGTTCTTCGCCGAGTTCGCCACGAAGGAGAAGTTCGAGAAGCTCAGGCTCGATCACTGTCATTACGATCCGACGTTCAATTTCGGCTTCGTGGACACGATCGTCGGCGGCTCGATCCCGAACAACTTCATCCCGGCGGTCGAAAAGGGCTGCAAGGAACTGCTCGAACGGGGAGCCCTGGCGGGATACCGGATTCAGGACGTGTGCGTCGAGGTCTACTTCGGCAAGTTCCACGACGTGGACAGCTCGGAAGCGGCGTTCAAGACGGCGTCGCGGATCGCGTTCCGCAACTCGTTCCACAACGCGCATCCGGTGCTG
Source organism: uncultured Alcaligenaceae bacterium (assembly GCA_964471755.1). Taxonomy (GTDB): domain Bacteria; phylum Planctomycetota; class Planctomycetia; order Gemmatales; family Gemmataceae; genus CAYYJM01. The sequence goes on from CAYYJM010000248.1 coordinate 4,938, forward strand.
CTGGAGCCGGTCGTGACGATGGAGGTGACGGTGCCCTCGAAGTACACCGGGGCGATTCTGGGTGATCTGAACACGAAGCGGGCGCGGGTCGAGAACCAGGATTCGCTGCCGGGCGACCTGGCGGTGATCAAGGCGAAGGTGCCGCTGGCCGAGGTGGCCCGGTACGCGGCGCAGCTGGGCAGCATCACGCAGGGTCAGGGCTCCTACGCGATGGAGTTCAGCCATTACGAGATGGTGCCGGCCAACGTCCAGCAGCAGATCGTGAGCAAGTCGAAGCTCGCGGCGGACGAGGACGAGTAATCCTGGTTCGTCGGGGAATCGGCAGAGCCGCGCACGCAGCGAGCCTCTGGCGAGCGGAGTAAGCGGTTGAGGCAAGACCGCTTACTCCGCTGCGCTGCGTGCGCGGCTCTGATCTGCGCTGTCACTTCAGTGTCAGCAGATAGACATCGCTGCCGCCGTCACGATCGGAGACGAACGCCAGCCGCTTGCCGTCCGGCGAGAACGTCGCGAAGTTGTCCTTCGCCGGATGGCGCGTCAGGTTCGTCAGGCCGCTACCGTCCGGCTTCACGCGGTAGATCTCGTAGTTGCCATCGCGGTTACTGGTGAAGACGATCCACTGGCCGTCCGGCGACCAGGTCGGCCAGTAGTCGAGCGATGGATGGTCGGTCAGTCGGCGGACGTTTTTACCGTCGGCGTCCGTGAGGTGGATCTCGAAGTTGCCGTGCCGGCCGCTGCTGAAGGCGATCTGCTTGCCGTCGGGCGACCAGGCCGGCGCGTTGTCCGGAGCGGTCTCGCTCGTCAACCGCTTGATGTTCTGGCCCTTCAGATCGGCGGTGTACAGTTCCTGATTGCCATCGCGCGTGCTGACCCAGACGATGCGCTTGCCGTCGGGGCTCCAGCGCGGAGCCTCCTCGAAGGCCTTGTTCGGGATGACCTCCTGGCGATCGCTGCCGTCGGCGGCGATCGTCTCGATGCGCAGCTTGCCGTCGGTGCCCTGGTGCTGATCGAAGACGAAGACGATGCGCTTGCCATCGGGCGACCAGGAGCCGTCGAACTGGACGCTGTTGGCCGGCGGTTCGAGGAGGATCTTGAGGTCGGAGCCGTCCGCGGCCATCGTCCAGAGGGCCATCTTGCCCTGGTGAATGCGCGTGAAGAGGAGGCGGGAGCCGTCGGGCGACCAGGTGAGATGTTGCTTGAAGGAGCCGTCGGAAGTCAGACGGCGGACAGACGGGGACGGGTCGGCGGCGAACAGAATGCCGCAGAAGCCCGCAGCGCAAGCGAGGGCAAGAAAAATCCCTTGCTTGCGCTGCGGGCTCCGGTCGGGATTCGTCTTCATGCGAACAACTCCGTGATCGCCCGTCCCGTCGTCGCGATCCCGGGCGTCGCGGCCGCCTCGCCCGTCACGCCGATCGCGTTCAGCACCGTGGCCACCAGATCCATCGGTGTCACCGGGGTGTCAGCCGGATGGGCCGCCTGCGGATCGCTGGAGCCGACGACGCGACCGCCCTTGATTCCGCCACCCGCGAGCAGGGCGCTGTAGCAGTGTTCCCAGTGATCGCGACCGGCCTTGTCGTTGATCTTCGGCGTCCGGCCGAACTCGCCGACGGCGATCACCAGCGTCGACGCCAGCAACCCACGGTCGTGCAGGTCGTCGAGCAGGGCGGCGTACGTCTGATCGAGCCAGCCGGCATGGCGGTCCTGCATGATCTGGAAGTTGCGGTAGTGATGGTCCCAGCCGCCGTCGCCGGCGTCCTCCTCGGCCTCGACGTGATCGCTCCAGTTCACCTGCACGAACGGTACGCCATGCTCCAGCAGCCGACGTGCGAGCAGACACGATTGACCGAAGCGCGTTCGACCGTAGCGATCGCGGAGAGCGGGCGGCTCGCTGGCCAGATCGAACATCTTCCAGGCCGAGGAGTTGGTCAGCAGATCGAAGCCCTGCTGACGATACTCGGTCAGGGGGCCCAACTCCACAGCGCGGTGCAGGTCGTCGTAGGCGGCCAGCAGTCGGCGGCGATCGTCGAGTCGCTCCGGCGTCAGATCGTGGGCCAGTTCCAGGGCGGGGACCTTGGTCGCGCCGGTGGTCGGATCGTAGACGAGACGGAAGGGATCGTACAGATTGCCGAGGGTGCCGCCGCCCTCGCCGATGATCGCCTTCTTGCCCTGGTGCAGTTTGCCGCCGACGACCATGAACGGCGGGAACTTCGCCTCGGCGGCCTTCATCCGGGCGACGACACTACCCAGAGCCGGCCGGGCGACTCCCGGCAGTGGCTGACCGTTGAGGCCGACGCCGCCGGCATTGCTGCCCGTCAGTCCGACCGTGCCCGCGACACCGTGATCGTTCGAGCTGGTTCGCAGCGAGCGCAGGATGGCCAGACGATCCAGCCGCTGGGCGATCTTCGGAAAGAGTTCGCCGACGCGGACGCCGGTCACACGGGTGGGGATGGCACGGAACGGCCCACGGATTTCGAGCGGCGCGTCGGGCTTCGGGTCCCAGGTGTCGAGTTGAGCCGGCCCGCCCCAGAGCCAGAGCAGCAGCACACGACGGGCCGGAGCCTGACTCAGCGGATCGGCCCTCGCTGACGTGCCCAGACCCAGACCGAGAACGGTGCTGGCACCGACTTGCAG
>CAYYJM010000248.1:7575-9438 GCA_964471755.1 uncultured Alcaligenaceae bacterium
CTCGCCGCGTCGGGCCCTGACCGGTTCGGTAACGTTGCTGTCCGACGTGGAGCATGATCCGTCTCTCCGGGTACGGGCGAGCCTCGCGATTATATCATGAGCTGAGGCGGCGGGGAGATTTTCGTGCCCGGGATCGAATGAAGGACGCCCGACGGAGACATCGTGATGGGCTTTTCCTACACCGTCGTTGCCCACGTCTGCGAGGGCCTGGGCGACTGCATCCCGGCCTGTCCGGTCGAGTGCATCCACTGGGCCGGCGAGCAGACCAACGAGAAGGGCACGCGCTTCGTCTACATCGACGGCTCGGAGTGCATCAACTGTCACGCCTGCCTGGCGGCCTGTCCGATCGAGGACGCCATCCTGCGGGAGTGGCAGCCGACGGCCCAGGTCGGTACCGACCTCGCGCAGATGTATCGGAAGTTCCGCCCGACCTGGCGAACCGAGCCGGTCCTGGCCAGTGCGGAACTGCTGCGTCAGGAGAGGACGCGCGAGGCCGCCGTGCAACTCGCCGTCGCCCTGGTGGCGGCCGGCTGCACGGATCTACGTCTGCTGCATCATCTGCGTAGCGATCCGCCCGCCGACGTGGTCTGGGTGGCCGACCTGCTCATCACCCCCAACGGGAGCGATGCGTCATGAGCGACGACGAGGACTGGGATGATCGCCTGCAACAGCGTCGAGAAGCGGTTCGCCGCTGGATGATGGTCGGCCTGCTGATCGTCGCCCTGGGCGTGGCCATCTGGGGCGTTTACTGGATCGGCCAGACGCTGGGCCTGAGCCGGATTGGCGAGTTCTACAAGCAGGCCGATGACATCCAGCCGTGAGGTCCGCTACTTCTTCGACTCGGCAGCGCCGGCGTCGATCCACGCCCGGATCCGCGCCAGGTCGGCCTTGCTGACAGGATCCTTCTCCTTCCGGGGTGGCATCTCGTTGAAGTGGATCAATTCGACGAGCAGGCTCTTCTCGGCATCGCCGGGAACGAGGGCCGGGCCACTATTGCCGCCCCGCAGCAGGGCGGCGACGGTGCGCATGTCGAGGCGACCGTCCTTCTTCTTGATGCCGTGACAGCGGAAGCACTTGGCCTCGAAGATCGGCACGATCTCGCGCTGAAAGTCCGGCACGGCCTTCTTCGGCTCCTTACTGGTCGGCCCCTGAGCCAATCCGGTCAGGACGAGCAGGCCAGCCGCCAGCAGTGCGATAACTCCACGCATCAGGCCGTCCCCTCTTTCGATGGGCCGAACAGCATCGTCCAGCCCCAGGCCAGCAGACAGAACTGGCCCAGACCGATCCAGATCAGCACGCCGGTGACGACCCACGGGCCGTAGCGCTTCCAGGCGTGAATCGACTGCTCCAGGGCGGCCAGGTCTTTTTGCCCCCGAGCCAGAAACTCGCCGACCTTGCCGATGCTGTCGGTCACTTCGCCCAGGGCGTTCTGCACCTTGCCGGCCAGATCGTTGATGCTCCGGGCGGCCGACTCCAGATCGCCGCCCTTCTCGGCATTGGCGAGTTCCTTGCGGGCGTCGGTCAATCGGGTGACCGTCTGATCGACGGCCTTCTCGGCGTCCTGGAGTTTGCCGAGATCCGGCGGCGTGTCCGAGACGCTGGTCAGCAGATCGGCCCCGCTGCGGACGACGATGCCGGCCGACTGCAAGGTCCGGGCGAGATCCTCGGCCCGTTCGATCTTCGACGACAGCGCCGCCAGCAGACCGCGAATCCGGGCCTGGTCGGCCGGATCGGCCATGTTCCCCTTGGCGATGACCTCGTTGGCCGCCTTCTGTAACGAGACGACCTGCGTTTTCGTGTCGCCGACCCGGCTGGTGAGATGATCGACACGCTGGCCGGTCGAGCTGAGCAGCGTCTCGACAG
>CAYYJM010000249.1:0-4698 GCA_964471755.1 uncultured Alcaligenaceae bacterium
GAGCCGCGCACGCAGCGAGGCCGCAGGCCGAGCGGAGTAAGCGTGTCGAGGCCCGAACGTGCAGGCTTTGGAAGCGATTCCGCCGCCCTGATGTGCAGGTCGCGGTGCGCTTACTCCGCTCGGCCTGCGGCCTCGCTGCGTGCGTGGCTCTGATTCGTTGAATCAGAACTGCCGCAGGAAGCGGATGTCATTCCGCCAGAACTGGCGGATGTCGTCGATCGCGTGCAGCAGCATCGTGATCCGCTCCGGGCCCATGCCAAAGGCGAAACCGCTGAACTTTGCCGGGTCGTAGCCGCCGTTGCGCAGCACCGTCGGATGGACCATGCCGGCTCCGGCGATCTCCAGCCAGCCGGTGCCCTTGGTTAGCCGATCGCAGTTCGGATCGTCTCGCGGCCAGTCCACGTCCACCTCGATGGACGGCTCGGTGAACGGGAAGTAGCTCGACCGGATGCGAATCTGACGCTCGGGCCCGAACAGTCGGCGAGCAAAGGTCAGCAGCGTTCCCTTCAGGTCGGTCAGCGTGATGTTCGTGCCGATGGCCAGGCCCTCGACCTGATTGAACATCATCTCATGGCGGGTCGTCACCTGTTCCTTGCGGTAGCACATGCCCGGCAGGATGACGCGGATCGGCCTCGGGCAGAGTTGCCGCATGACGTGGATCTGGCCCGGCGACGTATGCGTCCGCAACAGGACGCCCGGCGTCGTCGTGTAGAGCGTGTCCCACATGTCGCGGGCCGGGTGATGGGCCGGCATGTTGAGCAACTCGAAGTTCAGTTCGTCTTCCTCGACCTCGCGGCTACGGAAGATCTGAAAGCCCATCTCGGCGAAGATGCCGGCGATGGTGCGGAGGCATCGGGTGCTGGGGTGCAGTCGGCCGACGGCTGGTCTGCGGCCCGGCAGCGACACGTCGAGCGGCGTCTCGGCCAGGCTGGCGTTGAGGGCCCGTTCCTTCTCGGCTTCGAGGGCCTGATCGTACGCCGTCGTCAGGGCTTCCTTGATCTGGTTCGCCTTCTGGCCGTACTCCTTGCGCTGGTTGGCCGGAACCTTGCCGACGTCGCGCAGGGCGGCGAGGACCTCGCCGGACTTGCCGAAGTAGCGGGTGTTCCAGGTGCGCAGGGCGGCCTCATCGGCGCAGGCGCGGAGTTCGTCCAGGGCGCGGGCGTGGAGAGCGTCGAGGTCGGTCATGGGATAACCCGGCTCGCCAGTGGCCGGTTACTTCGCGATGGCCGCGGGGAGATTGGCGCGGGCCAACTCGACGAGCCGGGTAAACGTTTCCGGATCCTCGATCGCGATCTGCGACAGCGTCTTGCGGTTGAGATCGACCAGGGCGCGCTGGAGGCCGGCGATGAGCTGGCTGTAGCGCAGGCCGCGCATCCGGCAGGCGGCGTTGATGCGGATGATCCACAGGCTGCGGAACTCGCGCTTCTTGACGCGGCGATCGCGGAAGGCGTAGACCCGGGCGCGCATCAGCGTCACGCGCGATTGCCGGTACAGGTGATGCCGGCCGGCGCGGAAGCCCTTGGTCAGCTTTCGCAACCGTTTACGTCGGCGCAGTACGGTCTTGCCGCTTCTTGCACGAACCATGACTCGTCACTCCCGTTGCAGTGGAGCGCGGAACTGAGCGTCCAGCGGCAGCCCGTCAAACGGGCCGGCCGACAGCGCGATTCAGCTCACGCCCCCCATCAGCTTGACGTACTTCTTCTCGATCGCCGTCAGCGACACGACGGGGGCGCGCAGCTGGCGCTTCCGCTTGCCCGACTTGTGGCTGTTCAAGTGCTTCTTGCCCGCGCTGGAGCGCTTGAGCTTGCCCGTGGCCGAAACGCGGAAGCGTTTCTTGCTGGCCTTGTGGGTCTTCATCTTGGGCATGGTGGCCCCCCTCGTCGAGTGCGGTCGTGAAATCGCCGCGAAAAAACAAAAAGGGCCCCCGGCACATACCAGGGGTCCCGGTGGCTTCTATCCGGGCTGCCTGCTCCTTCGGCGTCTCTTCCGAAGATGCTGTGCATTGTAGCAGCCACCGGCCCGGATGGGCAGGGGGAAAAATCGCTGCTGTGGAGCGCTTTCCGCGCCCCCCTCCACTCTGCACATTACCATACCGGCCCCTGCCGAGAAGGGCAACCGTGAATCGTGAAAGCATGGCCGATGTCGGCCCGGACCTGTACACTGATCTCTCATCGAGAGACTGGAATGACCACCGAAGAGGTGACCCATGCGTGAGATCAATGTCGGCAATATCAAGGAAACGGTGGTCGAACGAACCGACTATCCGCCCGAAAAGATCCAGGCCGTTCTCGGCAAGGAGGTCGTCGCCGTCATTGGCTATGGCGTCCAGGGCCCGGGGCAGGCCCTTAACATGCGCGACAATGGCGTCAACGTCATCATCGGCCAGCGCGAGGGCGGCAAGTCGTGGGACAAGGCCGTCGCCGACGGCTGGGTGCCGGGCAAGACCCTCTTCTCCATGGAAGAGGCGGCCAAACGCGGCACCATCATCCAGTATCTGCTCTCCGATGCCGGCCAGAAGGAGCAGTGGCCGAACCTCAAGCCGTTCCTGACGGCCGGCAAGGCCCTCTACTTCTCGCACGGCTTCAGCATCGTCTACAGCGATCAAACCGGCGTCATCCCGCCCACGGACATCGACGTTATCCTCGTTGCGCCAAAGGGTTCCGGCACCACGGTTCGCCGGCTCTTCCTCGAAGGCAAGGGCATCAACGCCAGCTACGCCGTCCACCAGGACGCGACGGGGCGAGCCCGGCAGCGGGCCGAGGCGCTGGGCATCGCCATCGGTTCGGGATACCTCTTCCCGACGACCTTCCAGAAGGAAGTGTTCAGCGATCTGACCGGCGAGCGTGGCGTGCTGATGGGTGCCATCTACGGCCTGTGGCTGGCCCAGTACGAGGTGCTGCGGGCGCAGGGTCACAGCCCGTCGGAAGCCTTCAACGAGACGGTCGAGGAGGCGACGCAGAGCCTCTACCCGCTGATCGCCGAGAACGGCATGGACTGGATGTACGCCAACTGCTCGACGACCGCCCAGCGCGGAGCCCTCGACTGGTTCAAGCGTTTCCGCGATGCCGCCAAGCCGGTCTTCGAGGAACTCTACCGTCGGGTGGCGGCCGGCGACGAGACGCGACGTGTCCTGGAGGCGAATAGCCGGGAAGACTACCGCGAGCAGCTGGAAAAGGAACTGGCTGAGATCGCCGGCAGCGAGATGTGGCTGGCCGGGGCCATCGTTCGCGCCCTGCGGCCCGAACGGGCCAAGGACGCCTGAGCGCAACGGCAGCGAATCTCTTCAGGCCGGGGCAGATTCCTGCCCTGGCATACTCGTGTCCATCCGTTACTTGTTGAAACTGGATGGAGGGATCGGCCGGTTTTCCTTCCGTGGGCCTTGCTTACAGGGGTATAATGCCCTTGCTCACCGAGCGGCCACGGTCGAGGGACGACCTGACGGCATCCCCCATTGCAGAGGATTCGTACCATGCGTACCCCGGACTTGCTGGGCGAGCTGCGTGCGGCCTGGTTGCCGAACTTGACGGATGCGGCCCTGGATCGTCTGATCGAACTGCTCGCGGAAGTCAGCCCGTTCCTGGTTCATGGTTATTTCACCCGGGTTCCGCCGATGGGCTGCCTGGCCACCCATGCGGCCTGGCACCATCCGCGCTCCTGCCACCTGATCACGGATGCCGGTATCACCTGGCTGCACCACGTCGCCGGGCTCAATCCCGCCACGTCGGTCGTCCTCCAGGAATGGGACCGCAAGGGCGTGCAGGATCTGGAGTTGCGCTCGCTCCTGCTGGACGTGTTCCAGCAGGAACGCGACCGCCGCCGGAAGCAGCGCAAGCCGCGTGCGCGAGCCCGACTCGGAGTCTAACGACCCGTCATGCTCGAAACCCTGGGACAGTTCGCCTATTTTGCCTACCGCAGCACCTTGCTGCTGCCCGGTGCCCTGCTGCATCCGACGCGGACGCTGGTGCAGCTGTACCAGATCCTTCTAGGGGCTCTACCGCTCGGTGCGACGGCGGGCATCGCCATCGGAGCCGTCATCTGGATGCACCTGCGCGATGCCCTGATCAAGGTCGCTGGGCCAGGCGCGGCCGCCTATCTGCCTCAGGCCCTCAGTCTTGCCGTGGTTCTTGAATTTGCCCCGATTGCGGCGGGAATGATCGTTGCCGGTCGCTCCGGTGCGAGCATGGGGGCCGAACTGGGCTCGATGCGCGAGACGGAGCAGATCGATGCCCTGGAGATGCTCGGCGTGTCGCCCCTGCGCGAACTGGTCGTGCCGCGCATCTTGGCCTGCATGCTGGCCTTACCGCTGCTCAACGTGTTCATCATCTACCTCGCTCTGGGTTCGGGATTCCTCGGCGAGACGTTGATCGGTGGACTGAGCTTCACGCAGTATGTGACCGCCGTGACCCAGGTGCTGCCAGCAGGAGATGTGATCCCGGCGATTCTCAAGACGGTGATGTTCGGCTACCTGATCGGTGTGGCGGGGTGTTACTGCGGAATGACCGCACGCGGCGGTACGGAGGGCGTGGGTCGAGCCGCGACGGCGGGAGTGGTGGCGAGCATCTTCCTGGTGCTGGTGGCCGATGTCGTGCTGGTCAAGGTGATTCAGTTGTGGAACGGCCGGTGAGCGAACCTCGACTGGTCCGGTGGCGTCCCTTGGGTTAAGCTAACCCTGGCTGCCCCCGTAGCTCAGCTGGATAG
>CAYYJM010000249.1:4708-9409 GCA_964471755.1 uncultured Alcaligenaceae bacterium
CCTTCTAAGCGGCTGGTCGCGTGTTCGAATCACGCCGGGGGTACTTTTCCACGACCGAAGCGCTGGCAGTTACCTTGAGGTGACCTTGAACGAGAACTCGTTCGGGCCGGCCGCCGTTACTTCGACCTCGAGCTTACTCAGACCGTTATACCGGTCGGGAATGAAGTTCACCTTTGCGTTCGGGTCATCCGTCGAGAGTGCGTTCGGCGAGCGCGGAGCCGTCTTGAAAGAGCGAATCTCGACGCGGTTCTTGCCGAGAAAAGCGGTTCCGCTGAAGGCTCCCTTCTGAACCGGGAAGATGGTCGCGGCCTCTCCTGGCGTGAGAAAGGTTACTTCTCCATCCGGCAGAGGCGTCTTGTCGAGAAGCACCGTTCCCTTGATGGCGACGGACGCGGGCTGCTTCCTCCCGCCACCGCATCCCACGCAGGCTACCAGCACGGCCACCAGGCCGACGAAGCAGGTCAACCGAAACATTGAATTCTCCTCACAAATTATGAGAGAACCCCTCGATCCGACCCCCTGTGGAACACAGGAGGTCGGAATCGAGGGGCGGATCTACGCAAGGTCAAACAATCAGAAGTTGGGGACCACCAGTTGGTCGGCCCGGCCCGACAACGCCTGAAGCGTGGCGAGAGGCATGGTTTCGCTCAGGAACCGGACCGATCCATCTCCGAAGAGGGCGTTGATTCCGCCGGAGTGGCCCGACGATAGCGGGATGTTGTTTCCCGTGTTCTGGCTGGTCCCGCCACTGTTGGGCAGACCGCGCTGGTTGATCAGGTACGCCGTCGTCGAGCAATTGAACGTGCGATCCGTGTAGGCCGGGACGATGTTGGTGTTGCCGGCTCCCATGGTCCAACCGTGCGGCCCCTGGCTGGTGATGGCAGTGTAGGCACCGGGGATCGGCTGGCCATTCGCATCGAGGAGGTGGCTGCCCTGCTCCCCAACCATCAGAGTGTTGCTGCTCCCGTCCTTGATGCTGCTAAAGGTGATCTGCAAGTTGGCCGACAGAATGCCACCGCCGCTGGAAATGCCATTACCGCCCGAGTATATGGCACTATCGAGGGTCGAACCTGCGATGCCGGTGTAGGTGGTGAGCATCTGGATGGAGCCAGCGTTGTTGCTGGAGATGTAGAACCGCGGCAAATCCGACGCCGGGCAGCGATAGGTCTTGATCGTCATCTGATTGACCAGCGGCATGTTGTTGGCATTGGTGTAGCCGGAATTGCCGGTGAACAGCCACTTCGAGTAGATGCTTTCCTGCTCGATGTAGGGCAGGATGTAGACCTTCCAGGAGGAACCCCAGCCGCCACCGCTGACTCCGAACGGCGGGTTGTCGGAAGCGCATCCGGGCGGGAAGGCCTGGCGTGCGTCGTGACAGGCATGCAGCGCGAGGCCGAGCTGCTTGAGGTTGTTGGAACACTGGCTGCGAGCGGCAGCGTCGCGGACCTTCTGGACCGCAGGCAACAGCAGACCGATCAGGATGGCGATGATCGCGATGACGACGAGCAGTTCAATCAGTGTGAACCCGGACCGCGGCCTTGAGCGGAGATGCAACACGACGGACCTCCCCAGATGGATAAGTGGGATGACAATAGATCCAGCGAGCGGAACCGGAACCGCGCGAAGTGGCTCCGTTCTGCTTGTGTTGGATTGGCCAGGACAATCGAAACCCGCATTGGCAACGGTAGCGAGCCCCACGAGGGCTGTCAATCACTTTTTTCGCCTTAGGGAAATTTTCATCATTTCACTTCTTAAAAGATGATTAATGTGGCGGTGTCGAAGAAGCCCGGACGACTGTCTTGTCCAGCGCGGTGGGGGTGATACAATAACGAACTGGTAATGGATTTCCGTCGCCAATTGTCGCTTGCGTTCGTCCTCCGTGGAGGAGCCCGGTCATGGTGTCCCGTGATGTCTTGCGCCAGTACGCGACCCAGCAGCCGTTTCGGCCCTTCCGGATCTACATGGTCAGCGGGCGGACCTACGAGATCCGCCATCCGGAAATGATCGCCCTCGGCGGGACGGTGGCCGTCATCTTCTCGGCAATCGACACCGACACCTGGGACACAGTCTCGCTGATGCTCATGGAATCGGTCAACCACCTGGATGTACCGGTCGCCTGATTCGACCCGGTCGAGGAACCCAATGACGCCGCAGCGGACTTTCGCGTTTATCAGTCTGGGCTGTCCGAAGAACACCGTCGATTCGGAGCGCATGCTCGGCAAACTCGCCCAGGAGGGCTATACGCTCACGGCCGATCCGAGCGGAGCCGATGTCGTCGTCATCAACACGTGCGGCTTCATCGAGCCGGCCCGGCAGGAATCGCTTGGCGTCATCCGCGAGATGCTCGCCCTGAAGGAAGAGGGCGGCGTCGGCGCGGTCGTCGTCGCCGGCTGCCTGGCCGAACGCAAACGCGAAGAACTGCTCCAGGAGGTGCCCGGCGTCGATCACATCATGGGCGTCTTCGCCCGCGAGGAGATCGTCGCCGTCCTCGATCGGACCCTGGCTCACAAGACCGCCGAGGAGCAGCGATCGTTGTTCCGCCCCGCTCCCGTCAAGGCCCTGGAAGATACCGCCCGCCTGCGCTACACCGCCCGTCACTACGCCTATTTGAAGATCAGCGAGGGATGCGATCGACTCTGCACGTTCTGCGCCATCCCCATGATGCGCGGCAAGCACCTGACCAAGCCGATCGAGGAAGTCCTCCGCGAGGCCCGCGAACTCGCCGCCGACGGCGTCCGCGAGTTGAACCTCGTCGGTCAGGATACGACCTACTACGGCAAGGACCTCTACGGTCGAACGCGGCTGGCGGAACTGCTCCGCGAACTGGACCGCATCCCCGGCATCGAGTGGATTCGCCTCCTCTACGCCTATCCGATGTACGTCGATGACGATCTGCTCCAGACGCTGGCCACGACGAAGAAGGTGGTGCCCTACCTCGACATGCCGCTACAGCACGCCAGTGATCGCGTCCTGCGGCGCATGGCTCGTCGCGTCGATCGAGCCGGAACGGAAGCTCTCGTCGGCAAACTGCGTGCGGCGGTCCCGAATCTGACCCTGCGGACGACGTTCATCGTCGGCTTTCCCGGCGAGACGGAGGCGGAGTTCGGCGAACTCTGCGATTTTGTTCAGGCTCAGCGCTTCGAGCGTGTCGGCGTCTTCCCGTACTCGTTCGAGCCGGGGACGCCGGCCGCCCGGCTGGACGGCCATCTTCCCGAGGAAGTCAAACTGGATCGCCGCGACACGCTCATGGAGATTCAGCAGACGATCGCCCTGGAGTGGGCCCGCCAGCAGATCGGCCGTGAGATCGAGGTGATCGTCGATGGCCCCGATCCCGAGGTGCCAGGTCATTACCTCGCCCGGACGCCGGCCGACGCCCCGGAGATCGACCCGTTCCTGCGACTCAAGGGCAAGAACCTCGCCGCCGGTGATCTGGTCCGGGCACGGGTCACCGGCGCGGACGGCTACGACCTGATCGGGCGCGCCCTGGGTGTGCGGTGATCCCATTTAGCCGCCGGCTTGCCGGCGGTCTTCGTCGCGAATACCCGCCGGCAAGCCGGCGGCTAAATGAGGCATCGGCTCCATGCCCTCCTCGACTATCTGGACCATCCCGAACCAGTTGACCGTCGCCCGGTTCTTCCTGGCCCTGGTCCTGTTCGGCCTCATTCACCTCGAGTTGTGGGCCTGGTCCCTGGCCGTCTTCGTCGTGGCGGCGTTCACCGACTGGCTCGATGGCTACCTCGCCCGCGTCTGGAACATGGGCAGTCCGCTCGGCCGGGTTCTCGATCCGCTCGTGGACAAGGTCCTCAACCTCGGAGCGTTCGTCTTCCTGCTGCCGCTCGGCACGAACGAGGGCTGGCTGCTGCCGTGGATGGTGACGCTGCTCGTCGTTCGTGAGCTGGTCATCACCGGGCTGCGCTCATCGCTGGAGGCGGCCGGGGCGAAGTTCGGGGCCGACTGGGCCGGCAAGCTGAAAATGGTCTTGCAGTGTCTGGCCCTGGCGGCGATCTTTATAGCCGCGATGGCTCCGGCTGCCCCGGTCTGGGCGATCCTCCGTGACGTACTCATCTGGGCGATGCTGATCGCGACCCTGGTGAGCGGCTTGCAATACCTGGTGAAGGCGGCTTTCCTTCCGCACCTGGAGTGACTCCGATGTCCGTTCCCGATCCTCTCGGCTTCGCCATTGTCGGCTGCGGCATGATCGCCCGCTTCCACATTCGAGCCCTGGCCGACATTCCCGGCACGAAGGTCACGGCCCTGGTCGATCGCCATCGACCGTCGGCCGAGAAGCTCGCCGCCGAGTGCCAACTGTCCTACGCGTCCCTCTGCACCGACGTGTCCGAGGCCGTCGCTCGACCGGACGTTCACGTCGTCATCATCTGCACGCCCAGCGGGGCGCACCGCGACCCGGCCGTGACGGCGGCGAAGGCGGGCCGACACGTCGTCGTCGAGAAGCCGCTGGAAATCTCCACCGAGCGCTGCGACGCCATCTTGCAGGCCTGCGAACAGAGCGGCGTGCAGCTCTGCACGATCTTCCCCTCGCGCTTCGGCGACGCCAACGTCGAGCTGAAGAAGGCCGTCGATCAGGGCCGCTTCGGCCGACCGACCCTGGGCGAGGCGACGTGCAAGTGGTGGCGTTCGCAGGAGTACTACGACGAGGGCGGCTGGAAGGGCACCCTCGCCCTCGACGGCGGCGGCGCGCTC
>CAYYJM010000250.1:0-9367 GCA_964471755.1 uncultured Alcaligenaceae bacterium
CGGAGTACCATCACGTCCGGCATCCCTCACTCTCGGAGTCGCAGCATGTCCACCCGCAATGGTAAGGTCGCCCTGGTCACCGGGGCAGGATCAGGCATCGGCAAGGCCGTGACTCTCGCCCTGCTCGGAGCCGGCTACTCCGTCGTGCTGGCCGGCCGACGACGCGACCTCCTCGATCCGCTCGCCAGCGAGGCGAATCTTCCCGGCCGGACACTGGCGGTGGCCGCCGATGTCACCGAACCGTCATCAGTTCAGGCTCTCTTCGAGGCGACGCGGAACGCCTTCGGTCGGCTCGATCTGCTGTTCAACAACGCCGGCACCGGAGCCCCGGCGATTCCGCTGGAGGATCTGACCTTCGATCAGTGGCGGCTCGTGATCGATACGAACCTGACGGGTGCGTTCCTCTGCACTCAGGCAGCCTTCCGGCTGATGAAGGCTCAGAACCCGCACGGCGGTCGGATCATCAACAACGGCTCGATCTCGGCGACGACGCCCCGGCCGAACTCGGCTCCCTACACGGCGTCGAAGCACGCCATCACCGGCCTGACGAAATCCACGGCCCTCGATGGCCGGAAGTACGACATCGCCTGTGGCCAGATCGACATCGGCAACGCCGCCACGTCGATGACTGCACGCATGGCTTCCGGTGTGTTGCAGGCTGATGGTGAACTGGCTGCCGAGCCGACGATGGACGCGGGGAACGTCGCGAACGCCGTGCTGTACATGGCGAGCCTGCCGCTGGATGCGAATGTGCTGTTTCTGACGGTGATGGCGACAAAGATGCCATTCGTCGGCCGGGGATAGGCCCATCCGAACTCGAGCGCTCAGGCTCGGACGGGCACTCAGGACCGTTACCGGCAGGTCGGGCAGAAGCCCGTCGTGCAGCCGGCCGAGTAGGTCACCGGAGCGGAGTAGCTCACCGCACGGATCGTCACCCCGACCGTCCCGCAGCCGGTCGAACCGCACGTCGCCGGGTAGCTGCGGATCGTCCCGCAGCTGATCGGTGCGCACGTGACCGGGGAGCAGTTCGCCCGGTACACCACCGGCGAGCAACTCGGGATCGAGTAGCTCACCGGCGCGCAGGTCACGGCCGGGGAGCAGCCCGTCGTGCAGGTCGTCGTCGCATAGCGCACCGGAGCGGCTGCCACCGGAGAGCTGACCACCGGGCTAAAGCTCGGTGCGTAGCTGGTCGTCGCGACCGGGATCCCGCAGGAGCCCGACGTGCAGACCGGGTAGAAGGCGTGAACCGGCTGGGTGAACCACGCCACGGCGAGGACGATGCAGGCGAGAGTGGGGAGAAGACGCATGGGTAGATCCTCCTGTCATTCAGTGTTGCCCATCCTGAACCATCAATGCTCAGGTCAGGAGGTGTTATATAAGCCGGGATGGATGAGTCAACCAGAATGTGAATAATGTGCAAAATGAAAGAATTGGGAATAATGCATAGTCTGGGTGGACTATTGCGCCCCGTCCTGCTTCGGGGCGCGAACGACACGGGCTGGACTCAGCGTCGTCCCTGGCCGCGGTTCGGCTTCCGGCCTGGTCGGCCGCGCTTCGGCATCGCGCCGGCGGTCGCCAGCGGACGTGGCTTGCGCTTCGGGGACGGCGGACGCGGGGCGTTGTAGTCGAAGTCCTCAACGTGACGGCGCGGCAGCGGCCGACCGAGCTGGCGCTCGATCCGCTTCAGGATCGCTGCCTCCTCCGGCGCGACGAAGACGAGGGCGTCCCCCTCGTCGCCCGCCCGGCCGGTTCGGCCGATTCGGTGGACGTACTCCTCCGGAGCGGCCGGAACGTCGAAGTTGATCACGTGCGTCACGTGGCGGACGTCCAGACCGCGAGCGGCGATGTTCGTTGCGACAAGGACCGGGAACCTGCGCGACCGGAAGCCATTCATGGCGCGCTCACGCTGGCCCGGCGAGCAATCGCCGTGCAGTTCGCCGACGTGGTGGCCGGCGTCGTTGAGCGACCGGGCGAGTTGCTTCGCGCCGCGGCGGGTGCGGGTAAAGACCAGCACGGACGGGGCGTCCATCTCTTCGAGCAGATGCTCCAGCAGGGCGACCTTGCGGTGGACCGGCACCGGGTAGGCGATCTGCCGGATGGTCGTGGCGGCCTTGCCCTGCTCGCCGACGGCGACCGACACCGGCTCGCGAAGCAGGGTCTGGCCGAGTTTCGCCACCTCCGGCGGCATCGTCGCCGAGAAGAGGAGCGTCTGCCGCGTCGCCGGCAGATGGCCGACGATGCGCTTGACGTCGGGGAAGAAGCCGAGATCGAACAGCTGGTCGGCCTCATCGAGAATGAGCGTGCGCAGATTGGGGAGGCGGACGCCGTTGTCGCGCAGGTGCGCGAGCATCCGGCCCGGCGTGGCGACGACGACGTGGGCTCCGTCGCGCAGGGCGGCGATCTGCGGTCCCATCGCTGCGCCGCCAATGATCACGGTCGAGCGCAGGCCGGTGCCGGTAGCGAGGCCACGGAAGACGCCCTGGATCTGCTGCGCCAGTTCACGCGTCGGCGTCAGAACGAGGGCACCGCAACCGTTCGGCCGGCGCTCGGCGAGGCGATCGATGATCGGCAGCAGAAACGCCGCTGTCTTGCCGGTGCCGGTCTGGGCCGTCGCGACGACATCGCGACCCTCCCGGACGACCGGGATCGCCTGGCTCTGAATGGGGGTCGGTTGTTTATAACCCAGGGTGCGGAGGTTGCCAAGGAGAGTAGGCGACAACCCGAATTTCTGAAATGGCATTCGATTCTCATGGACATAACGAGGTCAATCACACACCATCCAGTATAGCAGAACGAGGCCCGCGAGGGAACCCCGATCGTCCAGTCATCCTGTCGAGAACGAACCCGCTGCGTCGCCAGGGGAGCGCCCCCTGGCCGACGCCGGCCCTCAGAACCGCCCCTCGCGGGCCTCGAAGTGCGTCGGCTTGCCCAGGCTCATCCCGCCACGTCGCACCCAGTCGGCAATCCACTCGACCATCCGATCGACTGGCACGCGCGGATAGCCATACAGTCGGTGCCCGAGTTGACCGTTGCTCAGGAGTGCGTCGGCCGCTTCCTCGCCGGTGAACGTCACCGGCCGACCGAACCGTTCGCCGAACTCCTCCGCGATCCGGCGGACGCTGAGCGTCTCCGGCCCGGCCAGGTTCACGACGAACGGCGGCGCGGCGACCTGGCCGAACGCGCACAGTGCCATCGCGTTGGCATCCCCCTGCCAGAGAGCGTTGAGATGGCCCATCGCCAGCGGCACCGGTCGGCCCTCCCACACGGCTCGGGCCACGTCCACCAGGACGCCGTAACGCAGCTCCGTCGCGTAGTTCAGCCGCAGGATCGCCATCGGCGTACCGAGCGTACGGCTGAAGTGTTCCAGGATGCGCTCCCGGCCGAGGCAACTCATGGCGTACTCGCCGACGGGGCGGAGTTCGTCTCCCTCGCGGGAGCCGCCGAGGTGAATCGGTGACAGGCCATAGACATTGCCCGTCGAGAAGGCGACGATTCGACTGCCACGAAAGTGCTGGCTGACGAGGGCCGGCAGATGCACGTTCATCGCCCAGGTCAACGCTTCCTGGCCGGTCGATCCGAATTTCATGCCGGTCATGAAGAGGACGTTCGGCACCCGCGGCAATCGGGCGAGTTGGTCGGGATCGAGCAAATCGCAAGGAATCGGCTCGACGCCGTGGCTGCGGAACCACTCGACGCGGGCCGGGTCGGTGAAGCGACTGACGCCCAGGATGCGACGCTGGATGCCGGCCGCGTCGGAGGCTCGCCGGGCCATGCGGGCCAGGGTCGGTCCCATCTTGCCGCCGACGCCGAGAAGCATCAGATCGCCGTCGAGTTGGGCCAGTGTCTCGACGACGCCCGGTGTTGGTTCACTGAGCCGATCATCGAGTTGTTCCTCGTTGAGAATCGATGGCAGCATCGGTTGAATCTCGACTTGGGTTACCCTTGAATCAGGTCCACGGCTTTCTCGGCGATCATGATCGTCGGAGCGTTGGTATTCCCGCCGATCAGCGTGGGCATGATCGACGCATCGACCACGCGCAGGGATTCCAGACCGTGGACGCGCAGATCGGGGCCGACGACGGCCAGGGCGTCCACGCCCATCTTGCAGGTGCCGACGGGATGGAAGCAGGTGGTGGAGAATCGAAAGCGCAGGAAGCGCTCCAGGTCGGCGTTGGATTGTGCGTCACTTCCCGGAGCTGTTTCCTCTCCAAGGATGCCACGCAGTGGCCCGGCCGCGAGCAATTCGCGTCCCTTGCGGAAGCCAGCGAGAATCAACTGCACGTCGGCTGACTGATCCAGGTAATTCGGATCGATCAGCGGTTGACTGAGCGGATCCGTCGAGGCCAGCGTGATCTGGCCGCGACTCGCCGGCCGGCAGGGATAGAACACCAGGGTGACGCCATGGCGTTCGGGCTGGAACATGGCGGCGTGCGTGTCCGGTACACTATACGGCAGAAAGAGATACTGCAAATCCGGCCGGTCGCTTCCGGAGTCGCTTCGGATGAACGCTCCCGCCTCGGCCACGTTGGAAGTGAGTGGCCCGGCCCGATGCTGTTCCCAGGCCTGCATTGCCAGTTGCGTCATCTCCGGCGTCGCTCCGAAGAGCGAGATCGGTTCGGTGATGTCGTACCGAACCGCGGTCATGAGATGATCTTGCAGGTTCTTGCCAACACCGGGAAGGTCCTGCACGATGGGGATTCCCAGAGGAGCCAGTTCCGATGCCGGACCAATGCCCGACAGGAGCAGCAGTTGCGGCGAGTTGATCGCACCACCGGCCAGGATCACTTCGCGCTCGGCCTCGGCCATTTTGGATTGGCCATCGTGAATGAGGTTGACGCCGACGGCGCGTTGCCTGTCAAAATGTATTCTCGTTGTCAAGGCGTGCGTCAGGACGTGGAGATTGGAACGCTCCAGTGCGGGCCGAAGATAAGCGGTCGCCGTACTCAGACGTTCGCCATTTCGTTGGGTTAGCTGGAAGAATCCAACACCATCCTGATTGGCACCGTTGAAGTCGGGATTGTGCGGAACGCCGGCCGTCTGGGCCGAGGCGACGAACAGTTCCGAGAGCGGATGACGGAAGCTCGGATCGGCGACGTTGAGTGGTCCGCACTGACCGTGGAACTCGTCGCGAAGTCGCTCGTTGTTCTCGGCCCGACGGAAGTAGGGCAGCACTTCCTCGTAGCCCCAACCGGTGCAGCCAAGATCACGCCAGTGGTCGTAATCGCTCCGGTTGCCGCGGATGTAGATCTGATAGTTGATCGTACTCGATCCGCCGAGCGTCCGGCCGCGCGGCCAGAAGTAGCGTCGCAGATTGCAGTTCCGCTGCGGAATGGTGCGATATCGCCAGTCGTGAACCGAGTCCTGAAGATACGGACTCATGGCCGGGATGGGCATCAGGGGCGAGTCATCCGGCCCACCCGCTTCGAGAAGAAGTACGCGGCTCTTGCCGTCTGCCGACAGGCGATTGGCCAGCACGCACCCGGCCGAACCGGCCCCGATGATGATGTAGTCGTAGATGGCCGCCCCCACGAACGAGTCTCCTTTGCGAGGTGGATTCACGCCGTCGTCCTCATTTACAGATACGGACGTTCTTCGCCACTGGCACGACAATTGCTCGTCCATCTCACGAAAGAAGTACCTGGACCATGAGACGTGAACAGGTGGGATAGGCGGCCGACGGTTTGCCCGCGCCGCTATAATGGGATAAAAGGTTGTGATTATCGGGTGAGTGGGCACAGAACTGCGCGGTCGTACGCGTGGCTCTGCCCGGCTCCCACACGACCAGTCGGCCGGGCGAGACCCTGACGCCCGGGGGTTGGAGTGATGAGTACACTGGAACCGCTGGAAACGCTCTGGGAAACCGACCGAGGCCGTGATCTACCCCTGCCGCCCGAGTTGCGAGACCTCTACGGCCGTCTCGCCTTTCCGCTTCACCCGGGCCGACCGCATGTGATCGGAAACTTCGTCGCCACCCTGGACGGGGTTACGTCGCTGCTGGAACCCGGACACGAGGGCGGCGGCCCGATCAGCGGCTTCAATCCGCACGATCAGCTGGTGATGGGGCTGCTGCGGGCGGCGGCGGATGCCGTGATCGTCGGGGCCGGGACGTTGCGGGTGGCCCGCTCGCACGTCTGGACGGCCGCCCAGGTCTTCCCGGTGTTCGCGGACGCCTATCAGAAATTCCGTCTCGCTCAGGGCAAACCGGAGCCGCCACTCACCGTCATCGTCACGGCTCGGGGCGACGTTGATCCCGGCCTTCGCGTCTTCCGGGCGGGCGGACCGCCAGTGCTGATCGTCACGACTCCGGGCGGAGGCCGACACCTCCGCGGACTGGGTCTGCCGTCGTCGGTGCTGATCAGCGAGGCCGAGGACGCCGATAGACTGAGCGCCCGGTCGATCCTCAACGCGGTGGTCCGGGTCCGGCCCGGTGATCTGATCCTGGTGGAAGGCGGACCCCACCTGCTCGGCGACTTCTTCGCCGAGCAGTGCCTGGACGAACAGTTCCTGACGCTGGCCCCACAGATTGCCGGCCGGGAGGATTCCTCGCCGCGACCGGGGTTGGTCGCCGGGAAACACTTCGCGCCGGAGCGTCCGTTGTGGGGATCGCTGGTCGGGGTCAAACGGGCCGGAGATTACCTGTTTCTCCGCCACGCCTTTCCTCACGCGATGTGAGAGGAGTACGGCGATGTTCAAGCTGAAACGAGTCTACGAGAAGCCTTCGCACGAGGACGGCTCTCGTGTTCTGGTCGAACGGCTCTGGCCGCGCGGCATGACCAAAGAACACGCGGCCGTGGACCTGTGGCTGAAGGAGGTCGCCCCGAGCCCGGAACTGCGCAAGTGGTTCGGCCATGACCCGGCCCGATGGGAGCAGTTCCAGAAGCGTTACTGGAAGGAACTGGAGGAGAAGGCGGAGGTCATCCAGGAACTGAAACGGATGAGCCACGAGGGGACCGTGACCCTGGTCTACGCCGCCCATGACGAGGAACACAACGGGGCGCTGGCTCTGAAACAGTTCCTGGAGGGACACAACCGCTGAGACGAATTCTGAACCGAAGACCAAATCGAGGACCGGACAGGCGCAGCTGATTGGCCGCGTCGGCGTTCTCGAGCATTCCAGGAGGATCATCATGGCCGTTTCCAACCAGACGGGTATCCAGGTGCAGCTGAACGGAGTTCATCTCTGCTGCGGAGGCTGTGTCAACGCGGTGACACGGGCGGTGGCCAGGGTGCCCGGTGTCGCGTGCCCGTGCGACATGGACGAGGGCACCGTGACCCTGGCCGCCCCGGATCACGCCAAGGCCGAGAAGGCGCTCGACGCCATCGCCGCGGCCGGCCTGCCCGGCGAGACGGGCGATGGCCATCTCGCCATGAAAGCTCAGCACGACGTCCCCGCGGGGAAGCTCCACAAGGCGACGGTCTCGGACATCCACAACTGCTGCGATCCGTGCGCCGAGGCCATCCAGGAAGCGATCCGATCCGTCGCTGGCGTGACCGGCGACACGGTCGAGCCGGGCAAGACCCGTTTCGAGGTCACGGGCAGCTTCGCCGCGGCGGACCTCCTCCGGGCCCTCAACGCGGCCGGCTTCCACGCCCGGGTGAAGGACGCGGAAGCCGCCCAGTCCTGCCGCTGCTGCGGTCGGCCGACCAGCGTCCACTTCGGCGGCATGCCGATCTGCGAGGAGTGCTATCAGCACGCCGGCTCCTGCTGTCTGGAGTTCGGCGGCGACGACCTCTGGCAGAAGCGCGAGGAGGCCCTGCAAGGCGGTCAGCCGGACTCCTCCGGTGGTGCGTAGTCGGGTCGAGCATCGGTCGCCTTTCATGGAGGTTCTGGAAATGCGCATACGACGCGGCACTCTGCTCGTCCTCGTGTCGCCGTTCGTGCTGGTGGTGGCCGCCGCCTACGTCCAGTGGGTTCTGTTCGGACTGCCGGCGGTCCCTGCCATCCCCGAGCTGCACGCCGGGACGGTGACAGAGCCCTCCGGCTTTCCGGCCTGGCTTCGCATCACTCACTACGTCAACCTGCTGTTCCTGGTTCTGCTCGTCCGCAGTGGCTTGCAGATTCTCGCGGACCATCCGCGGCTCTACTGGAACGTCCACTGCACGCCCGGCACGGAGTGGATTCGCTTCACTCCGGTCGAGGTGCCGACGGATCGCGTCTGGACGGCCAAGGATGATTCCCGCTACCTGTCGCCCTGGATCGGCCTGCCCGGTTATCGGCACACGATCGGCATGGCCCGACACTGGCACTTTCTCAGCGTCCTGTTCTGGGTCGGCAACGGCCTGGTCTTCATGATCCTGCTGCTGGTCACCGATCAGTGGAAGCGTCTGGTGCCGCACTCGTGGCAGATCGTGCCCGATGCCTGGGCCGTCTGGGTCCACTACGCCACCCTCCACCTGCCGCCGGAGCCGAACGGCTTCTACCATTACAACGCGCTCCAGCAACTGACCTACTTCGGAGTCGTGTTCATCCTGGCTCCGCTGGCGATCCTGACTGGCCCGTCGATGTCGCCGGCGCTGACCAATCGCTTTTCGTGGTATCCTCGCCTGCCCGGCAATCGGCAGATCGGGCGATCGCTTCACTTCCTGGTCATGTGCGCCTTCGTCCTGTTCGTCATCGGCCACGTGGCGATGGTGGCGATCACGGGCTTCGTGCGCAACATGAACCACATCGTCGTGGGCACCGATGATGCCAGTCTGCTCGGCGTGTACCTCGGCCTGGTCGGAGTCGGCGTGATCGTGGCGGTCAACGCGCTGGCCAACTGGCTGGCCTGGCGAAAGCCTCGACTCGTGCAGCACGTTGCCAAGATGCTGGTCACGCCGGTGATGGGTTTTCTGCTCGATCGTCCCGCTCCGCTGGCCGAGTTCCGGCGTGAGGACATCTCTCCGTTCTTCTGGGCCAATGGCAAGGTGCCCACCTGCGAGGAGTGGACGACCCTGGCCGCTGACGGCTTCAAGGGCTACCGGCTCAAGGTGCATGGCCTGGTCGAGAATCCGGTCGAGCTGTCGCTGGACGATCTGCGTGCGCTGGGCGAGCGGCAGCAGATCACGCTGCACCACTGCATCCAGGGCTGGTCGGGCATCGCCGAGTGGGGCGGCGTGCCGCTGGCGGAAATCATCCGGCTGGTTCGGCCCAAAGCCAACGCCTGCGCCGTCGTCTTTTACTCCTACGGCGAGGGAGGCGAGGGCGGTGAGTTTTACGACAGCATCTCGATGGCCAACGCCCAGCATCCGTTGACGATGCTGGCCTACGAGATGAATTACGAGCCGCTGAACGAATTGCACGGCGCGCCGCTGCGGCTACGGGTCGAGAACCAACTCGGCTTCAAGATGGTCAAGTGGATTCGCGCCATCGAGTTCGTGGAGGACG
>CAYYJM010000251.1:0-9315 GCA_964471755.1 uncultured Alcaligenaceae bacterium
CTTGCTCTCAGATGAGTTAGGAAAACAACCCGGACGGTAATGGAGGCGAACGAGAAGAGAAGTTGAATCGAGGCACGCAAAGTGCTATTAGTTGAACATAGGAATGGTCTCTCCGACCGACAAGAGGCGGAGCGGAAATTCCTGAAAAATTCTGGCTCCCGCTTCAGAACCGGGCTCACCCCGATCGATAGGGGAGACACTGGTTCTCAGGTCTGAGAAGCCGGAAAAGTGTCGACTCCCTGAACTGGTGGCTCCGTGCTACGCCGCCAGGAAGGGCGTGAGGATTCCCGACCGATACCCAGCCACGGACGCACTCGAGCCCTTCCCGCCAGACGTAACCCGTCCACTCCGTGAATTCTTTTGGATCGATCCCGCGCCGGTTGGGCCGATTCTCGTCCCCCTGCGCGCCGGGCAGCATGCTGCCGCGATCCACGGAGGACTGGTGATGATCCCTCTCGAAACCCTTCTGGCCCTGGCCCTCCTGACGCATCCGACGGAGGCCCACCAAAATCCGGGCTCGTTGCAGCACCTGGCGTCTACCCGCGAGGCCATCCAGACCATTGCCGTCGAGTGGGAGTTGCTCGATCCCCGCGAGGTCAAGTTCGTGCTGTCCCGGCCCGAGGATTTCGAGGGCGACATCCGCCTGCTCCAGCGTCGCTGGACCGATCTGGTCGATGCGCCGCCACTGTCCGATAGCCTGCGGTTCCCGGATCGCGCCGTGGTCAATGACCTTCTCGCCTTCAACCGGTCCTATCGCCAACTGATCGATCAGCGTCAGGCCATGGAACCGGCCCTGTGGTGGGAATTTCAGGAAACCCTCAGCGAGGTCGATCGGCTCTATCAGATCTGGGATCTGGTCCGGGATGCTCGTTGCGATTACTACTACGTGACCGTCCGCCGTCAGGCCCTCAAGAAGCTGCGCTGCCTGATCGGCGAGTCGGCCTACATCGATGGGGCCCTGCCGCCCCACGTTCCGCTGTGGCGCTTTGTCCGGCTGGATTGACACCGGTGATCGGGTCCGTCAGGAAGGTTTCTCCCGCGTCCCACAGCCGGGCAGACGCAGGATCAGCACCAGACCGTCCGGCCGGCTCACCGCGACGTGACGCCCCAGCGGACTTGTGGCAAGGGCCTGTGGCTGGCTGGACGGCTGGAAGGCACCGCGAAGCAGAGAAACCTTCTCGCCCGAAGCCGTCAGGCGAGCCGCCCACAGCGTCAGGTCGTCCGCCGAATAGCCTACCAGCACCCGCCCGTTGCCGGAACTGGTCAGCGTCGGCCGCTCCAGCGCGGGCAACTCCAGGACGCGAGCCGAGGCCGGATGGGTCCGGTCCCAGATCAGGACATCCTTCCCCTGAATGCCGGCCAGGCGATCCGAGGTCCGATCCCAGGTCAGGCCACGACAGATTGTACGCGCCTCCGACGCAACGCTCACCTCATCCCCGGTTGCCGCATTCCAGGCCCGCAAACCTTCGTCCGAGGTCGTCTTCAGGTTCTTCCCCTCAGGGCCGAAGACCAGACCCGTGATCGGCGTGGTGGCGGCAGTCCAGCTGCGGATCAGGCGGCCTGTGTCAGTCCAGACCTGGACCTGGCCAAGATCGTCACCAGTCGCCAGTCGGTCGCCGGTCGGACTGAACCGGATCTGGATCTCACCGTTCTTGCCATACCCCTTCCACTGGTGGATCAAGGTGCGGGTCTCGACGTTCCACAGCCGGATGACGCGGTCCCGGCAGACGGTAGCGAGCGTCTTCGAGTCCGGCGAGAAATCCAGACAGGTGGCGGGCGAAACCAGCCCTTCCAGCTGCCCCAGCAGTTCGCCGGTCGCCAGATCCCAGAGAGCCACGACACGGTCGGAACCGGCGGTGGCCAGGAGTTTCCCCTGCGGCTCGAACGCCATGCTCCGAACCGGGCCGCGATGGCCGGCGAAGGGATGCTGATCGGCGCAGGTCGCGGTCTCCCGGAAACTCAACGTGCCGTTCCAGCCGCCCAGCAGAAACGTCTGGCCATCCGGGCTGGGCACCACGAAGCGGAATCGTTCGCCCGGTTCGTCGAGCTGCCGCAGGCCCTTGCCGGCGTCGGGCTGACAGAGCAGGAAGTGCCCATCGACACAGGCCGCGGCCAGGACTCCTCCCTTCAGAGGGGCCAGGCTGATGACGCCCTCCGGGGCCTGGATGATCGAAACCTCCCTGTACTTCTCCGTATCCCAGGTGCGAATGGTTCGATCCTGGCCGCCTGAGTAGAGTCGTCGACCGTCCGGGCTGAAGGCCAGCCCCAGAATCGTGTGGGTATGCCCCTTCAGGTCGTGGATCGAGCGAAGTCCGTCCTCCGCCAGTAAGTGGATCGTCCCATCCATGGTGCCCACGGCCAGGAGTTTCCTTGCCGGATGATGGGCCAGGGCGTGTGGCAGGCCCGCACCAACGGTACTCTGGTGAATTTCGACGCCAGTCTCCGAATCCCAGACCCGCAACTCGCTGGCCGTTGGAGGCCGATCCCGAGAAACCAGGCCGATCAGGCGCTTGCCGTCGCCCGAGAAGGCCAGGCCATGAACCCGGCCACAAGCGTGGATCTCGTGAACCAGACGCTGGTTGGTGGTATTCCAGATGCGGACCATCTGGTCGAACCCACCGCTGGCCAGGCGCAGACCGTCGGGGTGCGCGTGAAAGGCCAGGGCCCGAACCTGCTCCTCGTGGGCCTGGATCGGGTCGCCGAGCAGGCCGCCCGTGCGGGTGTCCACTCGCAGGAGCATCCCGTTGGTCGTGCCAAGGATCGCCTCCGCCCCGGTGGGGAGATACACGGCGGCGTTGAAGGAGCCGAACGGACGGGCGACCGGATCGCCCAGGATGGCGACCACGCCGGGAAACGCTTCGTTGGTCGCCGCATTCGTGGGGTCGCCGCCGAGACGCTCACGCAGGGGCAGCGGAATCTGGCTCCAGGCCAACTGGTCCGCCGGGCACTCATGGTCGAACTTGTGGCCCCGAGAACTCTCCCAGCCGGCTCGGCGGCGCTCCGCGTCCGGTTGGTTGGCAGAGAGACTCGGTTCGGTCGGCCACTCGAAAAAGGCCAGGGCCATCATCGGCAGAAGGATTAACATCAGGACGACGAGCATTCGAGCCAGTAACGCCAGCGGCGGAGGCTGCTGCGGAACGTGGCAGGCCAGACGGCGAACTTCCTGCGGCGACGGGGCCTGCTCCAGCTCGGTCTGATACTTGCCGAGCAGTTCCGCCAGCGCCGCGGCGGAGCGGAAGCGGCGCTGGGGATCCTTCTGCAGTAACCGTAGAACGATGTCCTCGAGCCAGTCCGGAATCTGCGGATTGATCGTGCGAATGGGCGCGGGCGTCTCGTCGCAAACGCAACGCAGCACGGCCGCCGGAGACTCGGCGAAGAACGGTGGCTTGCCCGTACACAGCGCGTAGAGAACACTGCCCAGACTAAACAGGTCGGATCGGCCATCCAGCGGCTGACCACGGGCCTGCTCCGGCGACATGTACAGAGGGGTGCCGGCCACCATGCCGGGCGAGGTCAGGGTGACGTCGTCCAGACCGCGGGCCAGACCGAAGTCGGTGATCACGACCTGATCATCCCCGGCACACAGCAGAAGGTTGGCCGGCTTGATGTCCCGGTGAACGACGCCGCAGGTGTGGGCCGCCGCCAGGCCGGCGGCCATTTCGCGACCGATGCGGACAATCTCGGCCACGCCGAACGGCCCCTGCTCGTTCAGAACCTGTTGCAGCGAGCGTCCCTCGATGTAGGGCATGACGAAGTACGGCGGCTCGTGATCGGCCACGATGTGCAGGATGCGAACCACGTTCTCCTGCTGGATCGAACTCACCGCCTGGGCTTCGCGGTAGAAGCGATGGACCGCACTGTCATTCTGGCAGCGATCCGGAGTGAGAACCTTGATCGCGATGAATCGCTTCAGATTCGCATCGTAGGCCCGGAAGACCACGCCCATGCCACCGCGACCGAGTACTTCGAGGATCTCGTAAGGCCCCAGTCGGCCCAGAGCTGCGGGGTCATCGGAAGGTTCCAGATAGGGGAACTCGACCGAGCGGGGCTGCCGACCAGGGAGTGAGGTGTTCACCGCCGACTCGGACGGGAACCGGACACTGACCGGTAGGTCCAGACCGGAGACGAGATCGATCTCCGGGTCCGTTCGTTCGTTGGCCGCGATGTGGGTTTGGAGTTGTTCCTCGATGCGCTGGCGCAGTGACGCATCATCACCGCACGCCCGGTCGAGATAGGAATCTCGCTCGGCGGGAGCTAAATCCAGGGCACCTTGCAGAATCAGGGCCTCGCGCATGGTCGGCTCCGGGCCGGAGAACGACAGACACTCCCGCATCTTATCGGAACAACCGGCACGATGAAAACCACAAAAAGGACCCTTTCGACTAATTTCATCGAAAATGTCGCACGCGCTTCCTCAACTCGTGGTGCGGCCCCCGGGCCTGACCTTGTGTACAATAATCGACGTTGAGGAAACGCTCCGCTCGACCTGGTACGGAACCACCCATGCTGCGTGAGTTGTCGGTGCAGAATCTGGCCCTGATTGAGGATGTCCGGGTCGAATTACAGGCCGGCTTCTGTGCCTGGAGCGGCGAAACCGGCGCGGGCAAGTCCCTGCTGCTGGGAGCGCTCGGCCTGCTCCTGGGCGAACGCGGCTCCAGCGAGTTGATCCGCACCGGCACCGAGGAACTGCGCGTCACCGGTCGGTTCGAGGTCCACGATGCCGACACGCGCCAGGCCATCGAATCGATCCTGGACACCTCCCTGGACGAGACAGAAGTGCTGCTGTCGCGCCGACTGGGCCGTTCGGGCCGCAGCCAGGCCTACGTCAATGATCAGCCCGTGGCCGTCGCCACTCTGAAACAGATCGGCTCGCATCTCGTGGACATTCATGGCCAGCGCGAGACGGAATCCCTCCTCCAGCCGGCCTATCAGATGCAGATGCTCGACGCCTTCGGCGGCCTGGATGTCCAGCGGCAGAAGTACCTCGACCTGGTCGAGCAGGTCCGCGATCTGCGGGCTCGATTCAAGAAGCTCGCCGCCGATCGCCAGCAGCGCCAGCGCGAGCTGTCCCTGGTCCGGTTCGAGCGCGATGAGCTGGACCAGGCCCGGCTCGAACCGGGCGAACTGCCCGAACTGGCCCGCGAACGCGAACGACTGATGAACGCTCAGAATCTGCAGCAGTTCGCCGCCCAGGGGCACGCCCTGCTCTACGAGGACGAGGGCTCCATCGTCGAGAAGCTGGGCCAACTGGCCCGGGATGCCGACGCCTGGCTCCGACTCGACCCGGATCTGAAAGAACTGGTCGAGCGGCTCGAATCGCTACAGTCCGGGCTCGAGGACGTGGCCGGCACCCTGCGCGACCTCGGCGACCGCTGGGAGTCCGACCCGGAACGCCTGGAAGAGGTCGAGCGGCGCGTGCAACTCCTGCGCCGCCTGGAGGGCAAGTATCGCAAGACGATCGACGAACTGATCGTCTACCGCGTCGGCCTGGACGAGCAGGAAGCCCGGCTCCAGAAGGACGAAGAGGATCTGGATGGAATCGAGGACGAACTGGCCCGGCTCTGGGCCGACCTGCGCAAGGCGGCCGGCGAACTGGGCAAGAAGCGTACCACCGTGGCGAAGAAGCTCGCCGCCGAGGTGCAGAAGCAACTCGTCGATCTGGGCATGCCTGAGGCCCGGCTGGAAGCGAACCTGGTGGCCACACCCCTGGGCGACGACCCGATCACGAGCGAGCTACCGGCTCACGGCACCGAGCAGCTGGAACTGATGCTGGCGGCCAATCCAGGCGAACCGGCCCAGCCGCTACGCAAGGTCGCCTCCGGCGGCGAACTGTCGCGAACCATGCTGGCCCTGAAGACGGTCCTGGCCGGGCATGATCGCATGGGCACGCTGGTCTTCGACGAGATTGACGCCAACGTCGGCGGCCGACTTGGCGACGTTCTCGGCAAGAAGCTCGCCGCCCTGGGGCAGCGGCATCAGGTCGTATGCGTGACGCACCTGCCCCAGGTGGCCAGCTACGCCCGCCATCACTGGAGCATCCGCAAGACGAAGAAGGCCGGCCGAACGGTGACGCAGATCCACCTGCTGGGTCAGGAGGAGGAGCGCGTCGAGGAACTGGCGTCCATGATGCGCGGCGACTCGCGCACGGAATCGACACGTCAGGAAGTGGCCGGCATGCTCGCGGCCGCCCGGAAGAGCTGGTGAAAGGTGACACACATGGCGATTGCTTCCCTCACCGCACTCGAGCGGGACACCTACCGTCGGTATGCCAGCCTGGCCCTGCCACGGCACACCTCCTACCCGACCGCGCCGGTCTGGCGGACGGACTACGGGCCGGCCGACTTCCGGGCCGACCTGCAAGAGGCGGCAGGGCAGCGCCGGCCGCTCTCGGTCTACGTCCACGTCCCGTTCTGCGAGCGGCTCTGCTACTACTGCGCCTGCACCAAGGAGATCATCCCGGCGGCCCGGCATCAGGAAAGCGATCCGGGCGAGCCGTTTCTCGCTGGCCTGGAGCGAGAGGCGGAGCGGTTCGCGGCGGTGGTTAACGGCTGCACCGTTCATCAGGTCCACCTGGGCGGCGGTTCGCCGACGTTCCTGAGCGTCGCCCAGTTGCAGCGGCTCTGGTCGATCCTGACTGACCGCCTGACCCTGGCTCCCGATGCGGAGGTCGCCATTGAGGTGGACCCCCGGATCACCCGATTCGAGCAGTTGCAGACCCTGCGCGGCCTGGGCTTCAACCGGGTCAGTCTCGGCGTCCAGGACTTCGCCCCGGCGGTGCAACGGGCCGTCAATCGGCTTCAACCCTTCGAGCTGGTCGAGCAGGTCGTCGGCTGGTGTCGGCAGGTCGGCTTCGCGTCCATCAACTTCGACCTGATCTACGGCCTGCCCTATCAGACGCTGGAGACGATGACGGCGACCCTGGAGCAGGTAATCGCTCTCGGCCCGGATCGGATCGCCTTCTACCGGCTGGCCGTCATTCCCGAGATGTTTCGCTGGCAGAACGTCTTCCGCCATGCCGACCTGCCCGATGGCGAGCTGTCACTGGATCTGAACCTGCTCGCGATCAACCGCTTCGTCGCGGCCGGCTACGAGTTCATCGGTCTGGACCACTTCGCTCGTCCCGACGAGGGTCTGGCCCGAGCCCGCGACGGTGGCACGCTGCACCGCAACTTCCAGGGAATGACTCCGGGCAAGGAACTGGACCTGCTGGGGCTCGGGCCGTCGGCCATCAGCCAGTTTGAGGGGGCCTTCGCCCAGAACACGCACACCAGCACCGGCTGGGCCGAGGCGGTGCAGCGTGACTTCGCCACGGAGCGGGGCCTCCGTCTCAGCACGGAGGACCGCATTCGCCGCGAGGTGTTGCAGCAACTGTACGGCTACGGCAGCATCGCGAAGCGCGACATCGAGCGGCGCTTTGGTATCGTGTTCGACGTTTACTTCGCCGACGAGTTGGCCCGCCTGGGTGAATTGCGGGATGAGGGGCTGATCACCCTGGAGGCGGACGCCCTTCATCTGACCGCCCCGCTGGGGCGTCTGCTGGTCCGAATTGTGGCGGCGGTCTT
This sequence comes from uncultured Alcaligenaceae bacterium, assembly GCA_964471755.1. Classification (GTDB taxonomy): domain Bacteria; phylum Planctomycetota; class Planctomycetia; order Gemmatales; family Gemmataceae; genus CAYYJM01. The sequence continues at coordinate 7,563 of CAYYJM010000251.1, forward strand.
CGACAGTTATCTGCCGCGAGACGCCTTCCGGCAGGGGTTGTCCAGCCATGCGTCCCGGGTCGGATAGTCCGGTTGTCGGTTTGGCGAGTGGCGCGGATGTGGCCGCCTGATCCGTTTTCCTGGGGTGGCCTCTTGACGGCCGACATTCGTTCGCTTATTTTTACCATCTTACCGTGCTTGACACGCACTCGGCCCAGTTCCCCTTCTTTGGGGCAGCGAACGATGAACTTCACCCCCATTCGGCTCCTTCTGACGACCCTGCTGGCTCTGGGTTTGCCTGGCGTGACCTTCGCGCAGGGCATCATCCTGGTGCCGCACACCAATACCCATTACCACCTTGTGCCGCACGGCAATCACGCCCACCTCGTGCCTCACACGACCACGCACTTCCACACCATGCCGGTTAACCCAGGAATGGTCCGCGGCTATCCGGGAACCTTCGGCGGCTATCCGGGAACGATTGGTGGCTATCCAGGAACCATCGGTGGCTATCCGGGAACGATCGGTGGGTATCCCGGAACGATCGGCGGGTATCCCTCGACCGGGAGCATCTATCCCGCAATGCCAGGCGGCACGCCGTCCCTGGTCCAGCCATCGACGCCCCCGTACCCCAATATCCCGACGGTCGTCGGCCCACACTGAGCCTGATCCGGGAGGAGGACTACCGTTTTGCCAGCGCTACGCGACGGCGCTCACAGATTTCAATTCGCCGACTGACCGGCGGGCAGCATCCGTTTGTCTTCGCCGGTTTCGATGCCTGGCTCGCCTCATCAATTCTTTGCCGCACGAGCGTTGGGCTGTTCGCGGGCGGCCCCTTCACCGGACGCCGCCGGTCTCGAATGCCGTGTCGAAGTAGTACGTTCGCTCCAGGACTTTGGCGTCCAGCGACACCATCGCCAGCCGAGCGCCGCAGATCGAGTCGGGGGCGATCGCAGGCACTGGGCCTGCGTCGAAGCCACGCCCGACAACGCGCCGACCGTGCGTGAGTTCGCCGCTCACACCGCCGGCCTGCGTGCCCTGATCGCCTGGCTGAAACTCTGTGCCGTCACCACCATCGCACTGGAGGCCACCGGCGTCTACAGCCATGTCCTCTTCCTGACCCTGCTGGAGGCCGGCTTTCACGTCGTGACCACCTCGGCCAAGTTCACGCGTCAGATCCAAGGCCGATCCAAGACCGACAAGCTCGACTGCCAGTGGATCCAACGGCTGCATCGGCATGGCCTCTTACCCAGCATCTTCCAGCCCGACGAGGCGACGCAGACGTTGCGTGACTACGTCCGTCAGCGGGCCAACCTGGTCCGGCTGTCGGGTCAGCACGTGCAGCGGATGCAGAAGGCGCTGCAGTTGATGAACCTCAAGCTGACCGGCGTGCTGGACGACGTCACCGGCGTGACCGGGCTGGCGATTATCCGAGCCATCCTGGCTGGCGAACGGGATCCGCTGACGCTGGCTCGCCACCGCGACAAGCGCTGCAAGCGGAGCGCGTCGGAGATCGCGGTGGCGCTGACAGGGCGTTACCGGGACGAGCACCTGCTGGAGTTGCGCTGCAGCCTGGAGTTGTGGGAGAAATATCAGGAGGTGATCGCTCAGGTGGACGAAGCGATCGCCTTGCAGCTGAAGAAGATGAAGCAGCAGACGCAGTTGCCGCCGCTGCCGGCGAAGAAGCGTGTTCGCGGCAAGCGTCCGCACGACCCGAAGTTCGACGTGCGGACGGCGTTGTACCTGGTGACGGGCGTCAACCTGTGCGCCATCG
>CAYYJM010000252.1:0-9313 GCA_964471755.1 uncultured Alcaligenaceae bacterium
CTGCTCGGCCGACAGCCCCTTGACATTCATCCGGGCGAACGCGCGCGGGTCCGTCTGCGCGCGATGCGTCAGCCGACTGCTGCGCTGGTAGGCTGCGCTGGTCGTGATGGCCCGGACCAGGAACTTCGTGTCGAAGCCGGAGGCGGCGTAGGCGTCGGCGAGTTCGTCGAGCAGCTCCGGGTGGGATGGCGGGTTGTGCGGTCCCCAGTCATCGACGGGGTCCACCAGGCCGACGCCGAAGAGGTTGGCCCAGATGCGGTTGGCCATCACGCGGGCGAAGTAGGGGTTGTCTCGCCGGGTGAGCCAGTCGGCGAAGGCCCGCCGTGGGTCCGGCGTCCGGCTCCAGTCGGGCGTCGAGCCGTCGAGGAAGCAGGCGGCGACCGTCGTCTTCGTGTCGGGGATGACCAGTTCCCGGCGGTTGGCCAGGTCGGCGGCTGGTACGATCTTCGGTTCAAGAGGAGCGACGCCGGCGAAGAAGGCGGCCGTCTGCCAGGCCTGCGTCCGGGTCCATCGATCGAAGGGATGGTCGTGGCACTGGGCACACTCCAGCCGCAGGCCCAGGAAGGCGCGGCCGACTGCGGCGGCGACCGTCTCGGGTTTGAGGTCGTTGGCCTGGAAGAAGCCGACCGGCGACAGGCCGGGAACTGGCCGCGGCCTCCGATCGGGCGACCAGTCGAGATAGTCGAGCCGCGTGGTGAGCAGGTTCCGCACGATCCGGTCGTCGGTGCGTCCGGCCCGGAGCTGCTCCCGCATCCATGCCTCGACGCTCAGGCCCAGGTGCTGCGTGGGCAGATTCGTCGTGGCCTGCGGCACCAGGAAGGACCGCCAGAGCTGGGCCTGGTGTGCGGTGTGTCCTGCCGAGGCGAGCAGGGCCTCGACGAGCCGGGCTCGCCTGTCCGGGGAGGTATCATCGAGGAAGCGTCTCGCCTGGGGGACCGAGGGGATACGGCCGACGAGGTCGAGGTAGATCCGGCGGAGGAATTCCGCATCGCTGGCCAGAGGAGCGGGCACGGCCCCGCTGGCCTTGAGCGCGACGGCAAGGTGGGCGTCGATCCGGGCCGCCAGAACGGCCGGCGTCCGGGGCGGAGTGGCGGCCTCCGTCCCGGTGACGGCCGACGAACAGACGATCAGGAGGGTCAACCAGCGTGGCATGGCACGTCTCGCGTCACTTCACCTCGAACACCTTGTCCTGCACGCCGCCGTCCGGCACGTCGAGCCGCAGCGGGGTCTTCTCGGCCTTGCCGTAATCGGGTCGGCGGATGCGGCCGGCCAGTTCGGGAGCCAGGGTCACCTTGTAGGCTCCGGGCGGCACTCCTTCGCCATGGGGGTAGGTCTTCATCGTGAACGAGCCGTCCAGCTGAAGCTGGCCGCCGGGCTTCTCCCCCTGCCACGGGTTGCCCTCGGCCGGGTGGAGCCAGACGCTTCCCGCGGTCAGCCCCTTGCCACCGTGGACGACCTTCCCGGTGACGGGGACCAGCTTCGGAGAGCCACCACATCCGGCGGCAAGCAGGAGAGCGAACGACACGGCGATCATCAGGTTCCGATGCGGTCGCATGCGACGGCTCTCCATTCTCAGGGGAAGGTGACGATCTGACCGTCGAGGGGCCGGATCATGAGGCGGACCATCGGCGAAGGGGTGGCATACGGGATGGTCCGCACGCTGCCGTCGCCGAACACGAACTGCGGCCCGGCGGAGGATGGCGAACCCCAGTTGCCGCCGCCGCAGATGTCGTTCCCGTCGGTCCAGCCCGGTCCCGACGCCAGGTCGGGAAAGTCGTTGAGACGCGAGTCGGGGTAGAGGCCGTCGCCGCATCGTCCGGTACCGCCGGTGCCGCCCATCACGATCGGTTCGTCCCAGTACCACGAGCCAGACGAAACCGCCTTCGGACTCATGGCCTTCTCGCCGAAGAAGATGGTGTTCGACAGACCGTCGGTGATCTTCGCGATGGTGGACACCCGGCCCCAGTTGAAGCCGTAGGTGGTGAGGAAGATCTGATCGTTGGCCGCGTAGTCGCTTCGGCCGCTGGCTCCCAGGCCGCCATCGTTGTAGCTCCAGCCGGGATAGACCGGGTCCGTGGCCGGCACGGCCTGGGCGTCGGCGGCTCGACGAGCCGGGTTGTAGTAGGTCTTGACCGCCGTGCTGAAGCAGGCCACCGGATTCTTGAACAGGGCTTCCTGCTCGACGAAGGGCAGCAACTGATACTGGGCCGAGCCGAGCTGGAACTTGCTGGCCAGGGTCGGACTGCCCCAGAATGGCCGGAAGTTGCCGTAGCCGGGGATGACCGTGTAGGCATTCGGAGTCGTCGGCGTGTAGAACGGCGTGGGATAGCCTCCGCCGTTGGGAAAGTGCTGGTGGACGGACTCGAAGCTGGCGACGGCCAGGCCGATCTGCTTGAGGTTGTTCGCCGACTGCATGCGGGCGGCGGCCTCGCGAACCTTCTGAACCGCAGGCAGCAGCAGACCGATGAGAATGGCGATGATGGCGATCACGACCAGCAGTTCGATCAGCGTGAAGGCGGGACGTCGGCGCATGGCGAAGGTCCTTCGGTTGGAAACGGTTCAGGTCATGACAGCGGCGGGACAAGTCCGGCTGCGGTGGTTCGGATGCAGCCCTGACACCATGACACTAAACCGATTGTCATAGTATTATCAGCCTCACGAAGAAGCCGCAAGGACGGAGTGAAAAATTGTGCCGGCTCGTCACCTCCTTCGGCGGGGATGTCGAGGCCGGACAGTCGGGCCTCCTGAAGGTATCATACCGGCTGAGAGACTGTCCCGTAAGCAGCTCCCTCTCCCTCGGTACTCCGGGGTTGAGGGCTGGGGTGAGGGGGAAGCGACTCTCCGGCAAGGACAGAGGCAACCCCTCACCCCAACCCCTCGCCCCTGAGTACAGGGGCGAGGGGCTTCCAGAACAGTCGCTGAGATCCGTTCCCGCCCTCACGAGGCTACCGGAATCATGACAGCTCCCCATCGCATCGTCATCATCGGCGGCGGCTTCGGCGGTCTGGCCACGGCACAACGGTTTGCCCGAGCCCCGGTCCAGGTGACGCTCATCGATCGACGCAACTTCCATCTGTTTCAGCCGTTGCTGTACCAGGTGGCGACAGGCAGTCTGTCGCCGGCCAACATCGCCGGCCCGCTGCGTGGCATCCTCGGTCGGCAGCGCAACTGTCGCGTCCTGCTCGGCGATGTCGTCGATTTCGATCTGGCCGGCCGACACGTCCTGCTCGCCGATGGCGAACGGATTCCGTTCGACTCGCTGATCGTCGCGGCCGGGGCCAGCCACGCCTACTTTGGCCATCCCGAATGGGAACCGTTCGCACCGGGCCTGAAGACGATCGAGGACGCCACCATCATCCGCCGGCGCGTCCTGAGCGCCTTCGAGCGCGCCGAGCGGACGACCGACCTGGAGGAGCAGCAGGCCCTGATGACGTTCGTCGTTGTCGGAGGCGGTGCGACGGGCGTCGAGCTGGCCGGGGCCGTCGCCGAGTTGGCGACCTACACTCTGCGGTACGACTTCCGTTCCATCCAGACGCAGAAGTCACGGGTGATCCTCCTGGAAGGACAGGATCGCGTCCTGACGATGTACCCGCCGGACCTGTCGGCCAAGGCCCTTCGCGGCCTCGAACGGCTCGGCGTCACCGTTCGCCTGGGGACCATCGTCACCGACATCCAGGCCGACCGTGTCATGGTCAAGGTGGGCGACCGGATCGAGACGATCCGCTGCCGGACGGTCCTGTGGGGAGCCGGCGTCCAGGCCTCGTCCCTGGGAGTGAAGCTGGCTCACGCCGCCGGAGCCCAGACCGATCGTGCCGGCCGGGTTCAGGTCAACGCCGATTGCAGCGTCGGCCATTACGACAACGTCTTCGTGATCGGTGACCTGGCCAACTACTCGCACCAGGGGGGCAAACCGCTGCCGGGCGTCGCTCAGGTGGCGATCCAGCAGGGGCAGTACGTCGCCAACCAGATCTGGCGTCGTCTGCTGGGCCGCTCGAAGCAACCCTTCCACTTCCGCGATCGCGGCAGCATGGCGACGATTGGCCGGGCCAACGCCGTCGTCGATCTCGGCTGGCTGCGCTTCTCCGGCTACCCGGCCTGGCTGGCCTGGCTGTTCATTCACCTGATTCTGATCGTCGAATTCCAGAACCGGATTCTGGTCCTGATCCAGTGGGCCTTCAGCTACTTCACACGGGGACGAAGCGCCCGACTGATCACCGGCGTGGAAGAATCGGAACCGGGCACCCGCCCACCGACCTCAGGCCCCGCATCACAGACGTGACACCGACCGACGGGACCGCTAGAATGAAGCCGGCAACGGGTTTTCGTTCCGACGTGAGGTAACGGCATGGCGTTTCAGACGGTCTGCAAGGTCGGCGACATCCCGGAGGGAGACAGCCGGAGTTACAACGTCGGCGACAAGATCGTGGCCGTCTTCTTCGTCAACGGCGTCTATCACGCCATCGACGACACCTGCCCGCACATGGGGGCGTCTCTGAGTGGCGGCCACGTCGAGGACGGCATCGTCACCTGTTCCTGGCACGCCTGGCGTTTTCGCCTCAGCGATGGGGCCTGGGCGGACAATCCTCGCATCAAGATCGGCTGTCATGCCGTCCGTATCGAAGGGGAGTTCGTGCAGGTCGAGGTTCCGCCCGCGAAGCCGACTGCGGGTGCTTGACAGCGACCCGTCGGGCTCATAGCCTGCCCCGGTCTGAGAATCCGATCGCGATCCGGCGCAAGATTTCGACGCCGGAGGCGAATCAGTTAGTGAGCCGTTCTTGCGCCGATTCATCCGAGCCAGGTTCCGCAGGGTGTCCTGGCCGAACCGCACCCTCGGGCCCGAAAGGAGCGAACTTCATGTCCACCACGCCGACTCCCCCGACCCCACCTCCGGCGGCCCCCCCGCCGCGACGATCCAACAATCCCGATTCGATCACGATCGTCAGCCACTCGCAGCTCGTCTACTGGTGGCCGGTCTGGGCCTTCGGATTCCTCTTCGGCCTGATCACCTACTTCTCGGGCTCGGTGATGGCCATTGTCCCCCGAGATTCCGAGGCTTACAGCCAGGCTCAGGTGACCGTCCAGGAAAAGGGCACTCCCAAGGTCCTGACCCGCGATATCATCCTGACCCCGGAGAACCACGGCCTGCTTGTCGATCCGGTGACGAAGAAACCGGAGCAGCCCCATCTGCGCATGAGCGCTACCAAGGGCATGGGCGTCCTCTACTGCATCATCCTGCTGCTGGTGATCGTGATCACCAATGTGCCGTTGCGCGGCCTGTGGTCGGTCATCGCGATCGTCAGCATCATCTTGCTGGCGTTGATCTTCCAGCTGGCCGGCTGGTGGGATGAGATCCTGCGATCGTTCTCACTGCTGGACATCCGGTTCAACGCGGGCGCGTACTTCTTCATCGCCACGATCCTGTTCATCGCCTGGCTGGTCACCATGACCATCTTCGATCGGCAGATCTACATCGTCTTCTCGCCGGGGCAGCTCAAGGTCTGCACCGAGATCGGCGGCGGCGAGAAGGTCTACGATGCGTTTGGACTGCACCTGGAGAAGCAGCGTAGCGACCTGTTCCGGCACTGGATCCTGGGCCTGGGGTCAGGCGACCTGATTGTCAAGACAGCCGGAGCCCAGGCGCATCACTTTGATCTGCCGAACGTACTGTTCATCGGCCGCAAGGTGGCGCAGATCGAGGGCCTGATGAAGCAACGCATGGTGGACGTGTCGAACTGACCGAAAGCCCGCCGGTTCTTTCGCTTCGTGTGAAGAACCGGCGGGCTTACGCCGCGCCGCTCGCCGTCGCCAGGTGCTTCGTTACTCGATCGGTTCCTTGACCTGCACGACGAAGTAGGTGCCGCCCTTGTCGGCGCGGAGCTTCGCGGCATGGGCTTCCGCCTCTTCCTTCTTGGCGAACTCGAACTTGGCGATCATGGCGTTGGCGTTGTTGAAGACGCCCCAGACGGCCCGCATGCGCACGACCTTGGCCGCACGCGTTCGCTTCGGCTTGGCTGCCGCCGGCTTGGCCGCCTTCTTCTTCGGCTTTTTCTTGGGCGCTTCGTCATCACCGTCGTCGTCGCCGTCATCGTCACTATCGTCGCCGTCGTCGCTGGCTTCGGCTTCGTCTTCCTCTTCGTCGTCTTCTTCTTCCTTATCCTCGCGGTCCTTCTCGACCTCTTCGTAGGTCATCTGTTCCTTGCGGTTGATGGTATTTCGCCGGGCCATGAGCCGACCTCCTGGAGCCGAGAATCTGGACGGAGAACCTCTTTACAGTATCGCTTCGGCAAGCCGAGGGCAAGGGCGGTCGAGCAAGACGTCAGCAGGCCGACGGCGGAAGAACGCCGGCCTTTGCCCGGCCCGCACGCCGTGTTACCATGCCAGAAGGAGGGATTGCCGATGACCGACACCGCCGTGGGCTTCATCCAGGCGCTGCTCGAAGATCCCGACGACGGGACGACGCGGGCCATCTTCGCCGACTGGCTCGAAGATCGCTCCGACGCCCGTGCGCCGCTGTTTCGGCTCTGCCTGCGTCTGGTCGAGGGCGTGGCCGAGGTGGACGATCGCGAACCCCTCTGGGCCGCCCTGCACTCGACGCTGCGGGTCTATTCCAACTCCCTGTCGCAGCGGCTGCGTCGCCTCGGCCGACTCCGCCTGCACCGGGGCCTGTTTCGTCTCAACACGACCGCCCGCCGCCTGGCCGGCTTCAGCGCCGAGACCCTGGCCAGGGTCCTGCCCGAGGCCGGTATCGAGACGGTACGCTTCGAGCCGGATCCGGTCGGCCTGCTCGATCTGCTCACACGCGGCAAACTGGCCGGCGTTGCCAGCCTCGACCTGAACGGTCATGTCTTCACGACCGAGCAACTCCGTCAGTTCCAGGCCAGCCGACTGGCCGGCCTGGTCCGCCTCGACCTGTCCACGGCCAGCCTCGACGATGCCGACCTCGTTCGACTCCTGCGTCAGAAGGTGCTGCGTCCGGTGGCCTGGCTCGACCTGCGCAACAACCGCCTGCACGGCGACGCGGTCCTGGAACTGCTCGATTCGGACGAGATGCCGCGTCTGCGCTACCTGGGTCTGCACGGCAACCCCCTCCGGGCCGACGTCGCCACCGCCTGGTATCGCTGGCGGCGCGAGCGCGATGTCCGCACCACCTGGAACGGCCTGCCCGTGCGCCGACTGACTCCCGATGGCACCGAACTGCGTTTGATCCCGCCCGGGACGTATCGACGCGGCACCGACAGCGACCGGGCTCAGGCCATCGAGCGTCCCGTACATCGGGTGCGGATTACGCGGCCCTTCTACCTCGCCGTCTTTCCGGCAACGCAGGCTCAGGTGATGAGCGTTCTGGGCCTGGCCCGCAGCCAGTTTCGCCAGGCCGACAGCCTCGATCCTTCCGGCGAGAGCGCCTGTCTGCCGGTCGAGGAGGCCGGTCGGGACACGGCCCTCAGCTTCTGTGCCCGCGCCAACGACCACGCCGACAACCGGGCCGACGGCCTGCACTTCCGCCTGCCCACCGAGGCGGAGTGGGAATACGCCTGTCGCGCCCACGAACCGAGCGCCTGGGCCTACGCCGGCAGCCGAACCTTCAAGGGTTCCGACCCGTTCAACCACGACGGCCCCGGCGGTCTGCGGCGGACCTGTCCCGTCGGCAGTTTCTCGCCCAACGCCTGGGACCTGTACGACATGCACGGCAACGTCTGGGACTGGGTGGCCGACTTCTTCAGCGGCACCTACTACAGCGAGTCGCCGGAGGACGATCCGCCGGGACCGACCTCGGGCACGCATGGTCTGCTCCGGGGCGGATCCTGGTTCAATCGGGCACCGATCTGCCGGATCACCTACCGCTGTCCGACGACGCTGCCGAACGGCAGCTTCTGCATCGGCTTCCGCATCGCCGCCTCGATCGAGTGACATCATAACGTCAGTCGATAGAACCGCGCCGCCGTTCCGCCGAAGATGGCGGCCCGCTCCGACTCGCTGAGGCCGGCAAGCAGACCGTCCAGGGCCGCGTACTGACGCTCGTACGTCGCCGCCAGCTCGCACACCGGCCAGTCGCTGCCGTACAGACAGCGCTCGGGGCCGAACAGTTCCAGGGTTCGCTCGACGTACGGCCGTAGGTCCGCAGGCCGCCACGACGACCAGTCCGCCTCGGTGACCAGACCGGAGAGCTTGCAGTACACGTTCGGACACGCCGCCGCCGCACGCAGATGCGGCAGCCAGTCGTCGAACGCACCGGCCTTGATCCGCGGCTTGCTCAGGTGATCGATCACCAGCGGCAGGTCGGGGCAGTGACGCGCGACCGTCACCGCATGGCGCAGATGCGGCACGAAGAAGAGCAGATCGTACGGCACACCGTGCTTCTCGAGGACGCGCAGACCGCGCAGCACCGTCGGCTGGACGATCCAGTCCGGGTTCGGTTCGTCCTGCACGACATGGCGAACGCCGACGAACTTCGGATACTGGCGCATCGCGACGACCTGGCTTTCCACGTCCGGGCTGGCCAGATCGACCCAGCCGACGACGCCGGCGATGAACGGATGCTGCTCGGCCAGTGTCAGCACCCAGCGGGCCTCGTCGAGGTTGTGCTGCGTCTGGACGAAGACGCTGTGCGTCAGGCCGGCCGCGCGCAGGTGTGGTTCGAGATCGCTCGGCAGGTAGTCACGGCGGATCGTGGACAGGGCCGGAGCGTCGAGCCAGCGGTAGTCGAAAGGCCGCGACAGTTGCCAGAAGTGCTGATGCGCGTCGATGCGCGGAGTCGATGTCGTCGTCATGTCAGTTCATCCGCACGCCGATGGACAGCAGGATGTTGGCGAATCGCTGCTGGTCCGCCGTCTGGATGGTCAGGACGTGGTCGTGCGTCTCGACCGCCTTGTAGAAGTCCCACTTGTCGATCGGCTCCAGCGTCAACGGCAGACCGGCCTTCGCCAGAATGGCCCGGTACTCGTCCCAGACCGGCGGATCGGCGTCGAGGGTGTACGGGTCGTCCGGCGGATACATCATCGTGTTGACGCGGTCGATCGGCACCGCCGACAGGATCGCCTGGAGGACCTGGGCACAGGTGACGACGCCGGGCATCAGGTTGAGATGCACCAGGCGGGCGTTCGGTCCCTTCTTCGTCGAGGCGGGATAGTTGCCATCGGCGATGAGGACCTTCGCATGATGGCCGGCCGCGCCGAGGACGGCGTTGATCTCGGGGTGGATGAGCTGGTGCGTGAGCATGGTCGTCTCCATTTAGCCGCCGGCTTGCCGGCGGTCTTCGCCACGAAACCCCGCCGGCAAGCCGGCGGCTATCGGCAGTAAGGAAAGTAATGCACGC
>CAYYJM010000253.1:0-4814 GCA_964471755.1 uncultured Alcaligenaceae bacterium
GCGGCGTGACCCTTGCTGATCAGGAATCGATCGCGGTCGGGCCAGCGTGGCTCCTCGGGGCGAACACGCATCACGCCGCCGTACAGGACGGCGAGGATGTCGGCCATCGAGAAGCACGACCCGATGTGGGACGCGCGGGCGGCATGCACCATGCGGACCGCCCGCGCGCGGATTTGCCGGGCCAGGCCACGCACTCTGTCGAGGTCCAGATCCATGACCATCCCTCCCGATCAGGCCGCGAACGGTCGCGGCTGCGGCGAACGCCTACCCTGGCGTTCCAGTTCCTGTAGTGCTTGCTGGATTCGCGCCGCGGCAGGCGGCCGACCCGGCACGTCACGCAGGCCGAGATTGGCTCGCACCACCGTTTTCGCCAGGGCCACACGCAAGAAGTAGAGCCAGAACCGCTCCAGACTCTCGGCGTCCGGGTCCCTTCCGCCGAAGTAGCCACGGAACATCGTGGCCCAGCGTCGCACTGGATGAAAGCTCGCCCAGAAGGCCAGTTCGTAAAGCGGATCGCCAGCCAGGGCATCTTCCCAGTCGATCAGGCCGGTCACCTCACCGTCAGCGACGAAGACATTGTGGCTGCCCGGGTCGCCGTGTAGCAGTGACATTGAGACGTCAGTCAACCCGGGCAATCGGTCCGTGAACCAACCCAGGATGGCCGACTTCTCATCGCCGCTGATCACCCCGGCGTCGCGACAGATGGCGACGTGGCGTTCGAGATGACAGGTGAGGTAATCGGCCCAGCGCGCGAAGACGCCGCGTGGCCGTCCTTGCTCGTCGCCGACAAGGAGTCCGGCTCCGTCCATCGCCACGCAATGCAACCCCGCCAGGAACGCGCCGAGGCGTTCCAGGTAGGGCCGTGTCGACTCGTCGTCACCGTCGAGAGTCTTGAGACACTCGCCGCGCGCCAGTTCGAGCAGAGAATAATCCCACGGACAGACCGTTCGTGTCAGGTCCACCGCCAGGACGCCGACAGCGGGCATCTCCAATCCCGCAAGAGCGTCCGCTGCCCAGCGATCGATCAGGAGTGGATAATCAGAGCCGGCCTGATTGTGCGAATGAAATCGAGCCACGATGGTGCGCCGGTTGCCAAGCACCACGCGGAAGACCTGGTGGAAGGTCCCGGAGACCGGAAACGGGTGAGCCTCGATCGGCCCGATCCCGAAGTGATTTCCGCACACGACCGGCAGGATGGCGAACAGGTCCTCAAGACACGCTCCGGCAACCGTCTGGTGGAGGCCGGAGTCCGCCTTGGGATAAAACACCCGCCGCGATGCGACGGTGTCGGCCGGCCAGGACAGGCTCGCCATGCAGGCCTCCGTGAAAGAATCAGAAATCAGAAGCCAACATGTTGGCTTCTGATTTCCGACCGAGTTTATCAGGCCGCCTGAGAGAACTTCGCAACCACCTTGCCGGCGGAACTGCAGAAGTTCTCGTAACCCAGAATGCGCTGCATGACGATCGACAGACGGGTGACCTCGGCCTTCTCGGACTCGGACAGTTCGTTCATGGTCGCGATGTTGACTTCCGGCGTTGGAATACGAATCGTACCCCACGGGTAGACTTCCTTCATCGTCTGGCCGTTCCACGTCGGGGCCAGGCACGTGTCGGAGCGACTGATGCCGAGCCGATCACACAACTTGCCCATCGTCCCCTTCATGTCGGCGACGATGTCCTCGAAGCGAACGATGTGGAAGTTCTTCGGATACTTCTCGGCGTAGGTCAACGCCATGTGCTGGCTCAGATTCCACGTCCAGACGTAACGAGCCAGCGACAGCGGATACGGCCGCTTCTTCGTGTCGCTGTAGCCGGAGTACGGGTTGCGCACGACGTGCAGAACATGGCCGTCCGGGAAGTCGGAGAGAATCTTCTCCGTGTCGAACACCTGCACCGGGTTGTAGCCGAGATAGACCTTCTCGGTACCCTTGCGGTTGAAATTCGTCCACGTGTCGAAGGTCGAGCGGAAGAACGCCTCGACCAGCGTGGCGCGGGTGCGCGGTTTGCCCCGGGCGATCTCGACGAAGCGGGCCGCGCGGGCCTTCTCGTCGATCTTCAGGCCGCAGGTCTTGAACTTGCTGCGCTCCGGCGTGCGGAGCAACACCTTCATTTCCTCGTCAAAAATCAGCTCGTAGTCCTGCTCGAGCGTGCCGTTGAGCGAGAATTCCGGCCAGCGGTATTTGAACGGAACGTAGCTGGTCAGATAGTCCACGACGAGGTTCGTGCCGACCTGCGACTCGAACGGATAGGCGAACAGATCCGGATGGCCGTCGAGCAGGCGGTGCGTCGTGTTGCCACCGTTCTCATACATGGCCGACATCATGATCAGCTTGAAAGATGCCATGACTGGCAGGTCTCCTCGGCTAAGGGAAAACAATCGCTCTCGTTACTGTGATCCGGGTTCAGGCTGTCAGGCCGCCCGACCCTGGCTCGCGAGCCACCACTGCTTCATCTGACCCAGTCCTCCCGGCAGATCGTACCGGGGCGTCCATCCCGTCAGGGCGGTCGTCGCCTCGATGCTGGCCACCCAGCGACGCGGTTCGTCGGCCCGGGTCTGCTCCGCGCCGAAGATCGGGGCCGGGCCGCCACAGACGGCATGAATCGTCTCGATCATCTGCCGCACGGTGCAGTCTCGACCCGTGCCCGCGTGCAGGATCTTGCCGCGACACTCCGGCATTCGGGCCGCCAGGCGGATCAGATCGACCACGTCATCGACGTGGATAAAATCACGCGGCTGCGTCCCGGCCGTCACCTTCGGAGCGATGCCCTTCAGGCACGACTCGAGGACGAACGGCACCAGCCGACTCGGTTCCTCCCACGGCCCATAGGCCGAGAAGACACGCACCGTGCAGGCCGCCCGACCACGATACGCTTCTGACTGACACAGGAGTGTCGCTGCCGCCTTGGTCACGCCGTAATCCGTCCGCGGCTCCAGCACGTCGGACTCCCGCATCGGTCCATCCTTGTGGCCGTACTCCGACGAACTGCCCGTGTGAACCAGAGCCTGGTATTCGCGTCCGGCCAGGGCCTCCAGCACATTCACCGTGCCGGCCAGGTTCGTCGCCAGGATCGTCGCCCGATCGCGCTCGGATGGATACGCCCCGTGCGTCGCCAGGTGGTAGACCACGTCCGGTCGGGAGGCCATCACTGCCCGGCGAACGGCGTCGGCATCCCGCAGGTCGCCCCGCTGCGGGACGTAGAGGCCCTGGAGCCCGGCCAGTCGCCAGAGCCGTGCCTCGTCGCGTAGCAGCAGATGCACCTCGTTGCCGGCCGCGATCTCCACCCGGGCCAGGTTCGCCCCGATGAAACCACTGCCTCCAGTGATCAGGACGCGCTGCGGCGTCGCCATGGACGATCTCCCTATTCCACAGCCCTCAGCGATGCTTCAAGGCCCAGTCGTAGCCGATGCCCGGATCGAACGGATCGAGCCGGACGATCTCCTCGGGATCGTGCGGTATCGTGGCACAGTTCGCCACCAGGGCCATGCCGGTGCCGATCCCCTTGAAGCCGTTCCAGATCCCCGGCGGTACGGTCACCAGACAGTAGTTCGATTCGCCGAGGAACAGTTCCTCCGTCACGCGGTAACTCGCCGATCCGGGCCGATCATCGTGCAGGACGAACTTGATGTTCCCCACGGGCACGGCATAGTTCAGTGTCATCGCCTTGTGCAGGTGCCAGCCCTTGATCGCTCCCGGCCAGACGCACGAGAAGTAGATCTCCCCGAACGCCTGGAAGTGGCCCGCGTCGCAGCGCAGCATGTGCATCACCTTGCCGCGCTCGTCGGGAATCTGCCTAAGCGGCGTGACTCGAACGCCCTCGATCACGGCGGTCCTCCTGCGTCTGGACGTGGCCTCGATACCAGGTGATCGTCTCGAGCAGGGCCTCGTCCAGCGAGAAACTCGGCCGCCAGGCCAGCAGCCGCCGGGCCTTCTCGGCCGACAGATACTGGTGCTTGATCTCGTTCTGCGCCTCGCCGCGGATGTCCGGCTCCAGGGTCGAACCCATCAGCCGGGTGATGGTCCGCACCATCTCCAGGGCGGTCACCTGAATCTCGGTCGAGAAGTTGAACGCCTCGCCGAGAATCTCCGGATTGCGGGCCATGCACTCGGCCAGATGGAGATACGCCGCCGCCCCATCCTTGACGTAGAAGTAATCGCGGATGAAGCTGCCATCGGAGCGAATGATCGGCCGTTCGTCGCGAAGAATCGAGCGAATCGTGCCGGGCACGATCCGGTTCCAGTTCAGGTCGCCGCCGCCGTAGAAGTTGCCGCAGCGCGTCACGCAGACGGGCAGCCGATAGCTGTGGGCGTAGGTCAGCGACAGGATGTCCGTGCAGGACTTGCTCGCGTCGTACGGATGCCGACCCTGGAGCGGAGCGTCCTCGGTGTAGGGGAGCTTCTCCTGGTCGCCATACGCCTTGTCCGAACTGGCGACGACGACGTGCGGCGATCGGCCACAGCGTCGGGCAGCCTCCAGGACGCACCAGGTGCCCTTGATGTTGGCCTCGAAGGTCGAGAGCGGGCTCCGGTTGGCCACGCCGACGATCGTCTGAGCGGCCAGGTGGAAGACCGTGTCGATCTCGTATTCGACGAGAATGCGCTCGATCAGTTCCTCGGATTCGACGCAGCCACGGACGATGTCGATCTTCGCATCGAAGCCGCTACGGCTCAGTTCCGAGCCCACGACCTGATCGCGAACCAGACCGACAACGTGGGCTCCGCGCTCGACCAGAGCGCGCGTCGTCCAGCTGCCGACCAGGCCGGTGCATCCGGTGATGAAGACGCGCCGATCGCGCCAGAACGTACCCTTACTCG
>CAYYJM010000253.1:4824-9309 GCA_964471755.1 uncultured Alcaligenaceae bacterium
TCATGGGCATCCTCGCGTATGCCGCTCGTCGTTTCGCCTCGCCACCGTTCGCCCACGGGGCCCGGCCGGTGTCCCACAGTTGGTTCAGGTGCTGATAGTCGCGGCTGTTATCCATCGGGTGCCAGAAGCCGTCGTGCAGGTAGGCCATCAGTTCGCCGTCATGGGCCAGTCCCGTCAGCGGAGCGTGTTCCAGGATCAGCGATTCGTCATTGGCGAGGCGGGACAGCATCTCCCGCTGCATCACGAAGAATCCGCCGCTGATCCAGCCCGGAGCGAAACTCGGCTTCTCCTGAAAGCTCTGCACCTGGCGGCCCTGGATCTCGATTTCGCCGAACCGGCCCGGAGCCCGCACCGCGGTGACGGTGCCGATCCGGCCGTGCTGACGATGGAATCGCACCAGTTCGCCAATGTCGATGTCGCTGACGCCGTCGCCGTAGGTCAGCAGGAAGGTATCGCCGTGAATGTACGGTTCGATGCGTTTGACCCGGCAGCCGGTCATGGCATTCAGGCCGGTCTCGGCGAACGTGACGCGCCATTCCTCGCAGGCGTTGGAATCGTGGATTTCAACCTGCTCGGGTCGGCCGAGCGAGATGCTGAAGTCCGCGCCGGTGAGGTGGTAGTCGAGGAACCAGCGCTTGATCGCCCAGCTCTTGTAGCCCAGGCAAAGCACGAAGTCGGTGAAGCCGTAGCGGGCGTACGTCTTCATGATGTGCCAGACGATGGGCCGGCCGCCAATCGGAATCATCGGTTTGGGGATGTCGTCGGCCACATCACGGATGCGTGTGCCCATTCCCCCGCACAGGATGACGACTTGCATGCGTTCGGTCCCTCCCTGGACCTGCTCATCCGCCTCGATCAATTCCGGGGAACGGTCTGACGGACGGACTTGTACCCTGCCGGTCAGGAGAGCGTCAAGGCCGAATCCGCACGCACCTTCAGTCTGGCGAGATTGGGAAGTGGCGGAGGGGAGAAATGGGACAGCACCTGGCCCGCGCGGCCAGGTGCTGTGGGAAGCGATCGGAGTGCGGCTTACGGATGGACGCGAATCCGAATGTTCTTGAAGTCGATCGGCGAGCCCTCCGACTCCAGGCAGATGAAGCCGGTGGCCGGCATGGCACCGCTGCCGCCGGAGACTTCTTCACCGTTGACCCAGAGCCGCACCTCACCGTCGATGGCCCGGATGTAGTAGTGGTTCCACTCGCCAAAGCCCCTGGTCGTCTCCTTGCGCGGGAAGCTCCGGCTGCCGTTGGGCGAGAGCGGCGGGAACGGCTTCAGCTTGGTCTTGCCGACCGCGAAGACGTCGCCGTTGGTCGTGAACCAGTCGGCCTTCTTCTTCGTACTCTTCTCGTACTGCGTCTTGTAGCCGTGATCGAGGATCTGGCACTCGATGCCGTGCGGCAGCGCGTTCTTCTTGAGATTCTTCAGCGATTCTTCGGGCGACCAGACGAAGCAGCCCGAGTTGCCGGCGCTCTTGTTGTGCTTCCAGTCCAGGACCAGCTCGAAGTTCTTGTAAGGCACCTTGGTGCGGATCACGCCGACCGGCTTGCCGGTGCAGTGGACGGCGTCGCCGGTCCACGTCCAGGTGTCCTTGTCGCAGTTGACGTTGACGAAGTCGTCGGCCCCGAGGGACTTCCAGCCAGGACCGGTGCCTTCGAGGTCGGCCTTGGTCACCTTGGGGGCCGGGTCCGCTCCGGTGAGAAGGCCGACGAGCCCGCACAGCAGGCCGACGCTGAGAACACGTTTCATCATGCGATGCTCCTTGTGAGGTCTGGAGGCGAGCGTGGGGCGTCAGCCCCATGACTCCTGTGCGTGGCGAAGACGAAGAGTCATGGGGCTAACGCCCCACGCTCGCCCAAACCAGTGAAAATCTGTCCGGAGACTCTTTTTACCCGGCGCTCGCCCGGAGGGCCACCCCCAGGTCGTTTCGCAGATCCTCCACGTCCTCGATACCGACGCTCAGACGAATCAGGCCGTCATCGACGCCTCGCTTGACGCGAATCTCCACGGGGATGCTCGCATGCGTCATCGTCGCGGGATGACAGACCAGCGACTCGACGCCACCGAGACTCTCGGCCAGGCTGAAGAGTTTCGTCGCCGGCAGGAAGCGACGCGTGGCGGCGGCACCGCCCTTGAGCTGCAGCGAGATCATGCCGCCAAAGCCGCGCATCTGCGACTTCGCCAGGGCGTGATTCGGGTGATCGGCGAGGCCGGGATAGTAGACCTTCTCGACCTGCGGTTGAGCCTGGAGCCAGGCCGCCAGGTCACCGGCGTTGGCACAGTGACGATCCATTCGCACCGCCAGCGTCTTCAGGCCGCGCAGGGTCAGGTAGGCATCGAACGGTCCCGGCACGCCGCCGGCCGCGTTCTGGTAGAAGGCGATCGGATCGACGAGAGCCTTGCGGCCGATGACCGCCCCGCCGACCACGTCGGAATGGCCGCCGAGGTACTTCGTCGTGCTGTGAACGACGAGATCGGCTCCGAGCGCGAGCGGCTGCTGGAGATAGGGCGAGGCGAAGGTGTTGTCCACGGCGAGGATCGCGCCGACCTGGTGGGCCGCGTCGGCGATGGCACGGATGTCGAGGATCTGCAAGAGCGGGTTGGTCGGCGTCTCGATCCAGACGAGTTTCGTCTTCGCGGTGCAGAGGGCGGCGAAGCCGGCGGCGGAGGCGTCGTCGGTGTAGCGCGTGACGAGGCCCCAGGGCTTGAAGACGCGCTCGAGCAGGCGGAAGGTGCCGCCGTAGAGATCGGCGGCGGCGACGACCTCGTCACCGGGCCGAAGCTGGGCGAGAACGGCCGTCGAGGCGGCCAGGCCGGAGGCGAAGGCCAGGCCGCGTTCGCCGCCTTCGAGCGAGGCCAGGCACGTTTCCAGGGCCGTTCGCGTTGGGTTGCCGCTGCGCGAGTATTCGTAGCCCTTGTGCTGGCCGGGCGCGGCCTGGGTGTAGGTACTCGTCGCGTAGATCGGCACGGCGGTCGCGCCGGTCGCCGGATCGGCGTCCTGGCCGGTGTGGATGGCTCGGGTCGAAAAACCGGGGTTATCGCTGGTCGCCATGCCGATATCTCCGCTTCGGGGAGGGATCACCTTCCTCCTCATGGTATGCCCTGCTACTGTCGTTGCCACGCCCGGCCCAATCAGATACCCTGTCTCGCGTACATCCCTCCAGTCGTTTCCACAGGTGCGCCGTGAAGAAGGTTCCGCCGACGCTCCTCCTGCTGCTGTCGTTCGCCCTCGTGGCTCATCTGCCGGCTCAGGAAGCCGGCTCGAAGGAGGCGTTCGGCCAGCCGGTCGCCTTCTGGCTCGATCGGCTTCGGTCGAAAGACCTCCTCGAACGCGACGAGGCGATCCAGGTCTTCGCGAAGATCGGCCCGGCCGGGCGAGAGGCGGTTCCCCTACTCAAGGCGATGCTGAAGGATGCCGATGCCGACGCACGCTTTCGGGCGGCCGTCGCCCTGTGGAACGTCCAGGACGACGGCATGGACTCCGTCGTGAGCCTGCGTGAAGACTTCGCGCAGATGACGCCGGCTCGCAAGCAGGAACTGTTCCACTACGCCCTGACGCGAAAGAAGCCGGATGACGCTCTCTTCGCCCTGTTCGACGTGCTGCGGCGCGAGCCACAGTTCGAGAACCGGATCGCCTTCCACATCCCGACCCTGGGCAAGGCCGCCATCCCGCACTTCGCGAAATGGATCGCCACTCGCCAGGGCAAGGACCGGGTCGTGGCGATCCAGACGACACCGTCGGTCTTCCTCATCAGCGACAGGGGGACGCTGCTCGTCAAGTATCTGAAGGACCCGGACCCCTTCTGTCGGGTGGCGGCCGCGGCGGCTCTCGCCCCACTGCCGGAGACGCGCGACGCCGCCCTGGCGGTCCTCGTTGAACTGGCCGAGGCGAAGGACGAGGCGGTCGTCGATGCCGTGCTGCGGGCTCTGGTCAATCAGTCGCTCACCTATCGGAAGGCGGCGGCGATCTACCCACTGGGCCTGAAGCACGCCAGTCTGAACGTTCGCCTCGGCGTCGCCCGGCCGGTGTTCCTTCTCCATCCCAACCGACTCGACGACGTGATTGCGATCCTGGCGGAAGCCGTGCGCGACACCTCGCCCCAGATCCGCTACCCGGCGTTCTCCCTCATCACCGAGTTGGGGCCCAAAGGTGAGAAACTGGTTCCGGTCCTGATGGGCCTGCTCAAGGACTCCGTCGGGAGAGGAGATGGCATCGCCATCCTCGGAGCGCTGCGACCGCACGCCGAACGGGTCGGCAAGGAAATCGGCGAGCTGGTCTTCGCCGACGCACGGCGGGGCGAGCGGTTTCTGACGCCGGGCCTGCGTCCGTTCGTGCCCCACTTCGCCGACGCGATCAGGAAGCATCTGGAAGGAGACGACCCGGCCCGCAAGCTCCTGGCGATGAAGGTTGCCCGAGATCTGCCACCCGCGACGGGCAAGACGCTCGTCCCGTTGCTGACGCCCCTGCTGAAGAAACCGGAGACGGCC
>CAYYJM010000254.1:0-381 GCA_964471755.1 uncultured Alcaligenaceae bacterium
CCCAACCCCTCTCCCCGGAGTACCGGGGCGAGGGGCTTTCCGTGCAGCCTCTCAGTTCGGATGGGCTCCACCGTCGCGGAGGCGCGAACGAAGGTAGCGGGCCCGGGCGGCGTTGCGTTCCTCGCCGTCCAGGGTCGAGCCGATCAGTTTTTGCAGATGAGCCGGTTGCGTGTGGATGAATAGTTCGTTGACGGTATTGATGGACAGATCCTCGATCAGGCCAAGGTGGATGCCCAGGCGGACGAAGGAGAGCAGTTCCATCGTCTCCTCGGAGGTCATCATCGTGGCGGAGCAGAGGGTGCCATAGGCGCGGGAGACGCGGTCCTGCAAACCCTGCCGGTTGTCGCGGAGCCAGCTGGCCCGGGCGGTGCGTTCGTAGCC
>CAYYJM010000254.1:391-9236 GCA_964471755.1 uncultured Alcaligenaceae bacterium
GCGGTCGTGATTGATTCGCCGAGTTCGGGATGGAACGTCGCCGTCGAAACGATCACGACGGGCGCACTGGGCGGAGCAGCCGGAGCCGGCCGTGCCTCGATGGCCGGCCCCACCGTCGAGGGTTCGAGACTATCCTGGATGACCGGCGAAGGGAACGCGGGCGATCCGGGAGCAAGTACGCCGGGCAAAGCCGGCCCACCGGGGCCGGGCAGATCCAGCGGCACCGGTTCGCCGGGTCGTCGCTGCCGACGGGACAGGATTTCGCCGCTGCGCAGATCCTTCCAGGTCAGGCTGACTGTCAGGGCCGCCTCCTCCGCGCGGGGACTGTTGTTCGGGTTGATCAGCATCTGGGTACGCGTGAAACTCGTGATCTGGCCGACCAGTTCGGTATCGGCCTCCGCCCTGTTGGAGGTGATCCGGTAGGGTGTTCGCGTGTGGAGCGCATTCTGGATGGCCTTGTGCAGCTCGAATTCCATGCCGCGGTAGAACGTCCGGTTCCCGAAGATGGGCATGTAGACGGTGCGGATGTTGGTATCGTAGTTGGGTCGAGTCGTGTAGCCCAGCAGGGTGAGGTGCCCATCGCTGGTGCAGGCCGGCGCGAGCAGGGCCAGGCTCGCCAGCAGCAGCAGTCCCGTCCGGGTGTTCCGGGCCATGGTCGCCTCCTCCACAAGTCCAGGGCGAGCGTGGGGCGTCAGCCCCATGATCTTCTCTCCGGATGAAGACACGCATGGGGCTGACGCCCCACGCTCGCCTTTGTCCTCGTCACTTCCGCCGGGGTGGCGGAGCCTGTTCCATTCCGGGCGTCGGCGTCGGAGCGGGCGCGTCGCCGGCAATCGGTGGTGGCGGCGTCAGGGTGCCGCCACGGGCCTCGACCTGAGCGCGGATCTGTTCGACGCGCTCGGCCGCCTGAGCGGCGTACGGCGTGCCCTTGTAGGTCGTCTTGACCATCTCGAAGTAGAAGTAGGCCGCCCCGAGTTTCCCCTGGCGCTGGTAGAAGTCGGCCTGCTTGAAGTCCTTGTCCGCCTGCTGAAACGTGATGACAGCCCGCTGTCGTTCAAGGATCTCGCGTTTCTCGGCCAACTCCGGGTAGTTCGCCAGGGCCGAGTCGATCAGCTTGCGTGCCTCGGCAGCCTTACGGCCATCGTAGCTCGAGCCGCCCGTACTCATGTGCTTGGACACGATGGCCAGCTCCAGGGCCTGGGCCGCCAGCGGACTGTTCGGATGCCGCTCGTGAATCTGCGTGAAATAGTAGTCCGCCTCCTTGTAGTTCTCGTTGAAGTATTTCACGCTGCCACACAGAAACAGCGCCTTGTCGGCCAGTGGCCCGTTGATGTCGTTGAGCCGAACCTGCTCCAGCTTTTGCAGAGCGTGCCCCTCGCGGTCCATGAACGGCTTGGTCTTGTCCCAGCTGAGGAAGCGTGGATCGACCCACCAGCGCTTGCCGTCACGCCACTCTCGAACTTCCTTCATCCGCTCGCGGGTGTCGTCGAGCCAGTAGTTGGCGATGTCGTACAGATGCTGGACGGCCTGCTCGCGGTAGAGCGTCGCCGGGAATTTGTTCATCAGTGCCACATAGGTGTCAGCCGCCGAGGGATAGCGGCCCTGGAGGCGGTAGCACTCCGCCTCGTAGTAGCTGGCGTCCTCGGCGATGTTCGGCGGGATGCGTTCGCGTTGGGCCAGGTAGCCGAACAGGCGACCGGCCTCGTTGTACTTGCCCTGACGGAAGAGTTCCTGGGCTCCGGCCAGCATGCCCTTGTAGGTGTTGGACGCCGGCACGGCGCTCGCCTTCAGGCCGTCCGGCCCCAGCGTGAACGACTCGGTCGGCGGCTCGACCTGAATCGAGGCGATGTTCATGCGCTCCCAGAACTTCAGATACTCCGCGAGGGTACGATTCTCGGCTTCGGCCTCGGTGTAGGGCACAGGCTCCGGGCCGGTCTTGGCCCGAACGCAGTCGGTGGTGGCCAGGGGACCGCCGGACGTGGACGAGCAACCGCTCAGGAGCAGAGCCCCGACCGCGCACGTCGCCAGGCACCACCCCCATCGGGCCGATTGGCGAGCGATTCCTGTCATGACCTTGGCTCCTCTCCGTGCCGTTGCAGGAACGCCAGCGACCGTGGTCGACGTCCCAGGTGGTAGCAGACGTACTGCTCCAGCACCGGCCGAACCTCCCCCTGCAACCCCTCATCCCACACCAGGCTCTCGTTCCCCAGCTTGCGCAGAGCCTGCCAGGCTACCCGCGATAGTGGCCGACGCTCACGATGCGCCGCCCGGCAGACGGCACAGATCACGCCGCCGGCCGCGCAACTGAACGCCAGCTCCTCCGACGCCCCGAGGGCCGCCCCGCAGCCGGCGCACTCCTCCAGGATCGGCTGGACCCCCAGCTCGCACAGCCAGGCGAACTCGAACTGCGCCAGCCGCTGCCCGACCGGGACGCCATCGCCCAGGCTGCGCAGGGTCAGTACGGCCGCGTCGAACAGGGCCGGATGCGGATCGTGTTCCTCCGTCCCGTCCGCGAGCAACTCGGCGAGATAGCACGCGCCGTAGAAGGCCCGCAAGTTCGTCCGCAGCCGGGGGAAGACCTCCACCACCCGCGCCTCGGTCAGCAGGTCGAGACCGCCCGTCGGTTTGTGGAGCAGGACGATACTGCAATGCGTCAGTAAATCAAGGGCACTTTCAAAGGACGAGCGCAGTCGTCGTCCGCCCTTGGCCAGGGCACGCACCTTGCCCTGTTCGCGCGTCCAGAGCGTGGCGATCCGACTCGACTCGCTCCAGTCGGTCGTTCGCAGGACCAGGGCCTCGGCCCGTTCCATCGGCATGGCGGTCTCCCGGGGTTGTGGAACAACCCCATCGTAGGCCGTCAGGGCCGGGCAGTGCAACGTCCAGTCCAGCGCGGGCAGGGGCGCTGAGTCGGGTCGCGTTGTTTCGTTCGGAGTGGGTTTTCCGGGTAGGTCCGCCGAGCCGAGGCGGACCAGGCTGGCACAGGGTGTTGGCTTGCGAAATAGGGGTGAAGCCTGCACCCGTGGCCAGCCAGTACCGCTCGGCTCGCGGCACCTACTTTCTGGGTAAATTCGCTCGGTGATCGGCCACCGAGGGAGTTCAAGGCTTCTTCGGAACCACAGGCGAAGGCACCGGGACGGGATTGACCACCGTACCCGGGCCAGGTGGCTGCCTCGGGTACAGCATCTGGGGCGGGGCAACGATCACCAGCACGTCATCCTTCACGGTCGATAAGTAGAACGGATCGACCGGCCCACTCGGTGACACGAGTACCGGCGTATCTTTCTCCAGGAGCCTGGCAAGCTTGTCCGCGGACACAGGCTTGCCAGCCGCATCGCTGATGGACACGGACTTGTCGGCGGCATCCACTGCTACCTCACGCCAGCCATGCCCCTTCATGAAAGTGTAGGGAATCTTCTTGGTGACGGTCTCGACGACCTGCTTGCCGCCCACGGTCCTCGTGATTGACTCGCAGACCGTTCGATAACCCGTCGTCGGTGCCACGACAAGAAGCTTCAGGGTGATGGACACCTTGCCGTCTCTGGTCGCAGCCCTGGCGTAGGCCGTTTGCGGTGGCGTTGCCATCACCGGGGGCTTCGGCACCTCAGCGTACCCGAAAGGTGCCGCCGCGAGCAGCAACACGGCGAGGTAGGCGGAAACAGACTTCATGAACAGTTCCTCGAAAGGGGGAAGGGGGACAAAAGCCAGTTTCTCACGTCATTCGTCTGGCAGTTCGATCAGGCTAAGGTCGTCGAACCACGCGGTTCCGGATGCCGTGGCGGCGAAGTAGCCGAGGCGGGGGGCGAGTTCGACGGCGGTCAGCTCGCCGGAGTTGAAGACGACCGCGTAATAGGTCCAGTCGTTCGTTCCCCCCAGGTCGGCCGTCTTTCGTTGGTGTCCGCCCCACATGTACAACAAGGCTCCGCCTGTGCGGTTGTGAGCCTCGCACACCACGTCGCTGGTCTTGATCCAGCCGGAGAAGAGGTAGCGCGTGTTCCGTTTGACGTTCACGACCTGGATCAACCGCACATCATCATCGGGATCGTTGGTGATGCGCAAGACCTCCTCGCCGTCGTGGCCCTTGTCTGTCGCGATCTGGGCACACTCCTGTTTCATTCGCCAGGACTCGAACTTCCAGTCCGTCAGGCCGGCCTCGAAGGAGCCGTTCTTGAGCAGGTTCTCCTTCTTCCGATCCGGCGTCAGATACTCCGGGGCGAGGTAGGCCAGTTCTTTCGGATCAATCTTCCGTGGAAACACGTCGTCCGGCGTTGTATTCGTGCCGTCGAGGACGAGGACTTCGACCTTCTGCAGGACCATCGGGTTGTTGTCGTCTGAACGGAGGGCGATCGTGCCCTCGGTGTAATCCAGGTCGCGGGCCGAGATGACTCGCTCGCCGTTGACGTAGACGGCGAGTTCGTCCTCGTACACCGACAGGGCGTACTCGAGCAGAATCGTCGTGAACCGCTGCATTGTCCCTCGGAGTGTCTTGAGCTGTCCGAACGCCCCCTTCGACAGGCTGTAGGGCGGCCAGTCCACACGCCGGTCGTGGTGACAGAAGCGGACGTGATACCCGTCGGCATTGCCCGGTTGCAATCGGGCCGCCATGAACAGGCTCGCGGGGCGGACCATGACGACCCGAACGATGTAGTTCTTCCCGGTGAATTTGGGAGAAAAGGTCGCTCCCGCTCCTCGCAGGATGAGACTGCCGTTCTCGAAGCGAACCGTCTGGCCTGGTGCGTTCAGGACGTTCATCGTCTCGCCTTCGATCAGTTCCTCGGCTGAACGGATCAACGGCCTCCATACGGGCTTCGGTGTCAGCGGCGGTGACGGCGTGATGTCCTTCACCTTGATGCTGGGGCTCCGTCCACCGGTCACGGTCAGGAGCAAGCGTTTGACGATCTCCTTGCCGCGCTTCACCACCAGCACGTGTTCACCCGGTGTCAGCTCGACCGGCTGGGCCAGTTGCTCGGCGCTGATCGACTCCTCGTCCAGAAAGAAGCTCAACGTCCGGTCGGCCAGATCGACGTCGGTCAGTTCGATCGTCACCTTGACCCTGTCGCTTCGCGTGAAGAAGACGATCCCCGCAATGGCCGTCAGTCCGCCGACGAGCAGGAGGGCGAGCCCGGCGAAGATCCACCGCGGCGTGCGTGATTTCGCCGCAGCGGCCTCGACTGCGGCGGCCGTCTCCTCCCGGGCCGTCTTCTGCTGCTCGGTGAGCGCCGCGAACACCTCCTCGATCTTGCGGGCGCTCGACGCCTCGGCGTCGGCCTCCTTCCCCGGCGTCGTTTCGACGGCGCGAGCGGTCTCCGCGACCGGGCCGGTCGGCCGGCGCAGGTAGGCGTCGAGTACCGACGCGAACTCACGCATGGACGCGAATCGCCGGGCCGGATCCTTGGCCAGCGCCTTCAGGCAGGCGGCCTCCAGCGTCGAGTCGAGGCCTGGTCGGCGTTGTGATGGCGGCTCCGCCTCGACGAGCAGGATCTGCGAAATGACCTCGTGGGCGGTGCCGATGAACGGCCGCGAGCCGGTGAGCAGTTCGTAGAGGATGACGCCGAGCGAGAAGACGTCCGCTTCCGGGCCGACGTCCTTCGATCCGCCGCGGGCCTGCTCCGGCGACATGTACGCCGGCGTGCCCATGACGACGCCGCTGCGCGTGTCGCGGGCCGTGCCATCGGCGACCGGCCGACGAGCCAGGCCGAAGTCCATCACGACAAGGTCCTTCCGCTCCTTGTCGAACATGACGTTCGCCGGCTTCAGATCGCGGTGGACGACTCCCTTGCGGTGGGCCGCCTCCAGGGCCAGGGCGAGTTTACGGACGATGATTGCCGCCTGCTTCTCGGCCATCGGCTCCTTGCGAGCGCGAATCACGTCGGCGAGGGACTGGCCCGGGACGAGGGCCATGACGATGTACGGCACGCCGTCTTGCTCGCCGACCTCGTGGACCTGGCAGATGTTCGGATGCGAGATGGTCGCCGCCGCCTTCGCCTCCTTGACGAATCGGTCATGGTCCTCCGGCGTGCGAACCGCCTCCGCCAGCGGCACCTTGACGGCCACTTCGCGGTCGAGGGTCGGGTCGTAGGCCCGGTAGACGCGGCCGAAGGCCCCGGTGCCGAGGACGGCCCGGACCTCAAATCGGCCGATCCGCGTCGGAATGACGGACCCGTCGCCGGCGTATTCGATCGTCGGGCCGGGCCGAGCCGGGCTGGATCTGCCCGATGACCGTGACGTGTCACCGGACGGGACGCCGGCCCGCAGCTCGGCCTCGACGGCGAGCAGGGCGGGCCGCAGCGCCTCACGATCGGTCTCAGGCACGGCGGCGAGGTAGGCATCGACGCTCGGTCTGCGACCGGCTCGCCACTCGGCCTCGAACCGGTCGCAGGCAGCGTCCACCCGTTCGGCGATTGAAAGAGACAGATCGGCGGGAATCATGGCATCACTTCCGGGAGTGGGAAAACCCCGGCGGCCGTGGGCGATCGGTCGTCGGGAAGCAGGGCACGACTGACTTCGTGAGGATCGGGGATCGCGTCGCCGCCGTTCGCTACTCGCTCGGTGCCTTACCCGTAAGGCCAGATCAGCGAGCGCAACAACAAGACGCCGCCGCCGAGGATCAGCGGGATACCGAAGCACAAGAGACCGATGTCGATTACGAGGAGTTCGCCCTTTTGACTGACCGCGACAACCACCGCGATGCCGACGAGGAGAATCAGGAGCCCAACGATCCTGCTCGTCCAAACCCCCAGCCGGGTGAAGAATCCCGGGTTTGGACAGTTACCGCCGCACGAGAGACAGGTTGGGGCGTCGGTTGCGATCCCGCCCGAGCCACAATGACGGCAGAGTCCCAGGGCCATGAGTCGCACTCCCACAGGGATCAGAATCGATACGCCGGTCGCTTGCCGGCCCTCGTCCTGTACAGTGCAAGTGGAGCCTTTCACCCGACATCGACGGGCGGAATTTTTTCTAGGTGCTGTCCGGCCCTGGCCATTCCGACGCCCAGCGGAGACGGATCAGGTTCAGCTTGCGCTCGACCTTTCGCTCGGTGCAGTCGTGCATCCGGGCGATCTCGGCGTTCGTGTGGCCGAGCAGTCGCAGGACGGCGAACGCGCGCAACTCAGGATCGAGACGGGCCAGCAGTTCCTCGCAGTGGAGATCGAACTCGGCTGCCGGCAGGGCCGCTGCGGCCTCGTCGAGCGGCAGGGGTGAACCGTCGGGGCGAACGAGGTCGTCCTCGCCACGGACCCGGCCGCCACCGCGCTTGAGTGCCGTCTCTCGGCGAACCTGCATGCGGGCCTTGTTGGCCGTGATGACCGCGAGCAGGCCCCACAGATCGTCGCGGCCGTCCACGTCGTATTCGCCGGCCCGGACACGATCGCAGAACGAGGCGAACGCGCTCAGGGCGGCGTCGTCGGCGTCGGCCACGCGCTGCGGTCGGCCGACCAGGGTCCGGCGGGCCAGCGCGAGCATTCGGGGGAAGAACCGCTCCCACAGGGCCCCGGCCGCCGCCGCGTCACCAGTGCGGAGCTGGCCGAAGAACTGGGTCACCGATCCGGCCGGGTTGGGCGGAGACATCGGGCACCTCTTCGGTGGTCGAGCAGGGAGCGGATCGAAATTAACCACCAGCGAGGATTGTAATGCAGGACCGGGAGCCGAGCAAGGAATCGGCTCTGTCACATCCTTCCCACCTCGACGTAGAGACGGTGCGTAGAGAAACTGATCGCGAAACTTCAACCCTCCGCTCGACCCGTGGTCGCGGCCACCTCATTGCTGACCACGCCTTTCCTCCCCCGGAACGGCGGCCACACGATGGGTCCCCACGGAGGCTCTCCGACAGAAAGGAGGAGACCATGCTCAAGCCCGAGTCGTGCCGCCATGGCCACTTCCTGTTTCGCCCGAGACAGCGTGGAGATGGGCACGGGGGAAAAGGGACCTGCACCCGCTTCCGCAGGGAGAAAACGGTCGGCATAATGGATGCCGACCCGGAAGCGGCGCTTTTCGCCGGAGGCGCATCCCCGGCGATGCCTGCGGGCACATAGCCTCGCACATCCGGACGGCCCGTGGCGGAGGGCCGTAAGCCACGAACTGACACCGCCTTGTTCGTGATGATCTCCGGACTGCGAGCTTCCTCATGATCGACAAGCTACAACCCGGCTACGTTTTCGAGACGGTCTTCTGGACCCACCGCGAGGAGGGCCAGAAGCCCCGTCTCGTCGCGCGCAACGTCAACGGCGCGACCTGTCCGCTGCCGATCCTCTGCACCGATCGTCGTGTCCTGCCCGGCACACGCCTCAAGGTCAAGGTGGATCGCCTCGCCGACGACGCCGTCCACGTCGCCTTTCTCGGCCTGGTCGATTTCGATCCGGCCGGCGTCTACATCGATCCCGTCCTCGTCAAGCAGGTCGAGATCCTCCTGTGCAGCGGCCGATCGATTCTGCTCGAAGGACCACAGGGCACCGGCAAGACGACCATCAGCCGGGAACTGGCCCGCTCCCTCGGCATGGAGTACGTCTTCTTCAACTGCTCCGTCTGCTTCGAGCCGGCCGACTTCGTCGGCTCACTCCAGCTGCTCATCGACGACGCTGGCCGGGCTCGTACCGAATGGCTGCCGACGGAGGTTCTCCTCGCCGTCTACAATGCGAACGAACGGCCGACTGACCGGTTCCTGATCTTCCTTGACGAGCTGAACCGCTGCCGGGGCTACGCCCTCAACGGCATCATGAGCGCGATCGACTCGACACGGCGCATCTTCGATCCGCGCGGCAATCGCTACGTCCCGATCCCGGACAATGTCCAGTGGATCGCCGCCGTCAACGCCGGTAAGCAGTTCACCGGAACGTACAAGCTCGACCTCGCC
>CAYYJM010000255.1:0-9223 GCA_964471755.1 uncultured Alcaligenaceae bacterium
CCTCGGCTGCGTCGCCGCTCCGGCGGTCTATTATCCGGTTGGGGACTGATCCATTTAGCCGCCGGCTTGCCGGCGGTGCCTCGTCGAAGACCGCCGGCAAGCCGGCGGCTAAATGAGAAGGCGAACCCATGAAATACGTCATCGTCATCCCAGACGGCTGCGCCGATGAGCCGCAGGATACCCTCGGCGGCCGAACTCCTTTGCAGGCCGCCCGTCTGCCGAACATGGACCGCATCGCCCGGCTCGGCGTGGTCGGTCGATCGGACAACGTCCCGCGACCGCTGACCCCGGCCAGCGACGTCGCCACGCTCAGCCTGTTCGGCTACGATCCGCTCCAGGTCTACACCGGCCGGGCTCCGCTCGAAACCGCCGCGATGGGCATCCCACTCGGCCCGCTCGACTGGGCCATCCGCTGTAATCTCGTCTGCATCGACAACGGCGAGATGCGCGACTTCACCGCCGGCCACATTACCAGCGAGGACGGTGCGCCCCTGGTCCACACCCTCCAGGAACACCTCGGCGGCGACGCGCTGGTGCGGGAGGTTCTCGGCCGCAAGGGGAAACTCGAGTTTCATCCTGGCGTCAGCTACCGCAACATTCTCGTCTACCGCGGCGACGATCCGGCCCCGTTCGACGGCACGACGAAGACCCAGCCGCCGCACGACGTGCCCGATCGACCGATCGAGCCGCACCTGCCAACCGGGCCGGGTAGCGATCTGCTCCGCGTCATCATGGAACGAAGTCGGCCGCTCTTCGCCGACCATCCGGTCAACGTTCGCCGACGGGCCGAGGGGAAGCGTCCGGCCACGCAGTGCTGGCTCTGGGGACAGGGCAAGGCCCCGCAACTCCGTCCCTTCCTGGACGTTTACGGCAAGCGGGGAGCCATTCTCAGTGCCGTCGATCTGGTCCGTGGCGTCGGCGTCCTGCTCGGCTGGAAGCGCATCGACGTGCCCGGTGCGACCGGTTACCTCGACACCGACTACGCCGCCAAGGGCCGATATGGCATCGCCGCTCTGCGGGATCACGATCTCGTCTGCGTCCACGTCGAGGCCCCCGACGAGGCGTCGCACGAGGGCAAGGCCGACGAGAAGGTCAAGGCCCTGGAACGCATCGATGAACACATCGTCGGCCCGCTTCTGGAAGCGCTGCCGACGTACGGCGACCATCGCATTCTCGTCTCGCCCGATCATCGCACCACGTTGCGGACGCGCGCACACGCTTACGGCGCAGTGCCGTTCGCGATCTGCGGCACCGGCATCGAGCCGAACGGTGCGACGAGCTATGACGAGGAAGTGGCAGCGCGATCCCCGCTCGCCTTCGAGCGCGGGCACGAACTGATGGGTACGTTCTTGAAGTGAGTCCCAGGCGAGCCCCCCACGAAAGTGGGGGGAGAAAAGGCGAGCCCCCCACGAAAGTGGGGGGAGTTTACAGGGCGGGAACTTCCCCACTTTTCGTGGGGGGGCTCGCCGAAAGACGCTCACCAGCCCTCAACTATCGCGGAAGATTCCGTGGCAGTTGACGCAGGCCGAGTTGAGCGCGTTGCTGACCTTCTTGACCGCGTCCGGCTTACCGCTCTTGACGGCTTCGATGAGGTCATCCGCGTACTTCTGCATCTCGTCGTTGTACTTGTGCCAGTCCTTGGGGTCCTTGCCGGCCTTCTTGGTCTTCGGAGCGTAGTACTTGTTCAGCTCGCCGATGGCCTTGGTCTGCTTGGCCATGGTGATCAGATCGGCGCTTTCCTTCTGCAACTGCGCGGCTGGCAGTGTCTTCTTGGCCAGGTTCATGATCTTGATTTCGACGGCTTCGCCCTTGGCTCCGTAGCCAATCGCGTTGGGATAGCGTTCGTTGCGCGGCTTGAACAGATACATGACCGGGACGATGTCATTCTTCTTCGCCAGCGCTTCGGCACCCTTGCCGCCGCTCTTGATCAGGGCCTCGACGGCTTCCTTGGCGGCCTTCATCGCCTTGTTGGTTTCTTCCTTGTCGTCAGCACGGACGCGCAGGGTGGCGAGGGGCAGGACCAGGCCAGCCAGGAGCAAGGCCAGCAAACCGAAACGCAGGGTTCGAATCATGATCGACTCCGAATTCGGACCTGAAAGCGCCAACACCCGGCATGGCAGAGCCGAGCCGTTTCCGGCGTCGAAGGAGGCAGGGCCGGCGCTAAAATCACGCGGTGGGTTCCTTCGACGCTTCTATGATAAGGGCTCGATTTCGTGATGCAAGGAGCCAGATCCGCATTCGGACGAAAGGATTTTGCCGATCGGAGAAGCTGTAACGACGTCGGCCGAGAGGTTCGCTCGTCACTGGAGCAACCGCCTGGCGTCCTCTTTGCGTCGGCCCGGCAAAAAAGCTACAGTTCCGCATCAAGGAGCTTGCCGATGCTGACTTGCCACCAGCCGACCTCGACTTTACCGCTGTCCGATCTGGCCGAGCCGGCTCGATCCCTGGCACGCGATCTGCTCGCGGCTCGTCTGATCGACGAAGCGCCGCTCGGCCATCTTCTCCACGAACGACGCGACACTCTGAGCGAATTCGCGCAACCCGGCCGATTCGCCCAGCTGCTCCAGCGCCACAATCTGATCACGGGTTATCAGCGCGAGCGGATCCTGGCCGGCGACTGGCGTCGCCTCCTGATCGGAGGGTATCGCCTGCTCGACATCCTCGGTTGCGGCGGCATGAGTACGGTCTACCGGGCCGAACATTGCCTGCTCCGGCGGAAGGTCGCCATCAAGGTTCTTCAGGTCGAGGAAGAATCGAATCCGTCGCTCCAGCATCGGTTCTATGTCGAGATGCGAGCCCTGGCCGAACTGAGTCACCCTCACATCGTCACGGCCATCGACGCTGGCGAGGTCGCTGGCGATGAGGCGCATACGCGCTGCGTCTATCTCGTCCTGGAACTGGTCCGCGGCGGCGACCTGGAACGGTATGTCCAGGAGAACGGCCCCTGTTCGGTGACGGAGGCGTGTCAGTTCATCCGTCAGGCCGCCGCGGGACTGCACGCTGCTCACGATCATCACATCATCCACCGCGACCTGAAGCCATCGAACCTGCTCCTGAGCGACGAGGGCCAGGTCAAGCTCGTCGATTTCGGCCTGGTGCGTCACTTCGACAGTCGCCTGACCGACCCACGGGCGTTGATCGGCAGTCTGGATTACATGGCTCCGGAGCAGAGCCTCGATCCGACCTCCGTCGGCAAAGCGGCCGACATCTACGGTCTCGGAGCCACGCTCTTCTATCTCCTCACCGGACAGGGGCCGCATCCGGCCGAGGCCACGCTGAACGCTTCGCTGCTGCGTCTGCAACGGATGCCCGCTCGGCGGGTGAGCGAACTCCGCAGCGACGTTCCCGCTGTTCTCGACGACCTGCTGGCTCGCATGCTCGACCGCGATCCGCTCCAGCGTCCGCAGCCGCCGCTGCTCGTCATGCACGCGCTGACGCCGTTCGCTCTGCCCGAGTCGGCCGCCACGTTGGGCCTACCGGCAACGCTCCCGCCGGAACCGGAGCCCTTGCCGATCGCCCCCTCCGCCCCGAAGACACGACGCGTCCTCCTCATCGACCCGGTGGAAGCGAACCTGGTTCGGAGCCTTCATGATCACGGGTTCGTGTCGCGAACGGTGGCACAGTTTGACGAGGCGGAAGCCCTTCTCCGTCAGGAGTCCTTCCCGCTGGTGGTCGTCCAGAGCCACCCGGACCTGAATCGGGCGAGCCTTCAGCGTCTTCGTTCACGGTCCACGGACCTGCATCAGCAGATTCTCGTGATCGGTGATCCCGGACAGGACTGGCCGGGGGCAAACGTCGTGCTTCCGTTCGCCGTGGCCGAGCAACTCCTGCCGGTGCGATGCGAATTGCTTCTGAGCATGAAGGAGGCTCTGGAGCGGTCCCAGTTACTGACGGCCCAGTATCACCTGACCACCCACCAACTCCAGGAGAGTCTCCAGGCCCGCGATCGGGACGTCCGTGAGGCCCATAACGCCCTGCTCTTCGCGATGGCCAAGATGGCCGAGTCGCGTGAAGGCGAGACGCCTGGTCATCTTCGGCGTCTGCAAGGATACTGTCGCGCCCTGGCCCTGGCTGCCACGGCGATGTCACCCTGGGACGCGCTGGTCGATGCCCGCTTCCTCGAACTGCTCGATCGCTGTCTGCCGCTGCACGACATCGGCAAGATCGGCCTGCCGGAGGACATCCTCCTGAAACCGGGGGCGCTGAACGACCAGGAACGGCGGCTGGTCGAGACGCATCCGGTGATCGGCGACCGCATGCTGGAGGCCCTCGGTCGCGAACATGGGGCCTCGCTGGAGTTTCTCGGCACCGCTCGGGCCCTGGTCCGCCATCATCACGAGCGCTACGATGGCACGGGCTACCCCGACCGCCTCGCTGGCGAGGCGATTCCCGCCGTGGCACGGTTGACCGCGCTGGGCGACGTGTACGACGCCCTGCGCCGTGACCGCCTCCACAAGCGAGCCCAGAGTCATGATGTTGCGGTGCGCGTCATCCTCAACCACTCGGCCGGGCAGTTCGATCCGGCCCTGATCCAGGCCTTCTCCGACTGCCATCCGCGCTTCGAGGAAATCTTCCAGGAACTCCCCGACTGACCGCCCTGATCAGAACAGAATCGGCTTGCCCAGACGTCGCCGTACGACGCTGAACTGACCGCCGTGCATCAGGGTGTGGTTCGCCATGAGCAGCAGCAGATCGCCCAGTTTCGGGGCGAACCCCGCCATCGGTCCCTCGGTCGGCCGATCGAGGTCGGCGTCGGTCAGCTTCTGCACCGCGGCCAGGGTCGCCTCGCGGACCCTGGCGTACTGTTCGAGGTACGCCGCCTTGCCGAGAAACCCCTTGTCCGTCCCGGCCATGTTCGGGCCGTGTTGCGCCTCGAAGTTGGCCGGCAGGTCGGGATAGACCGCTCCCGGCAGGTTGCCGAGCTGGAGCTTCCGCTCGCTGAGGATCAGATGGCCCAGTTGCCAGGCGATGTGATTGGCTCCCTCGACGGGACGAACCAGCAGGTCGGCATCGCTCAGGTCGCTCAGGAACATCCCCAGAACATTCAAGCTCGACCGCAGTGCCGAAGCGATCGCTTCCGTACCCTTCATGCTTTCTCCTTCGCGAAACACAGCCCGACCGATCGTCCATCGACGGCATTGTAGTCGGCGCGACATCGCTCGTCGCGAGCCGGGGACGTATCCGCGGGGCTGCGTCCGATTTGTCGGACAGGCTCTTCCCCTGGCTTCGCCGTGTGGTACAACGGTGGCACTGCGTCCGAAACTCTGTCCGTCCTGCCGTTCTCGTTTGTGAGGAAACTCATGCGCCGGATCCTGGTCATCGGTCTGTTCCTCGTTTTCGCGACCCCGCTGGTCCCGGCTCAACCGGGCAAGGAGAAGCTCGTGCGCGTCGGCATCATCGGCCTGGACACCTCGCACGTGTCGGCCTTCACGAGGTTGCTCAACGCCGCCAAACCGAGGCCGGAGTTCGCCGGCTTCAAGGTCGTCGCCGCGTTTCCCGGCGGCAGTCCCGACGTGCCGGCCAGTGCCAACCGTGTCGAGGGTTTCACGAAGGACCTGCGCGACAAGCTCGGCGTCGAGATCGTCCCGTCGATCGAGGCGCTCCTGCCGAAGGTGGACGTTGTTCTGCTGGAGAGCGTGGACGGTCGGCCTCACCTGAAGCAGATCGAGGCCGTACTCAAGGCGGGCAAGCCGGTCTTCGTGGACAAGCCGGTGGCCGGCAACCTGGCCGACGCCGTCGCCCTGTACGAGCTGGCGGCGAAGCACAAGGTGCCGGTCTTCTCGACCTCGGGTCTGCGTTTCTCGCCGGCCGTGCGGAGTCTGCGAGACAACCCGAAGGTCGGCAAGATTCTCGGCTGCGCGACGTATGGCCCGTGTGAGATCGAGCCGCATCATCCGGACCTGTTCTGGTACGGCATCCACGGCGTCGAGTCGCTCTTCACGATCCTGGGTCCCGGCTGCGAGACGGTCACGCGCACGCACACCAAAGGCACCGATCTGGTCGTCGGCGTGTGGAAGGATGGCCGGATCGGCACCTATCGCGGCATCCGCAGTGGCAAGGGGGTCTTCGGCGCGATCGCCTTCGGCGACAAGGGGGTTGTCGAGGGCGGAGCCTTCGGCGGCTACGAGCCGCTGCTGACCGAGATCGTCACGTTCTTCCGCACGGGCAAGCCGCCGGTCAGCCCCGAGGAGACGCTGGAGATCTACACCTTCATGCAGGCGGCCGACGTGAGCAAGGCTCGCGGCGGGGTGCCGGTGAAACTGGCCGAGGTGCTGGAAGCGGCGCGGAAGAAAAACTGACGCTCCGGTCGGGGCGTGCTACAATCGGCTGGTCCTGTCCACCGAGTGTCTCGATACCTGACCCACTGGCAGCAGGACGCCGACCTGGTCAGCGTTCGCGATCGCGTCGCGCTGGCGAACCTGCCCCGCGCCGAACACGAAGCCTGGCGGAAACTCTGGGCCGAAGTCGCCGTCGTCCTCAAGAAGGCCGAGAAGAAGTAACCCCTGGCATCCTGTCCGGCCATCGTCAAGGAGTTCGCCATGTCCACGCCTGAGAAGCCCAACCCGGTCACCACCCAGGACCACGTTCCCCCTCCGTCCCCGTCCGCCTCCACGGTTTCCCTCGGCAGTGTCATCCAGACGCCAACCCAGGCTGCCGATGCAACACTGGGATCGGACTCGTTGCTCGCCGGCCGGTACGAACTTCGCGACGAGATCGCTCGCGGGGGCATGGGAGCGGTCATCCGCTGTCGCGATCAGCACCTGCACCGTGACCTGGCCATCAAGGTGCTGCACGAGCAACTGGCCGACCGGCCCGAGAGTATCCGCCGCTTCCTCGAGGAAGCCCAGATCACCGGCCAGCTGCAACATCCGGGGATCGTCCCAATCCACGAGCAGGGCGTCCTGCCGGACGGACGGCCCTTCTTCGCCATGAAACTGATCCAGGGCCGAACGCTGGCCGACTTGCTCGCCGGTCGGCCCGAACCGGGGCACGAGCGACAGCGGTTCCTGAACATCTTCACGCAGATCTGCCAGGCGGTGGCCTTCGCCCATTCGCGCGGCGTGATCCACCGCGACCTGAAACCGGCCAACGTCATGGTCGGCGAATTCGGCGAGGTCCAGGTCATGGACTGGGGCCTGGCCAAATACCTCGATCGCGACGACACCCATCCCAGCCCGAACGTCACGACGCCCCGGGACACCGCCGAGGGCACGCGGGATGGCGCGGTGATGGGCACCTTCGCCTACATGCCGCCGGAACAGGCACGCGGCGAGATCGAGCGTGTCGATCAGCGCAGCGACGTGTTCAGTCTCGGGGCGATCCTGTTTGAAATCCTCACCGGCGGCCGACTGTACACCGCGAAGGCGACGGACGCCCTGTGGGCTCAGGCGATCAAGGCCGACCTCGCCGAGGCGTTCGCCCGACTGGACGCCTGCGGAGTCGATGCGGACCTGCGGGCCCTGACGCAGCGGTGCCTGGCCGGCGAACCAGACGAACGGCCGCGCGACGCCGGCGCAGTGTCCGCGGGGGTGACGGCGTATCTCGCGGCGGTGGACCGGCGAGCCCGCCAGGCCGAGCAGGAGCGGGTGGCTGCCGAGGCCCGGGCGGAAGAAGCCCGGCTGACGGCCCTGGCCGAGCGGCGAGCCCGGCGACTGACGATCGGCCTGGCGCTGGCGGCTCTGGTGGCGGTGGTTGCCGGCGGGTCGGTGGCCTGGATCGTGCAGCAGCAACGCGCCGAGGCGGCGGCCCGGTTGCAGGCCGTGGAGGAGAAGACACGAGCCGCGCTGGGATCGGTGCGTGAGACGGCCGAGCAGGGCTGGCGAGCGAACGATGTCGAGATGCTCGACCGGGCTGTGGCCGATGCCAGCCGGGTGGTGGAAATCGCCACGGAGGCCACGGCCGAGCTTCAGCAGCAGGCGGCGACGCTGCGTCAGGAGGTCGAGCAGAAGCGGGAGCGGGCGGGAAAGAATCGCCAGCTCATGGCGGCCCTGCTCGATGTCAGCGAGCCACGCGAGACGAAGGCCTACCAGCATGGAGAAGAGGGGCAGATGATGGCGATGGCTCAGCCCAGTGTAGACGAGCAGTTCGCCACCGCGTTTCTCCACTGGGGCATCGACGTCAACGGCGAGCCGCTGGAAGCGGTCGTGGCGAAGCTCCAGGAAATGCCGGAACAGGTCCGGGCGGAAGTCGTGGCAGGGCTGGACGAATGGGTCCTGGATCGACGAAATCACCAACGGCCCGAGAGTGAGTGGCGGCCCCTGCACACCCTGGCGGACCGGCTCGACGGGGACGCGGTACGCCGTGAGGTGCGTCAGTTGCGGGTAAGCGGTGTCCTCCATCGGGAGCGACTGCACCGGGAGTTGGCCCGGGCGTTATCCGGCTGGGGGCGACTGCTGGAGATGCCCGCCGGTCCGAACGTGCGGCGGTTGCGGGAGCTGGCCGGGAGGCTGGACTCGTTGCGGGAGCCGGTTCAGGGCGTGGTGCAGTTTGCCCGTGCGCTGGAAGTGGTGGGAGATGCCTCCACTGGGGAGGAGGTCCTCCGCTCGGCCCTGGCTAGCCGCCCTGGCGAGGTTGTCCTGCTCGACGCACTGGGCAAGCTGCTGCAGCGACAGGGGCCCGGTGGGACGGCCGAGGCGATCGAATGCTATCGTGCGGCCCGAAGTCTTCGTCCGCAGATGGGCATTGCCCTGGCGAAGGCCCTTCTCTCAGCAGACCGTGGACCGGAAGGCGAGGCGATACTCCGCGACCTGGTGCGCCGAAAACCGAACAATCCGGAAATGCATTTCTCCCTTGGCAATGTTCTGGATTCCCAGAATAAGCTGGACGAGGCGGTCGCCGCCTACCGCCAGGCCATCGCTCTCAAGCCCGATCTCGCCTTCGCGTACAACAACCTGGGGTTCGCCTTGGGAGCCCAGAAGAAGTTGGACGAGGCGGTCGCCGCCTGTCGCCAGGCCATCGCTCTCCAGCCCGATCTCGCCGTGGCGTACAACAACCTGGGAGCCGTCCTGAATTCCCAGAATAAGCTGGACGAGGCGGTCGCCGCCTACCGCAAGGCCATCGCTCTCCAGCCCGATCTCGCTTCCGCGTACAACAACCTGGGGGCCGTCCTGTATTCCCAGAAGAAGCTGGACGAGGCGGTCGCCGCCTACCGCAAGGTCATCGCTCTCAAGCCCGATCTCGCCGTGGCGTACAACAACCTGGGAGCCGTCCTGAATTCCCAGAA
>CAYYJM010000256.1:0-9220 GCA_964471755.1 uncultured Alcaligenaceae bacterium
TGGTGCGCTTACTCCGCTCGGCCTGCGGCCTCGCTGCGTGCGCGGCTCTGACAGAAATTGAGGTGAACTCATGAACCGTGCCGCGACCGAGTACCGCTACGAAAAACTCACCTGGCCGGAGATCAACGACGCGATTGATCTCGGGCAGGTCTGCATCGTCCCGTGTGGAGCCGTCGAGCAGCACGGACCGCACTTGCCGCTCGACGTCGATCTCGTCTGTCCGGTCGGCATCGCCAGCGGAGCCGGCCGTGAGATCCCCGACAAGATGCTCGTCCTGCCCGTCGTCGCCTACGGCTACACCGGCCACGTCATGGACTTTCCCGGCACGATCAACCAGGACTACGGCCACTTCATCGACCACGTCCTGGACATCACCAAATCGCTGGCC
Source organism: uncultured Alcaligenaceae bacterium (assembly GCA_964471755.1). GTDB lineage: Bacteria > Planctomycetota > Planctomycetia > Gemmatales > Gemmataceae > CAYYJM01. Next base: position 389 of record CAYYJM010000256.1, read on the forward strand.
TACCACGGCTTCAAGAAAATCGTCCTGCTCAACGGCCACGGCTCGAACATGCCGAATCTCGATCTCGTCGCCCGGCGGACGAACCTCGAGACGGACGCCGAGTGTGTCTGTGCCGCGTGGTGGAATCTGCTCACGATCGACAAGGAATTTCTGCCACGCTGGCGGCAGAGCAAGTTCCCCGGCGGCTGCTCGCACGCCTGCGAGCTGGAGACGAGCCTGTACCTGTACCTCGACGGCGACAACGTCCGCACCGACCTGATCAAGAGCGGCACCATCTCGTTCAATGCCGAGGAGAGCCCATTTAACTGGGTGGATCTGTTCGCGGCCGGCCCGGCGACGGTCATCTCGTGGACGAGCAGTTACTCCCCGACCGGCGTCCTGGGCGATGCCGAGTTGGCGACGGCCGAGAAGGGCCGCGAGGCGTACGAGGAGGCGGTGCGGCAATTGATCCGGTTCGTGACGTGGTTCAAGGAACGGCCGAAGGACGTGCGCAAGGATCATCACCGCAGGCCGCCGACGATGCCGCTTCCCTGGGGGCAGCGGACGGTGTAAAATCGCCAGGGCCGTTCCTTCGAGAGAGGATGTCGCCGACCGCCTACCCGAACCCACCGAGGAGGCAACGCGATGGATGACCTGGATCGCCTGCCGAGTCTGCCCGTGGAACTGGCCCCGCGGATCGCCGCGGTCTGCACCCGGTTCGAGGCCGCCTGGCGGTCGCCGGGGCCGCGGATCGAGGACCACATCGACGGCTGGGCCGGCGACGACCGCCTCGCTCTGCTGCGCGTGCTGATCTTTATCGATATGTACCACCGCCGGCTGCGCGGCGTTCCCTGCCCGACCGCGGATTACCAGCGGCGGTTCCCCGAACTCGCTGGCTGGCTTGCCGGAGCCACCCCGGCAGACGACGAGGCGGAGACGTTGGCGGGCCCGGCCGAGGCCAGCTCGCCGGCGCTGGACGCCCCGCCGGGCTACGAGGTGCTGCACGCCCTCGGCCAGGGCGGCATGGGCGTCGTCTACCTCGCCCGGCAGACGCGATTGAAGCGGCTGGTGGCGCTGAAGATGATCAAGGCTGGCACCACCGCCGACGACGCGGACCGGGCCCGTTTCCAGGCCGAGGCGGAGGCGATCGGAAGGCTGAATCACCCGTCCATCGTCCAGGTGTACGAGGTCGGTACGCACCGTGGCCAGCCGTTCATGGCCCTGGAGTACTGCCCAGGTGGCTCCCTCGACAAGGTCCTCGCCGCCCGGCCGATGCCGGCACCAGACGCGGCGCGGCTGGTCCGCGTCCTGGCCGAGGCAGTGCATGCCGCCCACGCAGCCCAGGTCATCCATCGCGACCTGAAGCCGGGCAACGTCCTGCTGACGGCCAATGGTCAGCCAAAGGTGACCGACTTCGGTCTGGTCAAGAAGCTGGACGAGGTCGGCCAGACGCAGACCGGGGTGGTGATGGGCACGCCGTCCTACATGCCGCCGGAGCAGGCTCTGGGCGAGAAGGACGTCGGCCCGGCCGCGGACGTGTGGTCGCTGGGGGCGATCCTCTACTGTTGCCTGACCGGCCGGCCACCGTTCCGCGCGGCCACCACGATGGACACGCTGTTGCAGGTCCTCGGCAGCGAGCCGGTGCCGGTGCGCCAGTTGCAGCCAGAGGTGCCACGCGACCTGGAGACGGTCGTCCACAAGTGCCTCCAGAAGGACCCCACCCGGCGGTATCCCTCGGCGCAGGCGCTGGCCGACGACCTGGGCCGGTTCCTCGACGACCGCCCGATCCTCGCCCGGCCACCTGGCCTGGCGGAGCGGGCCTGGCGCTGGTGCGGTCGCAACCGGGCCGTCGCCGCGTCGGGCGCAGTGGTGGCCGTCGCCCTCGTCGCCGTCCTGACGCTGGCGTTCCACTTCGTCGCCGAGCGGGACGCGGCGGAAAAGGCCCGCCAGGTCGCATCGGTCGCCAACTACTTCCGCCTGCTCACCCAGGTCCGCGAACGCAACCGGGACCAGCCCCCCGGCTGGACGGCGGCCGGGTTGGCCGACCTCAGGCAGGCGGCGGCGCTGCGCCCCGACGACGACCAGCTACCCGCGCTGCGGAGCGTGGCGGCCGCCTGCCTGGGCGGCGTCACCCTGACCGAGCGCGCCCGGGTGCGGCTGGACGGCCCGCCGGGGCCGCTGGCGTTCGCCCCGGACGGCCAGACCCTGTACGTCGGCCGGAATCGAAACCCGCGGATCGAGTTGAACTCCTGCTCGGTCTACCGCGTCGCTGTCGCCGCCGGGGAGGTCACCCGGACGATGCCGGTCCCCGGCTCGGCCGCCTGGCAGAAGGAGGCGGACAAGCCCGACGGGGTTCGGGCGGTCGCCGTCAGCCCGGACGGCCGGTGGCTCGTCGCCGGGTTGCGCAGCGGCGGGCTGTGGCGCTGGGACCTCGGCCGGGACGGGCCGGCCGAGCCGTTCCCGGCCGGGCACGCCGGCGAGGTGAAGGAATTGGCCTTCGGCCACGACGGCCGGGCCCTCTACTCGCAGGCCCCGCTGGACGGCGTCCGGCGCTGGGACGCGACGACGTGGCAGGAGACGGCGCGATACGATCCCGGCAAGGGCGACCGATCCGGGCTAATCCTCGCCCCCGCCGGCGAGTGGGTGGCCTGCAACCAGAGCCACGGCGGGCTGGTCTTCCTCGACCCGATCACCCTGCGGAAGCGACCGTCGGCCGGGAGGCTGGAGGCCAACCACCTGGCCCTGGCACCGGACGGGCGCTGCCTGGTCGCGAGCACGGAACAGTCGCTGCGCCTGCACGACCTGATCGCCCGCGAGCCGACGGTCCACTTCCGCCAGCCGGGGCAGGAGACTGCCGAGGACGACCTCATCACCGGCGTGGCGGTCAGCCCGGATGGTGCCCTGGTCGCCTCGGCCTGTGAATGGACCCGGCACGTCCGGCTGTGGGACGTGGCCAGCGGCGGCCTGCTCGCCGACACCAACGTCGGTGGCGGCACGCTCAAGGTCGCCTTTGCGCCGGACGGCCGGACCCTGGCCGTCGCCGGGGAGAAGGAGATCGTCCTGTTCGACATCGGCGGCTGGGCCCGGCCGACTCTGGCGATGGCACCACGGCCGCTGCTCGGGGCGGCCTGGCTGCGCGGCGAACCGATCCTGGCCGTCCTGGGGCTCGCCGAATGGGACTACTTCGCCGAGTTGACCTTCCATCCCCTCCTCGGTCGGGACGGGGCCCCGCCCCGTGGGGCCCCGCCGCCGTTCTTCATCTGGCTGAACGAGTTCCGGGACACGCTCACCCCGCTGGAGGTCGCCCCGGGCGGCACCCAGGTCGCCTTGCCGACGGCGCGGGAGATCACCCGCTGGGAGCCGGCAGCCACCCCGCTCACGAAACGCCTGCTGAAGCGGAACGGGCTACAGTCGATCCAGTTCGGCCCCGACGGCCGCCTCTGGGCCGCCGCCGGCGACGATGTCCTGGCACTCACCGTCCCGTCGGGGAGCCAGTCCGTCGCCTGGCTGGACGGGATCGGCTGGGCCCAGCCGGAGGGGACGGTTGCAGCGCGGTGGACGATCGACTCGAAGAAGACACAGGCCGGCCAGGGCGTCGTCCGCTCCCTGGCTGTCGGCCGGCGGCGTGTCATCGCCGGGCTGCGCGAGGGGTCGATCGCCGTACTCGACGCCGCCGACGCGCGGCAGCTCCGCGAGTTGGCCCCCGCTAAGGGGTCGGTCCAGTCGCTGGCGTTCGACCGGGACGAAACGGTCGCCGTATTCGGCACCGAGCTCGGGGCGGTCGGCGTTCTCGACGCGGAAGGCGACGTACTCGCCGTCCGGGACGCCCACGCTGATAGCGTCGAGAGCGTCGCCTTCGTCACATCGACCCTGCTCGCCAGCGGGTCGCGCGACCGGACGGTGCGCCTGTGGCGCTGGCGCGACGGCCGGCTTGACGAGGTGCTCACGCTGCCGTTCACCGGCCCGGTTCGCCGGGTGGCGGCGACGGCGGACGGGGCGCGCCTGGCCGTCCTGGTGCGCGGTGAGCGGGCCGTCCGTGTCTGGCGGCTTGACCGTCTCCGCGCCGGGCTGGCCGACCTCGGCCTCGCCCCGGACCTGCCGGTCGTAGTACCGGATGGCGGCCCGTTCGATGCCGGGCCGTGGGCCGCCGCACCGGCCGGGCCACCGGGCCGGGTGCGGCTCGATCTGTACCAGGGAGCGCACTTCGAGCGGCTCGTCCACACGCGGCTCGATCCGGGCGTCGATTGGGACCGGCCGCGGGAGCCGGCCGATCCGGGCCTGAACCGCGGCCCGGCGTTCTCGGTGCGGTGGACGTGTCGTCTTCAGCCACCGGCCGGGGGGAAGTACGTCCTGGTGCTGGAACACACGGCAGCGGCGCGGTTGTGGCTCGACGGCCGGCTTATCTTCGACGCCGACCACGGCGGCCAGTTCCAGCATGGCGAGGCGGCCGTCGATCTGGCCGCGGCGGGGCACGCTCTGCGCGTCGAGTACCGGACGGTGGACCAGTCGCCCCGATGCCGGCTCGGGTGGAGACGCGACGGCGGGGCGTGGGAGCCGATCCCGAGCGAGTGGCTGCACGCGGACCACGCGACGGCCGAGGGCCTCCGGCCGGGCAGGTAGCCCGGACCCGCCCGACGCTGACGCGGAGAGCGTGTCTCGTGTTCGGGCCAGCCGGGCATCTCCTTCGAGGGGCCGCCCGCGGAGCTGGCCGTGCGGATCGCCACGGCGTGCGACCGGTTCTCGGACTTGTCGGACGCCTCGATGCGTGCGAGAGTAGAGACCGGGAGACTCGCACCGAAGGGAGCGCCTGGGCATGAAGATTGCCGAACTGAAGTTTACTGGTCTTTCCGGCGGCACCGTCGAGGGCGGCTGGGCCGAGGAACTCACCCCCGCAGACAACGTCCACACGATCGTCGAGGTCGTCACTGACGCCGGGCTCGTGGGAGTGGGAAGCACGTTCACCAGCCGCGACCTCGTCGCCGCCGCGGCGAAGTTGCTGTCGCCGTTCCTGCTTGGCGAGCGAGCCGACGAGCCGGCCAGGGTGAGTGAAAAACTTCGCCAGCACACGTTCTGGCAGGGCCGAGGCGGAGCCGTCGAACACGCCATCAGCGGTATCGACATCGCCCTGTGGGATCTGTTCGGCAAGATCACCGGTCAGCCGGTCGCTCGCCTGCTCGGCGGCTATTATCGCACGAAGATCAAGCCGTACGGTTCGCTGCTGTTCGACGAGCCGGAGCGACTCCGGGCCAAGTTGACGCAGGCCGTCGCACGCGGCTTCCAGGCGATCAAGCTCGGCTGGAAGCCGTTTGGTCGGCGCGATGCGAAGACCGATGAGTTGCTCGTCCGCACCGCCCGTGAGACGGTCGGGCCGGGCGTCGAGATCATGGTCGATGCCGGCGGCAGTGACGCCTTCTGGCCGCACGGCTTCAAGTGGGCCCTGCGGACGGCGCAGATGCTCGCTGCCTACGATGTGGTCTGGTTCGAGGAAGCCCTGCCGCCGGACGATCTGGCCGGCTTCGCCGAGCTGCGTCGTCTGTCACCGGTGCCGATCGCCACGGGCGAGGTGCTGACCCGACGACAGAGCTTTCGGCCGCTGTTCGAGCAGCGGTGCGTGGATGTCGTCCAGCCAGACTGCACCAAGTGCGGCGGCCTGACCGAGGCGTGGCGCATCGCCTGGATGGCGCACGAACACAACGTCCAGTGGGTGCCGCACGGCTGGAATACGGCCGTTGGATTGGCCGCTGATCTGCAACTCGCCGCGGCGATGCCAGTGGCGCGATACGTCGAGTTCTTGACGCCGTCGCCGTACATGGACGAGTTGATTACAACACCCTTCCGGCCGGATGCGGACGGTTACCTGGGCATCCCGGATCGGCCGGGGCTCGGCATCGATTTGAATCGCGAGGCCCTGAAGCGGTTCGGCGTGTAGCACCCTCACATCCCGTTGCGAGGCTCACGCGATGCCGAGGATGTGGCACGTCTCCTGGTAACTGGTTTCCAGCGGCAGCATGATACGGAGCGATGGGGCGAGCCAGATGGGAATCGTCGGCAGCGGTTGGCCGACGGTCATCGGGTAGAACCAGGAATCCAGGAACGATGTCCGCCGCTTCGGACGCTTGCGGGCCCGGAGCGTGACGGAGTACAGGTGTGGTGGAACTTCGCCGAGGCTCGGGTCGGAGTGACCCAGCAGCGTGAGCAACTCGGCATACAGGTTGGCCTGGCGGACACTCACCAGGTCCACGATCGAGACGCAGATGCCCTGCTGCAACAGGGTCGCGACCTTGCCGACGAACACCTCCCTGGTACCGGGGCGATCCTTGTTGCTCGGACTGACCATCTCGATGGCGGCGACTAGAATGCGGCCATGTTCGGAGTCGTAGATGCGGACCTCATACTCGTCCTGCTCGGACAGGTCCGCCTCGACGGTAAGCGTCGGCGACAGGGCTGTCTGCGTTGCGGTGCCCCCCGCGTCGGTGTCGGGCGCGGTCACATTCTCGTGCGCGGAGACGTCGATCTCGAAAGCCGAGCCGATGTGGACGTTCGGCGCGGCGCGGAATCCTGCCGGTAGGTGGTTCCGCAGATCGCGGACCATTTCCATCGGCCAGCCGCCGTGGACTTCGTCCCAGGAGTGGGTATTGGTCACCGGCGGACGGAAGTGGTCGCGGAGCGGCATCGGGGTACTCCTCGGGGCAGCCTTTCCGTCATTGTAAAACCGCCAGGGGAGGGACGCAACATGAGCCGGTTCTCTGCCGTCATGGAGGGAGGCCAGGCCCAGTTCGGCAAGCCGGGACCGACAGGCCATTGCCGCAGGGGAACCGGCGCGATAACCGATGAGAAGCACGAAGTATGCAGAGTCGCGAGGGACCGGAGATTGCCGATGAGTGATGCTGCTACCCCAGTCCGTTGCCGGGGAGTCCGTGGGGCGACGTTCATTGACGAGGACACGCCCGAGGCGATCCTGGCCGGGACGCGTGAACTCCTGGCCGCGATCGTCGCGGCCAATGACATCGCCACGGAGGACATCGCCAGCGCGTTCTTCACCTCGACGGTGGACCTGCGGTCGGTCTTCCCGGCCCGGGCGGCTCGTGAGTTGGGCTGGACCGATGTGCCCCTGCTGGGAGCCTGCGAGGTGGACAAGGACGGGGCTCCGCCCCGCTGCATCCGTGTGCTGCTGCACTGGAACACGACCCGCCGCCAGGACGAAGTTGTCCACGTCTACCTGCGCGGCTCCGATTCGATGCGGGCTCAGGATCCGCCCAGCCATCTGGCGGCGGTGCCTGGCGGATGATGTTCACAGGGAGTCTCGTCTTCCGGAATCGCAGCGGTTTCGGAAGACGAGACTCGCCTGGCTGTCATGCTGATGTCACTCGACGTTCAGCGTGTTGATGAAGTCCTCGAAGGTCTTCTGCTTCGTGTGTTCGACGCCCTGGAGTTCCTTGATCTTGGCCTGGTAGGCCTCGATCTGGGTTTCCTGAGCGTCGAACTTCTCCAGGTAACGCTTGTAGGCCGCCGCCGTCGTCGGCATCTCGCGCAGATTGGCCCGCAGCCGGCCCTGATCATCGACGATCACCTTGAGCTGCCGCTGCTGCTCGGCGATCTCACGTTGCGTCTTGGCCGTCTCCCAGCGCAGACTCATGGCCTTCTCCAGAGCCGTCTTCACCGCACCGGAGACGACCGGCTGACGGAGGAAGACGCGGATCTGATCATCGCCCGTGTTGGTGATGTTGACACTGCTGCCGAAGATGCGTTCCTCGGTGATGGCCTTCGTCTCCGTCTTCCCGGCTGGCACCTTGACGGCGAAGCGATAAACGTCCGCTGCCGTCTCCGTTGGCTTACCAGAATCAACGAGATGGAAATCGTTGCGAACGGGATGCTCGATGAGCAGATCACGCTCGACGTCGTTGCGATTGGCGATGGTATACGTTTTGGTTTCGCGAATCTTCGTCGTCGTGTAGATCACGCCCTTGACCGCCTTGATGCTGGTGATCCGGCCGTTGTCGCTGGACGGCTTCGCATCGACTTCCGTGCCGAGATCGACGGCGTAGGAGAGGAGTCGCTCCTCGTTGGGTTGGATGTCGCTGATCTTGGCGTCGCCGCCGTAGACAGAGCCCTCGAAGACGGTGATTGGCCCCTGCATCAGGTGCGCCCCGGAGGTGTTTTTCATCTGCAGACCGAGCAGCGGGAACTTCGGATGAGTCCGCTCGTTGTAAATGCTCACGCGCTTGCTCTCGACCTCCTTGGCGATGATGGGCAGCAGGGCGCTCTTCTGGCGGGGTAACTGGACCGGCTTCTCGATCAGGTACTGGAAGAAATTACCGAGTTTCGACGCCGAGGCCGCGCTCTGGACGCTGTTACCGAGATCCATGCGGGAGGCCAGGTCCCGGCCGAACGATTCACGGAAGCGACCGTCCCCCTTCTCGGCCTTGTCCTTGGCCTGTTCGTTCCCGTAGCCATTCTGGCCACCCTGCTGCTGGGCCTTTCTCAGCTCTTTCGTGGCTCGCTCAAGCTCCCTTTGAGGTGGTTGGCTCATGGCGAGGGCCTCATTGCGATCCAGGGCTCCGGAGTAGGTGACCGCACGGAGTGATTGGAACAGATCGAGTTTCTCGACCGGCCGATCGACGAAGAGCGGCGAGTAGAGGTCCATCTGGAAAGAAATGGGGCGGCCTGAGATGAGGGCCATGCGGACATCCTTCCAGTCTTCGTCCGTGCTATTCTCGACGACTGCCCAGCCTTGCAGCTGCGCCTTGTTCGTCGCTTCCGCTCCCGGCGCGACCTTGTCCAGCACCAGCCGATAGCTGGTCTTCCAGATCGGATTCTCGACGACGTAATCGACCTTCACTCGACGCGAGCCTT
>CAYYJM010000257.1:0-9173 GCA_964471755.1 uncultured Alcaligenaceae bacterium
CGCGACCGAGTTGATAATCACGGCCCTGAACCTGCAACCGGGCCGGGCCGGCGTCCTCCACCTGGGGACGCACGATCGGCACGGTGTCGCGGTGTCCCTGTGCCAGGCGGCCGGCACGGAAGAGATCGGCCAATTCGGCCACGGCCTGAGCCAGGTCGTCGGGACGCAGAACGTGGACCCGCGGAGTCAGGCCGGGGACGACCGATCCGTTGTCGAGGAGTCCCTCGCCGAGATCGTCGGGAGCGACGGGGGCGGCGGGAACCTGAAGGCTGCGTTCCAGGGCCAGGCGGAGGCCGGGCAGGCCAGCGGCCGTGGGCGTGAGAATGACACCGGCCAGCGGCCCGGCATGCGGAGCGGCCAGGATCGTCTGGTGAACCTCGGCGATCTGATTGAGAGCCTGCTGAATCAGCGGCAGACAGAAGGTGATCAGTTCGCCGGGATGGAGCATCAGATGCTGAGCCCAGTGCGGCGTGTTCAGGCCGAGCGAGAGCAGGTCGTCCCCCTGGGGCGGCTTGTCGATCAGCCGCTGGAGTTGCAGGTAGAGGGACTGATCGGCCTCGGGACAGTCGCGCGGGTCACGCCGGCTCAGGCGGATGCAGCGCTGGGCAGTGCCGTCGAGCATTCGGCCAAGCCAGGCACTGGTGCGCAGGCCCTCGACGAAACTACCAGCCAGGCGGGTGATCCGCTCGTGGGTGAGGATGACGGCGGCACAGGTCAGCGCGTGATCATCCGCATCGACGACCAGGACGGTGCCAGACCAGGGGAGCTGGTGGTGGACGGCGAGGGTGGCGGCCAGGCTCACCGGCACAGAGCCGATCAGCTTCCAGCGGAGTTTCTGCGTCAGCCCGGGAAGAAGGCTGATCTGCGGGATGGCGAGATACTCGGGCAGGGTGGTGGCGACACCGACCGTGTCCCGCTCGGCCGCGACGAAGGGGGTGGCCAGGGTCTCGAAGACGAGACGGAGGGCGGCACCGGCGTCGAGGCGATGACGGCCGCCGACCCACTGGCGCGGCTGACCGAGCGACGGGAGGAAGTTGGCACAGACCAGGTGCGGTTCTTGCCGGACCCGGTTGGCGGCGAAGTTGCCAATTCTCGCCGGCCGGGTTTCCAGGTGCAGGGCCAGTGGCAGGCTCTGGCCTGTCTCATCCAGCCGGAGGGGGGTGACGACCATGCCGCGATCGGTGCGAGTGGTTGCACGCACCGCCCGCGCCCGGCTGGTATTCAGGTCGAGTCCGACGAGTGTCATGGCGACCTCATCCAGGGTGTGGGCGTCCCGCTTAACCGTGGGGCGAGCGTGTTCCGGGACCGAGGGACGTCAAGGGAATCGTGGGCAGGTAATCGTGTCCGGTGCCGACGGCGTGGTCGGCAGTGTGACTCGGTTCGGCATCCAGATCGCACAGGCGCGTCACCAGATTTTCCAGGCAATACTGCTGACAGTCAATGACCAGGGCCTCTTCTTCGCGCTGCACCGAGTGCAGGAAGAACATGAGGATCAGACTCAGGGCCAGTGCGACGAGGGTACAGTCAAAGGCGAAGTCGAGGTGTCCGGTCGCCTCGCGCATGAAGGCGTCGATCTCGGCGGCACCCGACCGACCGCCAAGGGTGAAGGCGTTGGCAAGACCGCGGACAGTTCCCAGAAAGCCGATGGCCGGGATGGCCCAGGCGAGATACTGCACGGTGGACATGCTGGAGACGAGTCGACCGAGATCGACATCGGCCTGGGTCCGGACCGTCTCGGCGACATCGCGCCCGGAGCGGCTGACGGCGTACTTGCCCAGGGCGAGGCGAAGCATGTTGGCCAGGATGTAGGGGCCACCGCGTGCGGACTTCGCCTCGACCTCGTGGCGCAGGGCGTAGGCATCCTGGGGCAGGATACGGGTGCCGAGGGTGGAGGGAAGCAGGCCCAGCGAGAAGGCCCGGCGTTGTCGGCGGACTTCCCAGTAATGGCCCAGGAGGATGAAGCTGGCCCAGGCGAAGGCACAGTAGCTGGCGATCTGTTCGGGGCCGAGCAGCAGACGTGCGATGCGCTCGGTGGTCCATTTCTGGACGCCGACGTTCGAGGTCGCCTCGCCTGCGGCAAAGGTGTTATACAGGATGATCGTCACGGTCCCGACCGTCGCGAGGGCCAGGACGAGCAACGGCCATTCCCGAGTCGGACGCTGTGAAGGAGTGAACGCCATTCCGTCTTTACCACCTTGGCCCAGGGGTGGACTCGTTTCCCGGCAGCACTAATCTTTTAACTGTATGGAATGAATGGCCGAAGTCAAGTCGGTTCTCTGGCGCTTCGATCTCGTCCTCTTGCGGTCCATCGACTGCTCCGCTAGAGTAATCCGTTGGGTGGAGAAGGGCCAACGACTCCCGTGAACCCGGAGGAGCCCTCGTGGGTCTAGTTCTTGCGATGATTGGCCTCCCGAACGCGGGCTATTTCCGCTGATAACGGGATGGAATCGTGGAGGGGTGGCAGAGTGGCCGATTGCAGCGGTCTTGAAAACCGCCAGGGTTAACTACCCTCGAGGGTTCGAATCCCTCCCCCTCCGCTGTTCACCAGTTCACGAAACTGCTGGCGGAGTCCCGAGGCCCACATCAGTCGCCGTCACAGAATCCGGCAGCACTTTTCCCTTGCCTCGGCGTCCGCTAGCGATAACGATCAGTAGATCGACCTTTCCACTTCATCCGTGAGTTCGGCGAGCCGTCTCGGTCCACTGCCACTCGTGAGGAACGACATGATGCTCGTTCGAGACAACCGTCTGCAGATCCATTCCTGGCACTGGCTCCTGCTGGTCCTGGCGTCCTTCGTCCTCAGGCCTCTGACCGCAGAGCCCCCGGCCACTCCGAAACAGCCGGTCGTCGATCGCTACCCCCACGGGGCGGAAATCACCGACCCGTTTCGCTGGCTCGAAGCGATCGAGACGGAGCCGGTCCAGGATTGGGTGGAAGCCCAGAACAAACACGCCAACCAACACCTGGCCGACCTGGCGGCTCTGCCCGCGCTGCGGAAACGAGTCACCGCTCTGCTCGCCGATGTGCCGCCCACCTTCTCACGGATTCAGGTCGCCAATCGGGTCGTGTGCGCCCAACTCGACGGTCAACTCGTCCTCCTCGAATCCGTGCAGAATCCGAAACCGCTCCAGGTTCTCGTCGATCCGCTCACGTTCCTGCCCGGCCGAAGGGTGGAGATCGACTTCGCCATGCTCTCGGGAAACGGCAAGTTCGTGGCCGCGTGCGTCTCGGCGGAGGGCCTGGAAGACGGCACCATTCACGTTTTCGAGACCGCCACGGGCAAGAAGCTGCCCGACGTGATCCCCCAGGCGAGCGGCCCGCCCGGCGGCGACCTGGCCTGGGATCTGGACGATGCCGGCTTCTTCTATACCCACTACCCCTTCGCCGTCCCGGGAGGCAAGCCCACCTCGCGACGCTACGCCTGTCAGGAGATCCGCTACCACAAGCTCGGCGACCCAGCCGATCAGGATCACCACGTCTGCGGCGAGCAGTTTCCACGCTTTCCTCAGTGCCTGATCATCTCGTGCTGGGAGAGCAAGCATCTGCTCTTCAGCGTCGAGCAGGGAGACCACGGCAGCGGCTGCGCGTTCTTTCTGCGGACTCCCTCCGGAGAAGTGAAACGCTGCATCAGGCCCGATGACGGAGTCGTCGATGCCGCCTTCTTCTCGAAGAACGAACTCGTCGTTCATTCGGTCAAGGACGCTCCACGCGGGCAACTCCTGGTCTGCCCGCTGGATGGAACGACCGTGAAAAAGGGCACGGTGCTGATTCCGCAGAATGACGGCATCCTCAGCTCCTGGACGGTCACGGAGAACTACCTCTGGGTGACGGACCACAAGGACGGCAGGGAGCGCGTGCGCATCTTCGACCGCAAGGGCCAGCTGGCCCCGGCGTCCGGGCGGATTCAGCTGCCGCCCTGGACGTGCCTCTGCGCGAACAGCTTCACCGCGCTGGGAGGCGACGAGGTGCTGTATCGCGTGGAGGGTTTCCTCCATCCGCCGCGGTGGTATCGCTTCCATCCACTGATGGAAACGCCGCGCCCGGTCGAGGGCATGACCGGTCAGTGGAAGGTGAACTTCGACGATGTGGAAGTCGTCCGCGAGTCGGCCCGGGCCGGCGATGGGACGCTCATTCCCATGACCATTCTTCGGCCGAAGAAGTGCCCGCTCGATGGCAAGCGCCCTGTCCTGATCGAGGTCTACGGCGGTTCCAAGATTCGCGACGAGCCGTCCTTCAGTGCCGAGCGGCGGCTCTGGTTCGATCAGGGCGGCGTCCTCGTCATCGCCCATCCACGCGGCAGCGGCGACCACGACGAGGAAGCGTTCCGGGCCACCCTGAACGGCAACAAGCAGGTGACGGCCGAGGATGTCGTCACCTGTGCCGAACACCTGATCGCCCGCAAGTACACGAACCCGACAAAGCTGGCGATCACCGGAGGGAGCTTCGGCGGGTTCGTCGTCGGCATGGTGGTGACCCAGCGGCCGGACCTGTTCGCCGCTGCCATCACCGACGGTGGCGTCTTCGACATTCTCCGCCGGGATCATCAGCCGTTTGGGGCGCACCTGGCCTTCGAGTATGGCCGACGGAACGACCAGGAGCAGTTCCAGCGAATCCGGGCCAGTTCGCCGTACGATCGGCCCATTCAGAAGGGGGGCCAGTATCCGGCCCTCTGGCTCCGAGTCGGCGGCAACGACCGCCGGGTCATGCCCTGGCACTCCTGGAAACTGGCGGCGAAGCTGCAAGCGGCCGGATCGAAGAAGCCGGTTCTGGTGTCCACTCGGCCGAAATCGGGCCACGACACCTGGTGGCCGATCGAGGAGGACTACGCCTTCCTGTTCGCCCACCTCGGCGTGGAATACATCGCTCTGCCAGAGTGATCAGCGATCGCAAATCACCGGGCAGCCATTCCGGCCAGGTGTCCGCCGGTCCGGCACCTTCTGGAGGACGGTTCCGCCACGCTCCAGCGGCGTCTCGCCCGGCTCGACCCCGGGCGGACTGCGCCGCCAGACGGTCCCCATCTGGACCTGACGTTTCCCCTCGTTGAACATCTTCGTCATCTTGTCTCGATCGAAGTCGGTGTTGGTCAGCGGCGCGGGAAACTCCTCGGGAATCGACGCCTGGAAGTAGTTCATGCCGGTCAGGGTGGCGACGAAGTAGATCCGCTGGAGATCGCCGCGGGTCTGGGCATAGGCCGTGGTCGCCACGCTGTTCATGGCGATGAAGACGGCTCGATCCTTCACGGCCTCCGGATCGGCGTAGAGCTTGCCGGCGATGATCACGTAGAGATCGGTCCCGGCCAGGATCGCGGTCGGATCACGCCGACACTCTGGATCGGCCGGATCGACCGGCGGACGAAAGAAGACCGTCGTCGATGTGCTGCCATCGACATGACGCTCGACGAACGATTGGCCGTCAACCGTCACCGGAATCTTCGACGGAGGGAAGAAACCGGGAATGGCCGCCGAGCCGAGCAGGATCTTCTTGATCAGCTCCCGATCGTCCGACTGGCCACGACAGGCGATCGCGCCGATGTCCCAGACGACGAGTCGTTTGCTGTCGCGCTCGGTGGTGCCGATGTACAGGCGTCGGCCCTTGCGGTGTTCCACGGCGATCTCTCGAACCACCTGCTCGGTCAGTCCGCTATCGACCTGCCGGGCCAGCGGAGCATTGCTGGCCAGCGAATCGGAGAACAGGCCATTCAGGATCTGCAACTGGTAGATGTCGTCCGCATCCAGGGTCGTGTAGAAACGACGAATCTCGTCGTCGTACTTCGGGCCGAGGAAGACCAGCGGCGCGATGAGCGAGCCGGTGCTGATGCCGGTAACGACGTCGAACGTGGGCCGATTGCCGGCACAGGTCCAGCCACAGATGACGCCAGCGGCATAGGCCCCGTAGGCACCGCCGCCGGACAGGGCCAGGATCGACTTGCGCGGCCCGGTCCAGGGCTGCCTGTCCTTGTCGCGAACCCGCTCGGCCAGGCGATACAGCTCGGCCGTGTTGCCGACGCTGTCGCCATCGGCCTGGGCCGGCGGATCGATCAGGTGATTGGGATTCAACCCGGCCGCGGTCGGCGAGACCAGACTGCCGGGCCGCTCGACCTGTCGGCACCCCGCCAGGATCAGGACCAACATCAGGACTGCGAAGCGAGAGCGAGGACGCCAGCGTCTCAACATCGGTTCACCTCAAGGCCCGGGCCGATCGTGGCGGATGTTCCGGTTCCACGGTTTGATCGGCTTTTACGCTCGTCGGCCTTGAGGATTCGATGCCGGGACTTTCCTGGCCGCCCTATTTCACCGGCAGCCACTGCACGGCATCGAGGATGACGTGCCCATCCACTCCGGTATTCCCCACCTCGACCGATCCGGCCTTGCCCCGGTCGAAGGTGAAGGTGCCGAGCGAAATCCACGCTCCGTCGATCGGCGGAGCCTTACGCTGATTGACCAGCACGGTCTTCTTGCCCTCGGCGTGAGTGATCGTCACCGGAACGTTCGTCGCCCGGTTGGCGTTCGGCGAGTAGCTCAGACGCACCTCGTACCGTCCCTTCTCGGGCAGGTCGGGCGTGAAGGTCGCCGACTGCTTGCCGCGCTCGGTGCCGCCATCGTGGCGATAACCGGTGCCGACGTGGGGGCTCAACGCGGCGGATACACTCTCGAAACCGGTCCGCGTGGCCGCGTCGTCGTCGAGGACGATGCCTGGTAGCTTCTTCGCATCGATGGCCGGCACCTTCGGCGGAGCGTTGGATTCGAGAACCTGCCGATCGGCCAGGAGTCGCTCGCGCAGCTTCGCGTAGTCAACGGCCTGCACGTCGAGCTTCGCATCGATCGCCAGGCTGGCGGCGGTGGCGGCACTCTGGCCGAGGACCATGAAGACCGGCTCCATGCGGATCGATCCGTAGGCGATGTGCGAGGACGACAGACAGACCGGCACGAGCAGGTTGGGGCACTCCCCCTTCTTCGGCACGATGGCCTGGTAGCTAATGCGATACGGCCCGCCGGGACTCTCCTGGACGTCCCCCTCGTTCTGGACGAAGCCTTCCTTCGTGACGAAGCGGAGGCAGTTGTGCGAGTCCATGTTGTACGACCCCATGCCGACTGACATCGGCGTGTCACGAAGCCGACGGCAGTCCTTCTCGGTCTGGACGTGGTCGCCGACCATGCGGCGAGCCTCACGGACGTAGATCTGATGCGGCCAGTTGCCGTGGTCGAGGAACTCGTCCTTCGCCAGGCCCCAGACGGCCATCTGATCGCGGATCTTCTGCGGCACGCGCGGATGATTGGCCAGGGTCCACATCAGCCCCTTCTGGTACGACTCATGGGCGGCCAGGATCTTGTCGCGCTCGGCGTAGCTCGCCTCGGGATACTTGTAGTTCGCGCCGATGAAGTCGGTGCTGACGGCGCAGTTGTTGTTCGTATCGGTCTTGCCGTTGGGCATCATGTCCGGCTTCATCGGAAAGCGCAGGTCGCCGGCCTCGAAGTTGCGCAGGAGCAGTTCGTAGAGTTTCTCGTCGTAGTCGGCCGGCTTCGGAAACGGCACTCGATTCGCCGGGACACGGCTCATGCACAGGCGGTAGCAGTACGCCTGAACCCTGTGGTCGCCTTCGCCGTCGGCCGGGATCGGGCCTGGCTCGATGATGGGCAGCAGACCGCTGGTCGGATCACCCGGCCGGATGTACGGATCGACCTTGCGGTAGAACAGGTGGTTGTGCTTGTTCCAGCGGACGGCGACGCCGTTGAGCGTCTCGCTATACTTCGCGTTGGATTCTCTCCCGACGGTGTAGCTCACTCCGGCGGCGGCCATCAGGTCGCCCTCGTAGGTGGCGTCGATGAACATCGTGCCAGCGAACGTCTTGCCGGACTCCATCGTGATCGACGTGATGCGTTTGCCGTCGAGGTGGACGCCCTTGCCCGGCGTGCGGTCGAGTCGTTCGCCGAGAACCACCTCGACCTTCGCTTCGCGGAGCATCTCGCGGAAGATCGCTTCGGCGACCTTTGGCTCGAAGGTCCACATGGCGTCCTCAGTGGGTCGGTAGGACTTGTAGTTCTCGCGTTTCTCGTGGATCCAGGCTTCGGGCCGGTCGTAGTGCTTCTTGATGCGCTGGTAGAACTCGCGAGCGATGCCGCCGATGACGGCCTTGTTGCCGGAGTCGGTCCAGCCGAGTCCGCCGGAGGTCAGGCCGCCGAGGTGCTTGCCCGGTTCGATGAGAACGGCGGTCTTGCCCATTCGTGCGGCCTGGACCACGCTGGCGACGCCGGCCGAGGTGCCGCCGTAGACGACGAGATCGTACTCCGCGGCGCGAGCCGGCAGGGGAACGAGCAGAAGCAAGGCGAGCAGGTGCAGAGTCGGTTTCATGGTGTCCTCGCGTGGATGGAGAGTGAGCCGATAGAGTATCACCTCTCCGGGTGGACGTAGAGTCCGCAGCGCCGGAGACATTCCGGATTTGGTCTGACTGGTCTAACTTTTTTGGACTGCGGCGATTCTTCGCCGCTCTGACTTCTCTGACTTTTCTGACTGGTCTAACTTTTTTGGACTGCGGCGATTCTTCGCCGCTCTGACTTCCTCTCTTCGGAGGATGACCGAGCCAGAAAATTAGAAAGTCAGGAAAGTCAGAAAAGCCAGAGCGGCGAAGAATCGCCGCAGTCGTGCGCCTTGGAGCGTCACACACCAGCAGGGTGCAAGTCCCTGTCTGGCCAGTCTGGTGGCCGGTACGCGAAGGTAACTGCGTCCTGGCGACAGGAGGTGGAGAGCAACCCCGGCGGAGGTTCCAGTCCGTAACACTCGTGAACTCGATTCGGCCGGTTGTCCTGGCGAGCTTTCGACTGACTGGCGAAGCCCCGATGGCATCGGACCGTGACGGCCTCTATCCCAGGCCAGCCGCACGGTAGGACAGCAGGTGGTTGGAGACGGAATGGACCGCAGGGTGTGTGAGCGTGAACAAGGGAGACCTGCACGGCTCAAGACGGTGTTCATGGTCGTGTTGGCCCGAAGAGCCGCCGTGCAGGAGTCAGAGCGTCCATAGTAGCGTCGAAGCGGGGTAACGCCCGTCGAGCCAAGGGACGCAGGAAGGTGGAGACGTGACGAACCGATCGACCGAATCAACACCGACGCCAGTGCCGGATAGGCCGGCTATCGGCAGTAAGGAAAGTAATGCACGCTTGGCCTGATGTTTGCAGCGG
>CAYYJM010000258.1:0-9152 GCA_964471755.1 uncultured Alcaligenaceae bacterium
CGTTGGTGCCCTCCGCCTCAACCGGCCGACACACGCGGGCGTGGAACAGTTCGCCCGCTCCACGCACCAGGCAATCCTCGACCACCAGACGGGGAACCGGAGGCCGAACCGGCTCCTTCGACTCCCGGGGCTCCTTCGGCTCCATCTTCATCACGTTGGCCATCGCCGGGAGCGTCGCCAGGCTCAGAAGCGTGGATTCCTGCTGAGTCGGATCCAGGGTGATCAAGCAATTCTTGAAGACGCACAGACCTTCGCCGTAGAACGCGACCACGGCCAGGCTCTTGAAGGCCCGGCCCGGTTGCAGGCGAATCTCCAGGCCCTCGAAGCGGAGCTTGCCGTCGTGCAGGTGGAAGAGGAACGGCGCGGGATCGGTGGCTCCCTCCAGGGTCAGAATCGGCGAATAGCCCTCATCGGCCCGCAGAACCAGGTCGATGGTCGCGCCTTCCAGACGCTGCTGTTTCAGCGGCAGTACGCCGTTGTGCTGGATCAGGATCGCGTCGCCTGGATGGGCCGCGACGATGGCCTCATCCAGGGTCCGGTAGATCCCGTTGGACGGGTCGTCCATTCGCGGATTGACGATCCGCTGACGGAGACCGGGCACGCGCGGCTCGCCCAGTGGCGGCAAGGTCGCCAGGGCGGTACGGGCTCCGCGCCGTTCCGCTCCGATCAGACGCTGCTGAAGATTCTCTGAGGAGCGAAGGTCTTTGCGTCGGTCATCGACCCGAAAGGCCTGGAACAGGGCGGCCTCTTCCTGCGCTCCGCTGCCCGGCGTGGTCGGGTGCAGGAAGAGACGGAACGAGTCGATTTTGCCCAGCGGTGTGGTCGCCTGCCACGGGCTGGATTCCAGAACCGCGGAGGCTTCTTCCCGTGAGTCCAGCGTGTCGAACAGCAGGTCGGTTCGGCTCCCCGTTCGCCAGTAGGCATCCAGGCCGTGGTAGCGATTATCCTGACCGTGAAGGGTCAGGTCGCCGCCCAGTTCGATGCTCTGGCGAACCACGGTGGATTCGCCCGGCTCCGTTCCCAGGCGTGCCGCCAGGGTATGTGACATTCGGATGTCAGCCGCGCCCTGTTCGCCGAGGGAGAAGAGAGCCGAGCCCGCTCCGAGAGCGAAGGTGCAGTGATCGACCGTCACGGTTTCCGCGCGGCGCTGCTGATTCAGGCGGAACATGGCCAGGTGCGGTCCCCAGAAGCTCTGCCGGGCCTGAACCTTGACCTCGCCGTGGAGAACGACCGCGTCGAGACCGCCGCGCGTGCCGCCCTTCAGCGTCAGGGGTTCGGTCGGTCCGCCCCGAGCCAGACGATCCGGGTAACCAAGGAAGCAGCACTCGTTCAGGAACAGGGTGGGAGCCACCATCGGGCCCGGAGTCGCTTCACAGACCACCGAGGCCAGGTGCCCCTGCGTCAGGTCGAACTGAGCCTGGATGAAATCGCAGCCCTGGAGCGTGTGCGTGCCGGAGGTCTTGAGCAATAGACCGACCAGGTCCGCCTGCGACTCCGCACCATCGAGGACGACCCGGATTCCCTCCACCGTCGAGGTGGGCGCATCGATGGTCAAGGCCGCCCAGACCGGCGCGGGCTTGAGATCGCTCGGAGCTGTCGCCAGGTACTTCAGGTAGATCGTCGGTCGGGTGCCGCGCGCCGCCCGGAGAACCACCTCTTGCCGGGCCTGAAGGAACAGCCCCGTTTCCTGAGGATTGGGATTCGTCTTCAGCTCGATATCCCGGCCCAGGGTGATCTCCAGGCGATCCGCCGACTGGTTGGACCGCACCCACTCCGCCAGCGGGATGGCTCCGGTCTCCTCGCTGTTGTACTTTCGGACGTCGAGCGGAGCCGGCGTTGGCTCCTGCTTGCCCCGGATGAGGTCACCGGGACCGGGAACGACCGGCGGTTGAACTCGACCGTCAAACGGACCGCCCGGATCCAGATGCTTCGCCGAGGGGCCGGGAGTCGGAGTGTCCGCGCGAGGAGACTCCAGAAAGAGGATCAGGGCGACCACGGCCGCGATGGCCAGGCCAGCGACCAGCAATCCCCGTCCGGCCGTGGAGCCCGGCAGCGGAGCATCGACCAGGCGGACCCCTTCCGGCGTCTCGGTCTGCACGCCCAGCTTTCGAGCCACCAGGAGCAGGTGTTGCACCAGGTGAGTGGCCTTCTGATAGCGATCCTCGGGTCGCTTCGCCATCATGCGATCGAGGAGGGCGACGATTTCGTCCGGCATGCCGAGAACCAGCTCGCGCGGATCCATCGGCTTGACGTGCTGATGGTGCGAGAGTTTCTTGGCGGCGGTCCCCTCCGGCACGGGAGCCCGGCCGGTGAGCAGGTGATAGAACGTGCAGCCGAGGCTGTAGATGTCGCTCCGCTCGTCGGCCTCGCGGGGCTCCAGGGCCTGTTCCGGCGAGATGTAATCGAACGTGCCGAGGGTGACTCCGGAGTGGGTCAGGCTGGCCTCGTCCTGCCGTTCCAGACTGCGAGCCAGGCCCATATCGACCAGCTTGGCCCGGCCGTCGGGAGTGACGATGATGTTGCTCGGCTTGATGTCGCGGTGGACGACGCCGCGCTCGGCGGCATGAGCCAGGCCGGCGGCGACCTGGATCATGTACGACAGCGCCTCGCCCACACCGAGTCGGCCGCCCCGGCGTTCCATCACCTGACGGAGGTTCTCTCCCTCGACGTACTCGAAGGCGATGAAGTGCAGCCCCTGGTCCTCGCCGCAGAAGAAGACCCTCGCGATGTTCTCGTGATCGAGCTTGGCGGCCGCACGGGCTTCCTGATGGAAGCGGCGAACGTTCTCGGCATCGGCGGCCATGTCCGGCGGCAGAATCTTCAGAGCGACCGTTCGATCCAGTTGCGTGTCACGGGCCTTCAGAACGGCGGCCATCCCGCCCACGCCGATCTGCTCGATCAACTCGAAATGGGCCAGGCGATGACCACGGATATCGTCCTCACGAGCTTCCGGCGGTCGGGGCGGATTTCGCGAGATGGCGGTCGGGGTGTCGTCGGTCGGCTCTCCGGAGGTGTCCAGGGCATCGATACTGGGGTCGATCTCGTCGGAACTGGATGGGGGAAGTTGACGGACGACCACAGGCGTCCGCCGATTGGTGGAATCGCTGCCATCTCCGCGAGTGACCGTTCGTACTTCTGCCATTCCTGTCGGGTGTCGCACCCGCCCCCCGAACGCGCTGGCTTCCCTCACGAGAGCGGGAGGCCGTACTCTTGCAGGATGACGCCTGGTGCCAATCAGGCCCGCGATCATGGAGTGGTAGCCGACCTGAACCCCGGGGCTGGATGATGGGCTGGTTCGCCTTCGGAGTTCCTCTTTCTCTGACTATAACCTTCCGCGGGTGCCCCTGTCAATTCGCACCCGACCGACCGGCCGGCAATTTCCTTCCCCGAGGCCCCCAACCTCCGACTCCTCCAACGGTTGCGCCAGTTCTCCAGATCCTCATGATTCCCCTGGATGCGACCCTTCACGCAGGGGGACGGCTGCCCGTCGCAACACCTCCGGCGGAATCTTGTCGAGGATCGCCTGAGCGTACGCCGGATCGAAACCCAGCCCCGTCTCGCGGAAATCGCTCAGCGTGACCGGCGCGACCCGGCACGATCGACCGGACTGCGTCACCAGGTCGCGCATCCGCAGCTGACCGCGTTCGGTCAGGATGACCACGAACGGATAGAAGTGATACGTCGTCAGCCGCCCCGTGCTGGGGCTGACGGCCTGTACGACCAGACCCTGCGGATCGACCGGGATCGTCTCACGCACCTCGCCGGCGGGCAGATCGAGTTCCTCGTGCAACTCGCGGAGCAGCGCCTCGCCGACCTGCTCATCGTCCTCGACCTTGCCGCCCGGCAGTCGCGGCAGCTCGTCGTCGAACGATCGCGTGACCAGGAGCCCCTCGATCGGCCCATCGTTCCCCCGGCAGACCGGGATGATCGCGTGGGCGACCTCCCTCACCGGCGTCTCTCCCACCGCAGGCAGCAGAGCCACCTTGACCACGTGGATCGGCACCGTCCCGGCGTGGAGCGTCACGGCTCCTTGCAGCCGGTAGCGCTGATCGGAGCGGACACCTTGCAGGACGAACAGAGCCTTCGGGTCCAGCCCGACGCCACACTCGCCGAACTGCCGGAACCCGCTGGCGAGTTCTCGACGACACTGATCGCGAACCGCACTGGAGAGCCGCTCCTCCTCGGTCAGCGCCGCCACGACCAAAAAGGGATAGACGAGCCGGCGTTCCTCGTCACGCAACGTCAGTGACAGAGCGGTGTCAAACTCGCCAGCGCCGGCCGAGCTTCCGGTCAGCAACTCGACATCCAGCGTCAGCCCCGCTTCCTGGATGATCGGTCGGAGATAGTCGCGCAGGTCGTCCAGCAACGCACGCTGACTGCTGGCCGGAGCGGCTCGCCGCCCGCGATGGATCTGCTGCTGATAGAGCCGCAGGAGATCGAGAACGACCGTGTCGCGGAACCAGCGCACCGGCATCTGTCGATTCTGGTGCGTCAGGTCGAAGGCGGTGCAGGGAACGAAGCCGATCAGCGGCGTGTTGACGCCGACCCGGCCGTCCTCGAAGCGGATGCCGAGCCCCTGCTCCAGAACGAGACGATCCACCGGAGCCCGCTCGAAATCGAACTGGGCGACCTCGTCAAGACTCTGCCAGAGCGGGTCGTCGTAGTGTGCCTCCTGCCGGGCCGGCACGAGCATCAGCGGCGGACAGTGCCGGGTGCGAACGTGCCAGACGAGAAAGACGTACTCGCGGTTCGGCTTGCTGAAGTTGTAGCCGATGCCGAGGAACCGACAGTCGATCAGGGCATCGGGAAAGAGGAGCTTGCGCGAGAAGAGCGCCCACGGATTGGGGCTGGTCGAACTGTTGAGGATCGCCGTGGACAGATGACCGAAGGTGTCGAGCTTGTGAAACGACGTCAGGCAGGTGCTGTGCAGGCAGGCCTCACCCTGAACATGGCGGCGCGATTCGCGTGTCAGGTCGTGAAGCTGGTAGTCGTCGCGGATGCAGAGCAGCACGCGGCGAACGTCGCCGGTGTCCATGCCGTCGGTGACGAGACAGGACGCCTGAAGGAACAGGCCCTCCTTCTTCTCGCTGTGGGCGAACTTGCGAGGCTCCCCGAGTTGTTCGAGCAGAGCGAGCGAGAACGCCGCCGAGAGCTGGCCCGCCTCGCCGGCCGCCAGCAGCATCACCCGCAAGCGGTGTCGCGTCTCCGGATCGAGGATGCTGAACTTGTAATCGTAACTGTGCGGCGTGTCGCGTTCGTTCCGCTCCGACCAGCGCTGACCGAAACGGGTGTAGATGCCGTGTTCCTCCTCGGCAGCCGGAGCGGGCTCCTCCTCCCACGGCCAGACCGTCGGCGTCGGCGGTGTGTCGAGTGGCCCGGCCAGGCGATCGAGGAGCCGCGTCTCCCCCTCGGGCAGGCTCAGGTGCTGGCGCTCGGGCAGGGCTCGCAAGTCCGGTGGCAGGTCGCTGACAGTCGGAAGAGTCGCTCTGCCGACCAGGAGCGGCACGACCACCTTGCCGACGCCGAGGGCCAGGGCGATTTCCTTGCGGACCCAGTCGTTCGAGCGCGTGCTGGAGATCCAGGCCCCCTCCGGCGAGCGGTTGCGTCCCTTCAGCTCGTCGAGCCAGCCGGGGCCGATCACTGGCAGAACGATCTCGGCCCGGAGAATCGCTTCCAGCAGCGTCACCGGCCAGGTAGTTCCGGGGGGAAGCGACTCCGGGGCGACATCATGAAAGACGCTCGCCGGATCGATCCGGGTCTTCAGACTGGCGACGAGAGCCAGGGCCGCGGCGGCATCCGTGGCACGGCGATAGGAGACGAAGACGCGACGTTGCAACATGGCAGCGAACACCTGCGACAGTGATCAATCGACATCCCAGAGAATCAACGGATCGGGCAGCGATCCGGCCACCGCTCCGACCATGCCATCATGCGACAGAGCCAGGTCGAAGATGCGCGGCTGGCCGAAGTCCAGTTCGCGCAGGGGTCGAGGCGAGACAGTATCATCCGGATCACGCTCGAACAGACGGATCTTGCCGTCCCAGGCCCCCGAGGCGAGCAGACGGCCATCGGGTGACAGGCCGACACCCGATGCGACCGCCGGATGCTCCAGGCACCAGCGGTGCCTGCCGTCGCGCAGATCCCAGGCGACCAGACTGTCGCCCAGCGCGGCGATCAGGGTGCGTTCATCGGGATCGAAGACGAGACAGCGGCAGCCTTCCTCGTCGGAGAACGCGAACGATCGGGGCGGCTCGCTGACGGGCAGCGACCAGACCAGCACCCGGTTGTTACGACCTGCCGCTGCCAGGTGCTGTCCTCGGGGCGAGATGGTCAGGGCGAACTGTTCGCGTGCTTCGTTCATCAAGGGTTCTGGCGGCTGGTCGAGGGGCCAGAGACCGACGACGCCGGCGTAGTCGCACCAGGCCAGGTGCAGGCCGTCCGGAGTGAAGGCGAGGCCGGAGATGGCCGCCCGGCTGACGTCGCGGCTGAATGCGGCCTGGCGTGTCGCGCATTCGATCAGGGTGAGTCGGCCGTGATGCTCCCCGACGGCCAGCCAGCGGCCATCCGGCGAGAAGGCGACACAGGCGACCCAGCCGGCCGGCTGGTAGTCCACCTCGACCGCCTCGGCGTGGAGCAGATCCCACAGGAAGAGGCGATTGTCCGCTCCGCCCGAGGCGAGCCAGCGGCCATCGGCGGAGAAGGCGACGCAGAGGACCAAGTCCTGATGGCCGACAAGTGGGCGCATGGGCTTTCCATCTCCCGGAAGACGAGGGTGTTTGGCGAGCGGCGCAGCGTCAGCTCGCCGGTTCTTCGATTCAAGGCAACCAGCGAGCTGATGCTGCGCCGCTCGCCTTCCAGGGCGAACGATCACGCCAATCCGATTTTCATCGTCAACGGAGCCGACCGCAAGAAGATGCGCGACGAAATCGACCGATCGTCCACACGGTCGGTCAGGCGTTGCTGCGTCCGGCCTTTTTTCCTACACCACGAGAGACAAGCACCGACTCCGACAGGGCGACGCGATGACACATCCCGAGAGCATCCTCCAGTTCGGTTCCGGCCGGTTCCTGCGGGCCTTCGCCGATCTGTTCATTCATCAGCAGAATCAGGGGCCGAATCCGCCCGGCAAGGTCGTCATCGTCCAGTCCACCGGCGGCGACCGGGCCGGCGGCCTCAACACCCAGGGCGGCCGCTATCACGTCGTCGTTCGCGGCATCGAGGCCGGCCAGGTTGTCGATCGCGTCGAGCCGTGTGAGAGCATCGCGCGCGCCCTGGTCGCCGGCTCGCAGTGGGACGAGGTGCTGACCCTGGCCCGCTCGCCGGGACTGAAGCTCATCCTGTCGAACACGACCGAGTCCGGCTACGACCTCCATCCGAGCGACACGGCCAGCGATGCGCCGCCGCGATCGTTCCCGGCCAAGCTGCTCGCCGTGTTGCGGGCCCGCTTCGAGGCCGGGGCTCCGGGACTGACCATCGTGCCGTGCGAACTGCGCGAGCATCAGGCCGATCTGCTCCGCAGTCTGGTCCTCGGACTGATCCGCCAGTGGAACCTGTCCGCCGATCTGGCCGCGTGGGTCGAGCAGCGCTGTGTCTGGTGCAACACCCTCGTCGATCGCATCGTCACCGGCACGCCGAAGGAGCATCCCCTGCTCGCCAGTGACGCCATGCTGACAGTGTGCGAGCCGTACGCCCTGTTCGCCATCGAGGATCGGCCCGGAGCCTGGCACTTCATCGAGAACCGGCACACGATCTGGACGCTGGACGTGCGGCCGTATTTCCTGCGCAAGGTGCGCATTCTGAACGCGGGCCACACGGCGCTCCTGATCAAGGCCTGGCCGCGCGGCTTCCGCTTCGTCCGTCAGGCGGTCGAGGACCCCGAACTCGGCGCGTGGCTGCAACGGCTCTTCTTCGACGAGATCGTGCCGACGCTGGAGGGCCGGGTCGATAAGCCGGTTGAGTTCGCGAAGGAAGTGCTGGATCGATTCCGCAACCCGTTCGTCGATCACAAGCTGGCCGACATCGCCGCGCATCATGCGACCAAGGTGCCGGTTCGTCTGGTGCCGACGCGGGATGAGTATCGAGAGAAGTTCGGCAAGGAACCCGTGTTGCTCAACGAGGTGCTGGCGATGCCAGCCCCGGAGGTGGGATGATGGCCCTGAACGACCCCGTCGCGGTCTACAACGCCGCGAATAACATCGAGGCGACCCTGGTGTGCAACGCACTTCTGGCGGCCGAGATTGAGGCCCAGGTCATCGAGGACGACTCGGTCGTGGGATTGTCCATGTACGGCCCGCTGGCCGAGATCCATAAACCCCAGGTCTGGATCGCCCGGGCGGACATCGAGCGTGCCGGGCCGGTCCTGGCGGAGTTCGAGCGACGGGCAAGTGAGTTGAGGGCCTCCGAAGTCAACGCCACGACCCCTCCCATCGAGGTCGTCTGCGAGTGCGGCGTGAAGACGGCATTCCCCGCCAGCCAGCGTGGCTCCGTCCAGGAATGTTCCGCTTGCGGAGCCTATCTCGACGTCGATCCACCGGACGACGGCGAGGACTGGGGCTCGCCCGACTCCGAAGAGGCCGACGAGCCTTCCGAATGAAGAATCAGACCCATTACAACCGGCAAATCTTGCCGATGCGCAGTAACTGTTACAATCGTGACACCGCTCCCGCCGGCGGCTCGCCGGCTCGTAAAATGATTGAATCGCTTGTGGTTGCGTGAGTTACGACGAAATCGAGAGGCGGATCGACATGACTGGCACGCCTCTTGCTTTGTAGTGAGGTGACCCGATCCGAACGAGGGAGTTCGGACGTCACCCGACGCGAGGCTTCGTTCCCCCACGACCCGCGTTCACCGAAACGGCCAGCGAAACGGCCAGCGGATCAGCCACGGGATACCCCCATCCCGACCCAGAAGGCCCCGCGAACTGACTCGGACGGTGTCGCCAGAACTCCTGCCAGTCCTTATCCTGCCAGGATCCTTATCTACACGGGCCGCTCGCTTCCCCCGCGAGCGGCCCGCTCTTCTTTTTGGGGCCGCTAACCGGACGCGCCAGCGACGGGTCGCGCAAGTTAGCCGGACGCGCCAGCGACGGGTCGCGCAAGTTATCGGCAGTAAGGAAAGTAATGCACGCTTGGCCTGATGTTTGCAGCGGTATC
>CAYYJM010000259.1:0-331 GCA_964471755.1 uncultured Alcaligenaceae bacterium
GAGCGCGAGCTGAAGAACAAGGACCACATCAAGATCGGACCGATCGAGTTTGAGGTCGTCCTGGAAGCTGCGGCGCTACCCCAGCCGGAAAAGAAGGCCGCCGTGCCGGTGGCCAAGAAGCCGGCGACTCCCGTCAAGAAGCCGACCCCCGTCCGCGCGACGGCCGGCCAGGGCTCCAGCGCCACGGAACTCGAAACGACAACCGAAGTATCGAGCACCGGCGAGGAAACCCTCGGGACCGGCGATTCCGGCGACGACGACATCGCCGCCATGCTTCTCTCTCTGGGCGACGACAGTGGCAGTGCCTCGTCCACCGCGACCAACGAGGCCA
>CAYYJM010000259.1:341-9120 GCA_964471755.1 uncultured Alcaligenaceae bacterium
CATTCCCGACGGCAGCACCGTCATGGACATGCCGGTCCCGGCGGAACTCCAGGAAGGAGGCGAAGCGGGCGACAAGGACAAGGGTCAGAAGGTCAAGGAGCAACAGCAGAATACCTCGCAAGCTGCTCGCGATATTCTCTCCAAATACATGCGTCGGCCGCGCTGAGGCCGGGCATCGTGGCTCGCCGTCGATCCGCCGAGAGTACCTCCCCTCCTCCCGCCTCCCTGACCGGGCCCCTGCGGGAGTCGGTGGCCGTGCGCCTGCTCGCCTGGTTCGATCAGCACCATCGGCTCCTGCCCTGGCGTCGCAATCGAGACCCCTACGCCATCTGGGTCAGTGAGGTCATGCTCCAGCAGACCCAGGTAGCCATGGTCATTCCGTATTTCGAGCGCTTCCTGGCCGCGTTTCCGGACATCGCCGCGCTCGCCGCCGCCTCCGAACAGGAGGTTCTGCGTCTCTGGGAGGGCCTCGGCTACTACCGGCGGGCCCGCGATCTGCATCGTGCTGCCCGCCTGCTCGTCGAGCGCCACGGCGGCGCGATGCCGCGGGATGTCGAGGCCGTCGCCGAGTTGCCCGGCCTGGGGCCGTACACGCGCAACGCCGTTCTGTCTCAGGCTTTCGATCTACGTCTGCCGATCCTGGAAGCGAATAGTCAGCGCGTCCTGAGCCGACTCTTTGGCCGGCGCGACGATCCACGAACGACGCCGGCCCGCCGCTGGCTCTGGCAGATGGCCGAGACCCTGCTCCCCGAGCAGCGTGCCGGCGACTTCAACCAGGCCCTGATGGAACTCGGCTCCCTCGTCTGCACGCCGACGACTCCCGCCTGTGATCGGTGTCCCCTGGCGACCGAATGCCAGGCTCGCATCAGTGGCCAGCCGGAGGCGTTTCCCGAGCGGGCCGCGCCGCCGACCGTGATCGATGTCTTCGAGCGGGCTCTGGTGGTTCGCCATGAGGAGCGCGTTCTCCTGGTGCAGCGTCCGGCGACGGCCCGGCGCTGGGCCAGCCTGTGGGAGTTTCCCCATGCCGAGGTCGATGCGGCCGAGGCGATCGGCCCCGCGCTGCTTCGCCTGGCTCGCGACCTGCTCGGCCTGGAGGTGACGCCCGGTCGGGAGCTGGCCATCCTCAAGCACGGCGTGACGCGCTTCCGGATCACCCTGGCCTGTCATGACGCGACGTGGACGGCTGGTGAGTTCGTCTCGCCCTTCTATGTCCAGTGCCGCTGGGTGGGCCGGGAGGAACTGGCGACGCATCCGTTGAGTTCGGTCCAGCGCCGACTCGCCGGGCGAGTCTTCATTTAGCGGCGGGCTTGCCCGCCGTCCGACGAAGACCGCGGACGAAATCAAGAACCGCCGGCCAGCCGGCGGCTAAAGGAAGAGGACCCGCTCCGATGACCGCACCGACACGCAACGATCGCCAGCACAACGAGATCCGGCCGCTCTCCTTCCAGCGGCACTTCACCGGCCAGGCTCCCGGCAGCGTCCTGGTCGCTCTCGGTCGAACCACCGTCCTCTGCACCTGCTGCGTCGAGGCGAACGTGCCGCCCTTCCTGGTCGGCACCGGCAAGGGCTGGCTGACGGCCGAGTACGCCATGCTGCCCGGTTCGACGAACACCCGCAAGGCCCGCGACCGCGCCGGTAAGGTCGATGGCCGGGGCATCGAGATCCAGCGGCTCATCGGCCGAAGTCTGCGGGCCATCGTCGATCTGGCCCAGCTCGGCGAGAGGACCCTGTGGATCGACTGCGACGTTCTCGAAGCCGACGGCGGCACCCGGACCGCGGCCATCAACGGTGCCTTCGTCGCCCTTGTCGATGCCCTCACCGCCCTGCGCAAGGTTCCCCCGCCACCGACGCACACGCCCCTGCCGGAGGTGTCGGCCATCGTCCGCGACAGCGTGGCGGCGATCAGTGTCGGTCTGCTCGACGAGGCCGAGCGGCTTGACCTGGACTATCGCGAGGACCGGGACGCCGAAGTCGACATGAACCTGGTCATGACAGGTCGAGGCCGCATCGTCGAGGCCCAGGCCGGCGGCGAGGAGGCGACCTTCACTCAGGACCAGCTCGACCGGATGCTCAGGCTGGGCAAGCTGGGCATCGAAACGGTCACGGCCGGCCAGAAGAAGGCGCTGGCCGCGAATTGGCCTCTGGACTGAAACGCGAGCGCATGGTATAGCCTCCGCCCTCTGTCGAATAGTGAGACCGAGAGCGAACAGGAGGCGAGCCGATGAAGAGGATGCGTTGGCTGCTGGCCGCTACCTGGCTGGCGATCCTGGCCTGGGCCGCGCCCCGCGTGGACGCCAACCCCGACCAGGCTTATGCGTTGACACCCCAGGCCGGCGAATGGCTCGTCTGTGCCGCCAGCTACACCGGCCCCGAGGCCCGGGACCTGGCCGTCCAGCTGGCGACCTGGATCCGGGCGAAATTCCGCACCCCGGTCTACCTCTACAACCGCTCCGACGAGGAGCGGCAGCGGCTCAATGCCGAGTACGCCAGCCGTGGCGTCAAGAAGCATGTCCGCGTCCAGGATCAGGTCGCCGTCCTCGTTGGCGGCTACGCCGATCTGGACAAGGCGAGCCAGGCGCGCGACGTGGTCCGCAAGTGGCCTCTGCCGGAACTGAAGCTCGCCAGTGGCAAGCCCGCCTTCGACATGGAGACGATCTTCAAGACCGACGCCAACGGCAAACAGGTGCCGGAGACGCACCCGGTCAATCCGTTCGCCTCGGCCCTGACGATCCGCAATCCTCTGGCTCCGAAGGCGAGTCAGCGGCCCAAGTTCGATCCGATCCTGACGAAGCTGAACCAGGGCGAGGACTTCAGTCTGCTGAACAATTCCAGGCCGTGGACCCTGGCCGTCAAGCAGTACGCTGGCGGTTCGGTGATGACCGATCAGCAGGTGACGACCTCGCTGTGGGACCGGCTGTTTGGCTCGAACGGTTCGCAGGCGCTGGACGCGGCCGGCAAGCAGGCCCATGAACTGGCGCGTGTTCTGCGCAAGCTCGGCTTCGAGGCCTGGGTGCTGCACACGCGTTCCAGCAGTGTCGTCACCGTGGGCGGCTTCGATCGTGTCGATGATCCGGAGATCGGCCCGATGCGTGCCCGGCTGACCCAGCTCACCCAGCAGGTCATCAACGCCAGTCAGAATCGTCAGGATCCGTTCCAGCTCTTCGCCATGCCGTTGCCGATGGAAGTGCCCCGGGCGGCGAAGTAAATCGGCGATCCGCGCTGGCTGTCGCCGCGCAGGCTCGCCGTCGATGCTCCTGCCCGCTAGACTCACCAGTCAGCGGGCAGCAGAGATCCGCCGGCCGGTCGGTATCTACCACATGCAGAGCGAACCGAACACGCCCCAGACGCCGTTTCAGATCAACGTCGCCGACCGCGTCAAGCGGCTGCCGCCGTACCTGTTCGGCAAGATCAACGACCTGAAGTACCGCAAGCGACGAGCCGGCATCGACATCATCGACCTGGGCATGGGCAATCCCTCGGACGTGCCCGATCTCCAGGTCATCGAGAAGCTCTGCGAGGCGGCCCACGACGACCGCAATCACCGCTACTCGGTCAGCAATGGTCTGTTCAACCTCCGCCGCGAGGCCGCTCTCCGCTACGCGCGCAAGCACGGCGTGCAGCTCGACCCCGACACCGAGGTCCTGGCCGGCCTTGGCTCCAAGGAGGTCTTCAGCCACATGTGCCTGGCCCTGCTCGGGCCGGGCGACACGGTCATCGTGCCGGCTCCGTCGTTTCCGATCCACGTCTACGCCCCGGCCCTGGCGTCGGCCAACGTCATCAGCCTCGATTGCACGAAGCCGGATCTGTTTCTCAGCCGTGTCGCCGAGGTCGCCGAGCATCTGTATCCCCGGCCGAAGGTCCTCATCCTCAACTTCCCGCACAACCCGACGACGACGGTGGTCGAGAAGGATTTCTTCGTCGATGCCGTCAAGCTGGCTCGCCGGTTCGGCTTCATGATCCTGCACGACTTCGCCTACGGAGACGTCTGCTTCGACGGCTACCATGCGCCGAGCTTCCTAAGCGTGCCGGGTGCGAAGGAGGTCGGCATCGAGACGACGACGATGAGCAAGGGCTACAACATGGCCGGCTGGCGTCTCGGTTTCTGTGCCGGCAACAGCGAGATGGTTCGAGCCCTGGCGACGATCAAGGGTTACTACGACTACGGCATGTTCGCACCGATTCAGATCGCCGGCATCATCGCCCTGCGGACGGGTGACGACCTGGTCGAGAAGCAGGCGGCCGAGTACCAGCTGAGGCGTGACGTTCTTGTCGAGGGCCTCCAGCGCATCGGCTGGGACGTGACGCCACCGAAGGCGAGCATGTTCGTCTGGGCGCAGTATCCGAAGGAGTGGCGCGAGAAGATGGGCTCGATTGATTTCGCGATGAAGCTGATCGAAGAGGCCGAGGTGGCGGTGAGTCCCGGCCGTGGCTTCGGCGATCTGGGCGAGGGCTATCTGCGGCTAGCCCTGGTCGAGAACGAGCAGCGTCTGCGGCAGGCGGTGCGACAGATCGGTCGTTGTCTGCGCGTCGGCGAGGCGTGAGCGAGTTCTGTCTGGTCTGACTTTTTTGGACTGCGGGGATCCTTCACCGCTCTGGCTTTCTGGCTTGCGCGGAAGAGAGTCAGAAAGTCAGAGCGGCAAAGAATTGCCGCACTCCAAAAAAGTCAGAACCGAGCCAGCCACTCGCCTGTGCTGCGAGTTCCGTCGAGTATCCGGATTCCGATCTGTTCCCTGACGAGATGGGCCATGTCTCAGGCGCACCACTGGAGCGAGGCAGCCGCCGACTACGAAGCTCTCTTCATCGACCCGTACGCTCCAGGCAGTGATAATCCACTGCCGGCGCTGCTGGCGAAGATCCCCCAGGCGAACCAGAAGGTCGTCGCCGACCTCGGCTGTGGCACCGGGCCGCTCCTGCCCTTGCTGGCTCGCACCTTCGGCCAGGTCCACGCCATCGACTTCGCATCGGGCATGCTCGACCGGGCTCGCGAATGCGTCAAGGATTGCACCAACGTCGCCCTGCACACCAGCGATCTGACACGGCTACCGGAACTCGGCCTGCGTTTTGATGTTGCCGTCGCCGTCAACAGTCTGGTCATGCCCGACCTGGCCGCCCTGGAGGCGACCCTGGTCGGCATTCACGCCTGCCTGAACCCGGGCGGTCGATTCTTCGCCGTGCTGCCGGCGATGGACGGCATCCAGTATCACAGCCTGCTACTGCTCGATCACTTCCGCGAGCAGGGCCTCACGGCGATGGCCGCCCGCTCCGAGACCGCCCGCGTGGGCGAGCATGCGCTCTACGATTTCACCTGGTCGGCCTTCCGCTACCGTGGCCTGGATCAGCACTTCTGGCAGCCCTACGAGATCCCCTACCGCTTTGGTCGAGCCGGCTTCGTGGACGTTCGCCAGCGGAAGCTCCGTCTCACCTGGAACCAGCTCGCACTGGGCGCGCGACTGGCTCACCTGCCGGCTCCGTGGGACTGGCTCGTTCGCGCTGGCAAGGCGTGAGGCGACCCCCGAGCGGGCCGCTTCACGCTGACATCATCACATCACTTTGCAGGCGGGGCCGGTCGGTCGCCGGTCGTCGGCTTCTTCTCCGTGCCGGGCTTCTTCTCCTCGCCTGGCTTCTTCTCTTCGCCCGGCTTCTTCTCCGTGCCGGGCTTCTTCTCTTCGCCTGGTTTCTTAACACCTTCGCCGGGCTTTTTTTCCTCGCCTGGCTTTTTCACTTCGCCGGGCTTTTTTTCCTCGCCTGGCTTCTTCACTTCGCCCGGTTTTTTCTCTTCGCCGGGTTTCTTCTCTTCGCCGGGTTTCTTCACCTCGCCCGGCTTCTTCTCCTGGGAGGAGAGCTTCTTTTCGATGTCGCGCAGGCGTTCGTCGATCTTCTTGAGTTGCTCCACGAGAGCGTGTTTGTCCGCTTCGCTCGAAACCTTCTTGAGAGTCTGGATCAACTCCGCCTTCTCGGCCCGGGCCCGTTCGAGAGCGGTCTTGACCTGCCCGGCCACAGCGGCTTCTGCCTTCGCCTTCTCCAGGGCCTTGGCCTGCTCGGCCTTCTCGGCCTGGGCCCGTTCGAGGATGGTCTTCAGCTTCGCCGCCTCGGCGGCAGCCTCCGCCTTCGCCTTCTCGGCCGTCTTGGCCTGCTCGGCCTTCTCGGCCGCTGCCCGTTCGAGGGTCTTCACCTTCGTCGCCACGGCGGCGAACGCGGCCTTTACCTTCTCCATCGCCTTGGCGACCAGTTCGGCCTTCTCGGCATCTGCTCGTTCGAGCGCGGTCTTCAGCTTCGCCACTTCCTGAGCCTCGGCCTTCGCCTTCTCAACCGCGCTGGCCTTCTCCACCTCGGTTCGTTCCAGGGCGGTCTTCAGCTTCGCTGCCACCACCGCCTCGGCCTGGGCCTTCTCCAGGGTCTTGATCAACGCGGCCTTTTCGATCACCGCCAGTTCGATCACCTTCTTCAGTTTCACCGCCTCGACCTCGGCCACCTTCCGGATCTTCTTTTCGTTCGCCTTGCTCTCGTCCAGGGCGCGACTGAGTGCCTCCAGCTGCTTCTTGGCCTGGACCAGAGCCTCGCGCGCGACCGTCTCGATCTTCTTCGTCTGCGCCTGCGCTTCGGCGGCGAGCTTGGCCTGGGCCTCGGTCCGCGCCTTTCCGTCGGCTATCTCCTTCTGCATCCGACCGATCTGACTCAGCAGGTCTCCCAGCGTGACGCCGGGAATCCCCGTCTCCTGATTCACTACCGTTCCCTGGACGACCGGGCTGTGGTACACCGGCACTGAAGTTTCCGAATTCGACACCACCGGCCAGTGACCTCTCGCACTCTCCCCTGCGCTCAGCAGAATCAGGACGCCAATTCCGACACCCGACACGATACGCTTCATGATCTCCTCCTGATGCGAAACAAGAAACACACGAGCGATTGTCACGCGCCGAGCCGCGTTTGACAACTACTGTTCTCCCGTTGTCACTTTGGTAAGCTGACCTCGACCACCGATCGCCGATCACCGATCGAACGGAGGCTCGTCATGAAGCGCACGCTGGATCGCATCGGGTTCCTTCTCGCCCTCATCGGCTGGGCCCTTCTGGGGTCGCCGGCCCGGGGTGGCGATCCGGCCGACTGGCCGACGTACAACCACGACCCGTCCGGCTGGCGATTCAACCCGGCCGAGAAGATTCTCGGCCCGGCGAACGTTGGCCGGCTCGTTCAGAAGTGGCGATTCCCGGCGACCGACGACGAGCTGATCGGCGTCGTCCATGCCACGCCGACGGTCGTCGCCGGCGAGGTCTACTTCGGCACGGCCACCTTCCCGGCCTTCTACAAGCTCGGCCCCGATGGCAAGCAGCGCTGGGTGTACCGGAATCCGACCCGCCGGGCGGCCCTGACCGGATCGGCTCTCGGCGGCCTGGCCGACAAACTGCGTGCGGCGGCCGCCGATGGCGGCATCTTCGGCTCGGCCCTCGTCGCTGACGGGGCCGTCTACTTCGGCGACACCGGCGGCTGGATCATCTGTCTCGACGCTGCCACCGGCAAGGAGCGCTGGAAGATCGACACGCGGGCGAAGGATTTTCCCGACGCCCACTGGAACAACCTCCTGATGGCCTCGCCGATCCAGGCCGACGGCAAGATTATCTTCGCCGGCGGCACTCTGGAACAGCTCATCGCCGGCACGGACAAATATCCTGGCAGCACCGGGCGCGGCTTCGTCGTCGCCGTTGAGCCGGCGACCGGCAAGCTCCTCTGGAAGTTCGACGTCGGCCCGAAGCCGCAGAAGCTCGATCCGCCGATCGTCCTCGAGGATGCCTGGGGCAAGTACACCTTCGAGTACGGCCCGGCGACGAGCAGCGTCTGGTCCACGCCAACGTACGATCCGGCGTCGAACTCGCTCTTCTTCGGCACGGATGTCAACACCGGCCCGCATCGGCCGACACGAGACGATCCACGATTCGCCACGGATGATTCCTGCGCCGTCGTCTGCCTTGACGCGGCCACCGGCAAGCGGAAATGGAGTACGCAGATCAACCCCGACGACGTGTGGACCAACCTCATGCGGGCCTACGATCCGAAGACGGGCCGATACAAGGACTGCTCGATTGGCGACTCGCCCAAGATCCTGACCCTCGCCGTGGCCGGCCGACCGACGAAGGTCGTCGGTGTCGGCTGCAAGAATGGCGGCTTCTATCTCCTGCGGGCCGACGATGGTTCGATCGTCCGACACACGCCGCTCTACACGGGCAAGCCGACGCAGCCGCCGGAGAAGCACGATCCGCGCGTACTCGCTCTGCCGAGCCCCATCGGCGGCCTGCAAACCGGCTGCGCCACCGATGGCAAGACGATCTTCACCAACGGCATCGACGCCGTCCGGCTGCGCACGCAGGAAACCTCGGACTCGGCAGCGCAGGTGCCGACGGCCGGCCGGGTGACGGCGACCTCGGTCGATCTCCGCGAGGAGCGCTGGCGGCACGAGCGACCAAAGATCGCCACGATGGGCGGCACACCGGACAAACCACTATTCCGCGACGTCGGCGACGTTGTCGCCTCGGGCGTCGCAGTCGGTAACGGGGTGGTCTACTTCACCACGGTCGGTAGCGGTCAGCTCGTCGCGCTCGACGCGACGACGGGCAAGGTGCTGAAGGAGATCGCCCTCGGCCCGGTGTTCGCCGGCCCGTCGCTGTCGCGTGGCCGGGTCTACGTCGGTGGCGGCAACACCCTGTTCACGCCGAGCGAGTTCGAGTGTTTCTTCCCGAAGCAATACACGGGAAGTGTGCGCTGCTTCGGTCTGCCGGATTAGCCA
>CAYYJM010000260.1:0-8998 GCA_964471755.1 uncultured Alcaligenaceae bacterium
GCACAATCTCTGCCGGCCACATGCCGTGCAGGGCATCCCAGCTGGATTGGAGGCTTACAGGGGGGGGCGAAAATGATCGCGGAGCGGCATGGGAACCTCCTTCACCGCCAGTGCATCACGACCGATTAGCGGAGAGAAGGGCATGCCGAAAAGGGATACTTGTCTTTGGCCGATCCTCAAGATCGAAAACGATGAATGTCCCCTTTCTTCCCCGCGAGAAACCAGGATGGCGGCCCCCGGTCAGCTTTATCCGTTGCTTCGCTGCCGTCTACGCTGCCGGCGACTTCTTCCGCGTTGCCCAACCGATCCCGGCACTTAAGAAACCACCAACCGCCGCAATGACAATGTGGGTGGCTGCCACACCAAGCGCTGCAGACGTATTTCCTGATGTCGGGCCCAGACTTCCTGATGAATTCAACGCCAATTGAATCTCCAAGAGATAGTATTGCCACAGCCACGTCTGCCACACAGATCGCCCATCATAGAAATGCATCGGCCAAGCAATTGCCATCACGAGGAAGACGATCGTGAAACCGATCGCGAACCAAAGCCACAAACGACGTTTGTGGCGGATGCTTTTTCGTGCCGGTCATGGTGGTTTGGTCGGACATGTTTGGGCTCGAACTTTCGGTAACAAAGCCAGTGTACTGGTGAGTCATGTACAGGTGCCGACACATGATTGCCAGCGCCCGCACATGATTACGTCGCGCCAGCACACGATGCACGCACCGACACATGATTCCTGATACTCGCATTACACCCCGCTTCGGTTGCCGCGTCAAGCACCAGTCAGCAACTTTCGTCGAACACTTCGCCGCCAGCCTTGCGGCCGGCGGCGAAGTGTGACATCACCTCGTCAATGTCCGTGGTGATGCTCGTGTTCACCACCCATGAACAGACGATGCCCCTTCTCCCCCTTCGCCACGACGTAGGCGATCAGGTCCAGGATCTCGTCACGCGACAGCTTGTCGAGCAGACCCTTGGGCATCAGCGAACTCGGCGACTTCGCCCGGCCCTCCAGGTCGGACTTCTTCAACACCAGCGGCTCCGCCTTCGCCAGCGGATTCTCGATCACCTTGATCGTGTCGCCCGTCTCCTCCAGGATCATGCCCGTCAGCGTCTTGCCCGCCTTCGTCTCGAAGATCCAGTTGACGTACTTGTCATCGATCTTCAGTGACGGCTCGATGACATGACGCAGGATCTCCTCGGGAGCCTGCACCTTCGGATCGAGCTTGAGCAGGTCCGGGCCGAACTCCTTGCCGACGCCCTCCAGCTTGTGACACGAAACGCAACTCGCCACGGTGAACATCGCCTTGCCGTTGGCGTACGACCGGCCCTTCAGCATCTTCACCTCGCCGGCCAGGTCGTCGTACTTCCACTCCGTCCGCGGCCGACGATCCTTGAGCAGGTCGTCCTTGATCGGCAGCGGATTCTTCGCCAGATACCCTTCCGGATCGGCCAGGTAGGCGTCGAGGTCGGCGACGACGTACAGGGCCAGATACATCCGCCGCCAGTGACCCGGATAGGTGCAGACGACCGGATAGACGCCCGGTTCCTTCGGCGCGACGAAGCTCAGTTTCTGCACCTCACGCGGCTGGAGCAACTGGCTCGCCAGGAGAATCTTGTCCGACTTCGGCACGAACTGCCGGGTCTGGGCGTCCGCCTGCTGACCGGTCGCCTCGGCCAGTTCGCCGACCTCCTGCAACGCTCCCGGCTTCGTGATCACCAGGTTGTGCGGCATCAGGTCGATGTTCTCGAACAGAAACTCGACCGGCTTGCCGGCCCGCGCGACGACCAGGTCCTTGTCGTACGACATCTTCTCGACGACCGTGCCGATGCGGATGACGCGGACACCGAGTTCGCCCAGCTCGGCTCGGGCCTTCTTGGCCGCGTCCGCCGGCAGCAGTGTCGCCAGGTTGTCAGCGAGATTGAGAACGTCCAGGGCCGTCGGCGTCGTCCGCTCGGCGGCCGGAACCTTGCGGATCGCGGCGAGCAGCGATTCAAGCAGCGGCCCGGCCTGGGCCGCATCCCAGAAGCGACGCGGAATCCGCTGCAAGGCCCGAACCGCATCGGCCCGGTCAGCGTCGTTTCTGGTCAGCTCGGCCAGGGTGCGGAACGTCTTCGTCTCCTGGCCACGAACGGCCGTCAGGGCGTTCATCGCCGCCCGGCGAATGAGCCGCTCGGCCCCCTCGCCGCCGACCTCGATCTTGACCGACACCGCCGGCGCTGGCTGGCCCCTGCGCTCGAAGAGGACCGTCTTGTGATCGCCGGCCAGCACCTGGAGCGTGAAGCCGGCCAGCCGCTGGCCCAGAGCCGCATCCGTCCGGTTGTAGATGACGATGGCATCGATCGGCTGCTCGGAGCCGAGATCGACCTCCCACCACGGTTGCGGCGTATTCTCGGCCGTGTGCGTCTGGCCACCCGCGCCGAAACTACCGGCCTTGTTACCGTCGATACCTCGGCTGGCGGGACCATTGTGAGCGGTACTGCTCTGCGACGCCTTGCCCTTCCGGGCCAGGTTCTGCTTGTCGTGGTAGACCTCGACCTCGGCGAGGGTCAACGTCCGGGCACGACCCGGAAGCTCGATGCGGACGTAGCGGCCGCTGACGCCCTTGCTGCTGGGAGCCTTGACCTCGGTGAGCAGCGCCTCGATCTTCGGATACAGAGCCGCTCGCTGATTCGGGTCAGCGATCATCGGTACGGCATTGACCAGGTCACGCAGGCTGCTCGGCGTCTTCGCAGCGAGTGTCCACGCCCTGTCAGTCGAACCGTCGATGTTGACCAGCGCGACGTAGCCGATCTGACGGATGACCGGCTGGCGCGAGGCCAGGGCGAGTTTCTCCAGATCGGCCCGGAACGTGGCCAACTCGGCCGCCGGTCGGCCGCTCATCAGCCGGATCAGATCGAACAGCGTCTGCTCGTCGCGGTTCTCCGTCCGATTGTCGATCCGCTCGATGGCTTCGAGCAGGACGTGCAGTTCGGGCTTCTTCTCGTCACGGGCCAGGGAACGCAGGGCCTCGCGGCGCATCTCCTCGCGGATGCCGGATCGGTAGAGCAGTTCCAGGTTGACGGCCCGCGTGCGGTTCAGCATGAGCAGTTGCTCCAGCGACACGTTCCGCAGGAAGAACCGTGCCCCGGCGTCGGTCGTTACCGCGATCGGCCGGTTCGCCTTGACGGCCTCCTGCCAGATCGGATCGAGCGTTCGCCGCGTCTCGTTCTGGATCAGTTCCAGGTACGCATCCTGTGGCTGTTCCTGCGCGACGAGGACGACCTCGATGGCCTCGGGCACGGTGAGGAAACTCGCCGCTCGCACCGCCTCCAGGCGGACGCGCGGACTCGGGTCGGCCGCCAGAGCGACGAGCCGCTTCAGGGCGTCCGGCACGCGGTCGAGCCAGTAGCAGAGAACGCGCGTCGCCGCCGCCCGGGCGCGGAAATCCTTCGACGCCAGCACCCGGCCGAGCAGGTCGGCATCGACGACGTTGTGGTACTGATGGACCCAGAGCGCCTCGAGCCGATGATGCTCGAAGTTCGGGTCCTTCGGATCGAGAGCCGCCTCCCATTTCTTGACGGCGGCGATCACGTCGGCGGACTTCCGGCCGCCCAGTTCGACCTTCGCCCGGTAGCGGACGCGGTCCTCCGGCTCCTTGAGCAGGTCGAGCAGTTTCTCGATCGGCTCGCCAGCGATCGTCTTCGGCGTGAGGAGTTTGCTGCCCTCGTGGGTGACCCGGTAGATTCGGCCGTGCGTCTTGTCACGGCTCGGGTCGCGGATGGCGTGTTGCAGATGGCCGATGATCGGGTTCTGCCAGTCGATGAACCAGATGGCTCCGTCCGGGCCGATCTTGACATCGGTCGGCCGGAAGTTCGGGTCGCTCGACGACAGGATCGGTTCCTGCACCTCGCCGACGAACGAGCCGCCCTTGTCACTGAGGCGGTAGCGGCCGATGCCCTGGAAGCCGATCACATTGGGCACCAGCACGTCGCCCTGCATCTCGGCGGGGAAGTGCCGGCTCGACAGGGTTTCCATGCCGGGGCACGGTCGCGGATGCTTGCCCCAGACCTGCGGCGGCGTTCGGTGCTTGGCTGGGAAGGCGAGATGGCCGGAGAACAACGCGGCGTCGTAGGGATTGGCTCCGGTGCCGTCGATGACGATGTCCTGACCCCA
Organism: uncultured Alcaligenaceae bacterium; assembly: GCA_964471755.1. Lineage (GTDB taxonomy): Bacteria > Planctomycetota > Planctomycetia > Gemmatales > Gemmataceae > CAYYJM01. The sequence goes on from CAYYJM010000260.1 coordinate 4,163, forward strand.
GCGGCTGAAGACGTGGCCATGCGGGTTGGCGAACCCGTGCGTGACGTAGATGTCGATCTTCTGCGTCCGCGGTTCGTAGCGGAAGACAGCTCCGTTGGCGACCCGCTGTGGCGCGCCATACGCCGTCTCGATCTGGCTGTGATGGAACGTGCCTTCCTGGAAGTAGAGCGCCCCGCCCGGATCGAGCGTGAAGCTGTTCGACGTGTGGTGCGAGTCGGCCGAGTCGAGGCCGTGCAGAACGCGCCGCTTCACGTCGGCCTTGCCGTCGCCGTCGGTGTCCTTCAGGTAGACGAGATCCGGAGCCTGAGCGATGAGAACACCGCCATCATAGAAGCTGAAACCGGTCGGGCAGTTCAGACCATCGACAAAGACGGTCATCTTGTCGGCCTTGCCGTCCTTGTTCGTGTCTTCCAGGACGATGAGCTTGTCGTTGCGCTGGTCGCCGGGCCGCCAGCGTGGGTAGCTCGGCCAGACGGCGACCCAGAGCCGACCTTGCGGATCGAAGGCCATCTGCACCGGGTTGGCCACCTCGGGGAACTCCTTCTCCGAGGCGAACAGGGTCACCTTCATGCCCTTGGCGACCGTCATCTGGCCGATGGCTTCCTCGCCGCCGAGGAAGATGTGCGCGCCGTTGTTCCCCTTGCCCGGCTTGTTCGTCTTGACCGGGATGTACGGTGGCACGTTGCTGTCATCGACCTTGAGGTCGCCGCCGGCGGCGCGGGCGTGGATGAGCTTGTCGCGGTTGGCGGTCATCACGTCGAGGATCTCCAGCTCGCGCTGCTGGTCCTCGTAGTTGGACTGCTTGTCGGCGTACTTCTCGAAGGCTCGGCCGCCGTAGACGTTGTAGCCGTCGAGGACGCGGTAGCGGTTGAACCAGAAGAAGTTCTTTTCCTTGACGGCGGCGTGCAGTTTCTCCAGGGCCTCGCTCGTGAGGGCCTTCTCCGGCTTGCCGCTGAACAGGGCCTGATCGATGATCCGGGCGACGGCCTCGTTGCCCTTCTCGTTGAGGTGGACGCCGTTGATGGTCAGCAGCTCGCCCTTGCCATAGAGGGCGAGGGTCGGGTGGAACAGATCGACGAACGTGACGTTCTCGGTCTTCGCCACCTCGGCCATGGCCTTGGTGTAGAGTTCGAGCCGCTGGTTCTGATCCTTGCCATCGGGAAGATTCGGGCTCTTGTGATCCTCGAAGGCGATCGGTGAGAAGACCACCAGTCGCGGCGGTGTCTTGCCGTTGTACTTCTGCAAGAGGGTGTTCGCGATGAAATTCTTGAGGTCGGTCTTGAACTTCTCCAGACCGGCCGGGCCGGCCTGGGACTCGTTGTAGCCGAAGAAGGCGAAGACGACGTCGGCCTTCGTGTTGGTCGTCTCGAAGCGGTTGTCACGAACGCCGATCCGGGTGGTGAGCCGATTCGGTTCCGGCACCGGGGCGGAACCGGCGAGCCACTGATCGGGTGTGCCGAACGACTTGGACCGAAGCCGGAGCGTCAGTTCATCGCCGGAAAAGCCGAGTTCACGGAAGACGAGTTTGTGGGTAGGAAAGCGTGCCTGGAGGAGCGTCTCCAGCCAGCCGTCGTGCTGCATGCGGTCGGCAAGGGTGTTGCCGATGACGCAGACATGATCGCCCGGCTTGAGTTCAAACGGAGCGGCGGGAGCCAGAGCCGTGACCAGGAGAACGGCCACGACGGCAAGCGGAAACCTCATGCCAGGGGTCCTTTCGGTGGGAACCAGCAAAGAGCGAACGTCTGCCCATGATGGCGGAAACGAGGACGGATCGCAAGGGGCAGGGTCGGTCTGGCTTATTTGTTCTCCCTTTTTTGGCCTGCGGCAATTCCTTGCCGCTCTTCCTTTCTGACTCTCGCCCCAGGAAGCCAGAAAGTCAGAGCGGGGAAGAATCGCCGCAGGCCAAAAAAGTCAGAACGGTCACAGGCCCTGAACGATCCCGAGGACCTCGTCCAGACAGTCGGCCAGGAAGTCGGCGTCGTCGGTCGTCAGGCACATCGGCGGCTTGATCCGCAGGACATTGCCGAAGTAACCGCTCTTGCCCAGGAGCAGACCGCGATCCTTGCACAGTTCCAGCACCTCGGCCGTCTCGGTCGTCGCTGGCTCCTTCGTCGTTCGATCGCGTACCAGTTCGACGCCGAGCATCAGGCCCAGACCGCGCACCTCGCCGATGAGCGGTTGCCGCTCGGCCACGGCGAGCAGGCGCTCCTTCAGACGCGCCCCGACTCGGCGGGCGTTCTCCTGGATGCCCTCGCTGTCGATCACCTCCAGCGTCGCCAGGCCCTGCGTCATGGACACCGGATTGCCACCGAACGTGTTGAAGTGCGTCCGCTTCTTCAGGGCCGCGGCGATCTCCGGGCGCGTGACGCACGCGCCGAGCGGGGCACCGTTGCCGAACCCCTTGGCCAGCGTGACCAGGTCCGGCGTCACGCCCCAGTTCTGGAAGCCCCAGAAGTGTTCGCCCGTTCGGCCGAAGCCGGTCTGCACCTCGTCGGCGATGCACAGGCCGCCGTGCCGACGGACGATGTCGTAGACGATCGGGAAATACTCCGGCGGCGGCATGACCACGCCGCCGACACCCTGGATCGGTTCGCCGATGAAGCAGGCGATCTCGCCGCACGTCTCGTAGCGGATCACATCCTCGATGTCGCGGGCACACCGGACGTCGCAGCTGGGATACGTCAGGCCGAACGGACAGCGGTAACAGTAACCCGGCATGCCATGACGGACGCCGCCGGTCGGGATGCTCTTGAACTTCCAGGTGCCGTGCGCGGTCAGGCCGAGAGCGGCCGAGGTGCCACCGTGGTAGCCGTTCCGCAGGGCGATCACCTCCTGATTGCCGGTGTACTCGCGAGCCGACAGCAGGGCGATCTCGTTCGCCTCGCTTCCGGAATTGGTGAAGTAGCTGGAGGTCAACCCGCTCTCCGCTGGCAGATGCTCGGCGAGGGCCTGGCCGAGCTGGCCGAGCGTCGGATGAAGGTAGATCGTCGTCGTGTGCTGGAGCTTGCCGACCTGCTCACGCACCTTCTCGACGATCTTCGGATGACAGTGACCGACCGACACGGTGACGATGCCGGCGAAGCCATCGAGGTACTGCTTGCCCGTCTCGTCCCACAGGTACTGCATGTGCCCCTCGACGACGAGGAGCGGCTCGCGGTAGTAGGTGACCAGGCCCGGCGTGATGTACTGACGACGCACTGCCAGCACCTCGTCGCGGGAGGGGCCGTCGTAGGCCTGCGGCTGGTGCGTGGCGAGCGGCAGCGGCACACGTCGCGTGGTCGGCTCTGCGGGTTGGACGGACATCGTGATTCCTCTTCGGGGCCGCTTTCGGCTCCAGCTGGGGGTGTGGCCCATTGTACTCGAACGAGTCCGCTTCACGCCGGGTGCATCCCCGGAGTTGCGGTCCAAAATGTAGGGTGGGCCGAGCGCTAGCGAGAGCCCACCGACGCACACAGAGCGCAGCGTCACCGATCCGCTGCGGTGTCGCTGCGCTCCTGGGCGAGTGGTGGGCCGGCGCTGTCGTCTCCTTCACGGGGTACCAGGCCATGACAGCGCTCTGGCCCACCCTACATTTTGGCCCTGGGGGTGGCCTCATTGTACGCGAACGAGCTGGCTTCACGCCCGACTGATCCGGTAGCCGGGCCGATTCGGCCGAAACAGATCCGGGTTGAGGCGGACGCCCAGGCCTGGGCCGCGCGGCAGTTCCGCCTGGCCGGCCCGGATCACCACCGGCCGATCGATCAGATCCTGGTAGAACGTCCGGATGTGGGCCCGCACCGTCTCCTGGAAGCAGCACCCCGGCACGGCCGCGTTGACGTGCAGACCGGCGAACAACGTCAGCGGTCCCGTACAGTCGTGCAGCGTCACCGAGACGTTGCACCCCTGAGCCAGGTGAGCGATGCGAACCGTCTCGGAAATGCCGCCGGCCCAGGTCGGGTCGATCATGACGAAGTCCGCCGCCCGGCCCTCCAGCACGCGCGCGAAGTCCGCACGGGTCAGGAGCATCTCGCTGACGGAAATCGGCATCCGACTCTGCCGACGAAAATCGGCCAGCGTGTCCAGGTTGTCCACCTTGAGAATGTCCTCCAGCCAGAGCGGTCGCACATCACGCAGTGCGTCGGCGATGCGCAGCGCGGCCGGCAGCAGGAAGAAGCCGTGGCCATCGACCATGATCTCGATCCGATCGCCGAATCGGGCCCGGATCTCACGCAGGGGCCGAACGGCCGCCTCCAGGTCGGCCAGCGCGATCCGCATGCCGCCGTGGGCGTGGGCCGCAGCGTCGAACGGCCAGGTCTTGACGGCGGTATATCCCTCGGCGAGCAGCTCCTCAACCAGGGCGCACGGATCGTGAAAGAGCAGATACGAATCCTGAAGCGGGCCGGCCTGGCCGAGCGTGCCATAACCGGGCCAACCCTGATCGCCGCCAGGATCACGGCCGTACGACGGGTTGCCGCAGCTGTTGTAGACCGGAACGCTCGACCGAACCGGGCCGCCAAGCAGGCGATAGATCGGCTGGCCGCACACCTGGCCGAGGAGGTCCCACAGAGCCAGATCGATCGCCGACAGAGCCCGCAGCTCGGTGCCGCGTCCGCCGAAGTTCGCGGCCCGCTCGTAGAGGAACCGCCAGTGCGATTCGATGGCCAGGGCATCGCCACCGAGCAGGCGACGCGCCATCCAGTCGTGGATCATGGCGGCGACGGCGTGCGGAGCGTAGTAGGTTTCGCCATGACCGACCCGACCGTCCGCAGTGTGGATGCGCAGCAGGAGCAGACCCGGCATCACGTCGTCGGGGATGACCGTCTCGATGGCCTCGATGCGGACCAGGTCGTCGGCGAC
>CAYYJM010000261.1:0-8944 GCA_964471755.1 uncultured Alcaligenaceae bacterium
CCGAATAGACTGCTGGAGCGAGGCTACCTACCTGATCGGCGAACGGTTGCGCGGCTCTGACCGACGAACTCCCGGCACTCACGGCCGACCGGGTAGGAGCCGTTCCAGCCCCTTCTGAAACGGCAGAAGCTTGTTCAGCCCCTTCTCGGCGGGCGGCAGCACCTTTTCGAGTTGTTTCTCGATCAGATCGCGGCCCGTCTCGCGGATCGTGTCCCGGGCGACCTCGCCGGCCAGCTTCGCCACCGCTTGCTGGAAGGCGGCCGGGTCGAGACGCGGATGCGTCATCGTGCCGCCGATCGGGACCGGAATCATCCGACCGGCCAGGGCCTGGGCCACCTTCGGATTGCTGCCCACCAGCGCCGCCGGAATCGGCACCTCGGCCACCAGTGACAGCGAACCGTCAAGACCGACCGAACCGCGAGTCTTGACCGTGAAGTTGTTCACGGTCAGCGTCAGGTTCTCGTGGTGAACCCGGCCATTCTCGACACGAACCGGAATCACGTTCTCGTTGGCCAGGGTGACGCTCGTCTGGCCGACGCCCAGGAGACGAGCGATCTCCGTCGTCAGTGGACCGGCAGCGACCACGGCACGATGAATGATCAGCCGGCCCTGCAAGGACGTCTGTGTCGGAGCGCTCAGCGGAATCCGGTTGCCCTCCAGGATGAAGCTGAACTCGCCCTCCGTCGCGGTCGAGTTGGCGATGGCCGGCAGGGCGTAGCCGAGAGCGTGAGCGGTGGACTGCGGCGTCAGCTTCGCCCGGTTGATGATCGTGCCCGGAGCCAGGGTCGCCTCCATCGGAGCCGGGTCGAGACGCACCGTCGGCTGGACGCGCGCCTTGCCGCTTCCACCCGCGAAGCCCGCCTCGATGGCGTTCGTGGTGAGGATGCCGTTGGACAGATTCAGACGCAGTTCGCCGGGGCCGACGTCCAGACCGTAGGCCCGGACGGATTGCCAGTCGAGCGAGGCATTCGCGTTGACGGCCCGGAGCGCGGTCAGCGGCCCCGTGACGCGGAATTCCCTCCGGCCCTGCCCCGTCGCCTGGAAGCCGCTGCCGAGAACGTCGCGGAACTGCGGCGTCAGTCGAGCGAGATCGTAGCCGAGACTGCCGGCCAGATCCACGTCGCAGGTCGTACTCCATCGCGATAGGGTGCCCTTGCCATCGAGGACGAGCGCATCCCGGCCCACACGGAGCGTATCCAGGGTGGCGACCTGGTGAGCGGGATCGACGCTGCCGACGGCGGTCACCTGAACCTGCGGATCGGAGTAGCGGGTGCCGTAGGCGAAGTTCTTCACGTCGAGGTTGGTGTCGAACTGGGTGATGGCTCCATCAGTCGAGCAGCGCAACGTACCGCTGGCCAGGCCGGCCCAGCGATCGCCGGGAATCTGAAGCGTCTGCTGAAGTCGGCCGAGGTCGGCGTTCAGGCTACCGTTCGCGGTAACGCGGTAACCGGCCGGGATCGGGTCCAGGGTCGCCTTGGGCACGACCATTGCCACCGTGGACGAGCGCACCTGGAGATCAGTGACCTCCACCTTGCCGGTGGCACGAGTGATCACGGCCGAACCGGCCGCGGCGATCACCTTCGGTTCATCGAGAGCCAGGCCGTAGCCGCGGAAGACGGTGCGGTCCACGTCGAGGCCGAGCTTATCGACGCGAAGCAGGGTCGGCGCGTAGGTGACGATGCCGGTGATCGTTCCGTTGCCGCCGAGTTGGAAGTTTCGCGGCACGGGAACGACGCCGGCCGCACGAGTTCGCCAGCGGGCCAGGTCGCCGCTCAGACTCAGGGCTGCCGACGCCTGCTCGCAGCGGGCCAGATCGGCGATCGGTTCACGCAGTGATACGCTGAGCAGGTCGCCGCCAGCACTCAGGGCCAGCGTGCCGGAATCGATGCGAACCGGCTGGCCGACGGCGAGCAGACCCTGGGCGTCGAGGGTCGCCGTCAGGGCGGCTTCCTGGAGCGATCGACCGGCGGCGTCGGCGTAGGCGAAGCGGGTCGCCTCGACGCGTGCCGTGGCTTGCAGGCTGCCGGTCGCGGTCCGCGTGGCGTCGAGTCGCACCTTGCCGACGCCGGTCAACGTCGTGCCGGCCAGATCGATGAAGTCGGCCAGGCGCGTCATCAGGCGATCGACGGTCAAGGTCGCCTCCAGGTGAAGTTTCTCGGCCGAGCCGCTCGCCGTGGCGACGAGGAATTCCGAGCGGCACTCGAACTGATCGAACGCCGGCAGCTCGCCCGGCTTGAGGCGGCTGATGAAGGTCAGCAGCAGCGGCTCGTCCCAGCTGAGCAGCTTGCCCTGGCGCTCGGCCTTGAGAGCCGAGGTACGCACCTCGCCCTGCCAGACGGTCGCCGGCGATTCGGCCCGGCTGGTGAGCTTCACGCTGACCTGGCCCTCGCGGATCAGGGTGCCATCGCGGACGGCGAGGGTGCGCGGCAGGAGGGCGGCCAGGCGGGCGAGATCAACGCGGGCGTCGAGCGTCAGATCGGGCCGGGTCAGCAGACGATCGACTGGCTCGGCCGTGTCGAAGGTGCCGCGAACCGTGGCCGAGGCGACATCGCAACGCAGATCGGCCTGCCGCACCGTGGCGCGCGGACCGACGGTCGTCACGTCGAGCGGCAACTCGAGCCGGGCCAGGCGAAGAGTGTCGCCCTGAAGTGTCGGCGAGGTGACAGCGATCTCCTGACCGCGAAGATTGCCGGCCAGGGTCAGGGTCGGCTGGCGATCGGCGGTGCCCCAGGTGAGGGCGGCATCGCCAGAGAGCCGGCCGCCGACCGTGGTGCCCGGCTGAAAGCGACGCAGGGCCGGGTCGAGCAGATCGAGCGGGAAAGCCTCGGTCGTCAGCTTCGCCTGACCGCTGGTGCCCAGGGTCGCGTCGAGGGACACGCGGCCGGGTTTCTCGCTGGCGACGCTGGCCGACACGGTCGCCGTGGGCGATTCGCCTCGCGGCAGAGTGACAACAGCCTGTCCCTGCTCCAGGGTGGTCGTCCGATTCGTCGGCGTGTCGCGAAGGTGGATGGTCGCTCCCTCCACGCGCAGGGTCAGCACCGGCGGCGGTGAGGCCGGGCTGCTGCTCGGCTTGAGGTAGTTGACCAGGACGCGCTCGACGTTGCTGTCGCGGGCGGCGGTGACAACGTGGAGCGTCGGCCGTTCGACGGTGAACTCGCCCAGGTCGGAGCGATCCCAGGCCAGGGCGAGGAGCGACTTCGAGGAAACGACTCGCGGAATGGTGGCGACCGGGGCTCCCTCGGTGTCGCTGAGGGTCACGTCGCGCAGTTCGACGGGCAGCAGCCAGCCGAGAGTGGCACTACCGATGGACAGCCGGCCGTTGAGGTCGGAAAGGGCCTGCCGGGCAATGACATCGATCAGGCCCGTCCAGGCGATCAGGTTCGGGGCGAACCCGAGCAGGAGCAGTACGACGACCAGAAAGCCGACGAGGCGGCGAAACCAGCGGCGCGGTGGCCGGGTAGGGGCCTTCGGAGTCGGCGCGGCGGGAGTGTCTGACATGGTCTTCATCCATGAGGGAACGGGGCACGCCTTCCAGCGCGAGTTATCTTCTGGATCGTCCAGAGCCGGTTCCGGATGTGCCGGAGGCGTCGCTCCTCGGTACAATTGTCCGAGGTCGAGGCAGCACAGGCGGCACAGGCACTGCATCCGAAACAGGTCGGGAGGTCGTCCCATTTCGACGCAGCGAATCCTGATCACGGGCAGTTCCGGCTTCATCGGCGGTCATCTGTTCGCGCGCTTCCGGCAGCTCGGCTGGCAGGTCACGGGTACGGGGAGACGTTCGCTCGATGTCGCTGGGTATGTCGCGCACGACCTGGCGGAACCGTGGCCGACGGCGCTGGCGGGACCGTTCGACGTGATCGTCCACGGCGCGGCCCGATCGTCGCCGTGGGGCAGTCGGCGCGACTTCGAGCGTGACAACGTCGTGGCGACACGGCGGGTGATCGACCACGGCCGGGCGAACGGCCTGCCACGGCTGATCTTCCTGTCGTCGTCGAGCGTGCTATACGAGGATCGTCACCAGTGGAATCTGACCGAGGAGACGCCGCTGGCCGCCCGGCCGGTCAACACCTACGCGGCGACGAAGCAGCAGGCCGAGACGCTCGTCCGTCAGTATCCGGGTCCGTGGGTGATCCTGCGGCCACGAGCGGTCGTCGGGCCGGGCGACACGGTGCTGTTGCCGCGCATCCTGCGCGCGGCCGAGGCGGGCCGGTTGCCGCTGCTGACCAGTCCGGAGCCGGTCGTCGGCGATCTGATCTACATCGACAACCTGACCGACTGCGTCGAGAAGGCGGCGACCGATCCGGCGATTCGGGGCGTCTACAACTTGACGAATGCCGAGCCGGTGCCGATCCTGGCGTGGCTGCTGGAATTGTTCCAGCGCCTGGAGATCCCGACGCCGACACGGCGTGTGCCGGTGTCGCGGGCCCTGTGGGCGGCGTGGCTGCTGGAGTGGGCCTACACGCTGCTCCCGCTGGGCAAGGAGCCGCCGATCACGCGGTTCGGCGTCCACGTCTTCGCGTACTCGAAGACGTTCGACGTGCGGAAGATGCTCGCTGACATGGGACAGCCACTCGTATCCCTGCGCGAGGGGATGGAACGGATCGTGGCGGCGTTGAAACGACCCATTTAGCCGCCGGCTTGCCGGCGGTCTTCGCAGCGAAAACCCGCCGGCAAGCCGGCGGCTAAATGAAGGGACGGACCGCCCATGCTGCAACACTTCGACATCATCGGCACGGGCCTGTTCCTGCCGGCCCAGCGCTGGTCGGCCGAGGAGATCGACGCGCGGGCCGACCTGCCGGTCGGCTGGACCCGGACCCATGCCGGCGTCCTGAATCGGCACGCCTGCGACATCCCGCGCGAGACGCTCGCTGACATGGCCCAGGCAGCCGTCGCGGCGGCGCTGGCCGATGCCGGCGTCGGCTGGGGCGAGGTCGATCTGCTGATTGATGCCAGCACGTCGCGGGGCCAACCGATTCCGTGCAACGCCGTGCAGGTGCTGGCCCGGTTCGGCGAACCGGCCGTGGGGGTCGCTGGCTTCGACGTGCAGAGTACCTGCCTGGGCTTCATCGTCGCGGTGCAGGTGGCGAATGGCCTGCTGGCCTCGGGAGCGTACCGGCACGTCGTGATCGTCTGCTCCGAGGCAGGCTTCGCGGCGGTCAACTGGAAGGAACCGGAGAGTGCCTGCCTGGTCGGCGACGCGGCGGCGGCCGTCGTGCTGCGCCGACGCGAGCCGACGCCGACGTACTTCCACATTCACGAGACGTTTCCGCAGTACGTCGAGGCGTGCCAGATCCGCGGTGGTGGCCATAATCTGTCACCGATGGACTATCGGCCGGAGATCGATCACGAGTACCGCTTCCACATGGACGGGCCGCAACTGTTCCGCGCCGCTGGCAAGCATCTGCCACCGATGACGCGCCGGTTGATCGAGCAGGCGAACGTCGATCCGGCGCGTTTACAGGTCGTGCCGCATCAGGCCTCGCCGCGCGCGGTCGAAATCCTGCGTCGGCTGATGGCTTTCACGCCGGAGCAGTATCATGACCGGGTCGCCCACCTGGGCAACATGGCGTCGGCGAGCATCCCGGCCGTGTTCCACCAGTGCCGGGCCGAGGGCCGGATCGTCGCCGGCCAGGATGTCCTCTTCCTGGGCACGTCGGCCGGCTACTCGCAGGCCGGCCTGATCTTCCGGATGTGAACCATGCCGCTCGATCGCGTGACGTTTCTGAACTCGGGATACTGCACCCAGTCGAGCTACCTGGCTGGCCGACGCTCGCTGGCCTGGACGCGGTTCCACGCTGTGTTCGTCTACCTGGAGCATCCCGTCCACGGGCCGGCGGTGATCGATACGGGTTACAGCCCGCACTTTCGCCCGGCGACGGAACCGTTCCCCGAGCGCTTCTACCGCTGGCTGACGCCGGTACACCTCGATCCACGAAAACGGCCGACGACGATCCTCCAGGCGAACGGCATCCATCCGGAACGAATCAAGACCCTGTTCGTGTCGCACTTTCATGGCGACCACGTCGCCGGCCTGCGCGATTTCTCGACGCCGACGTTCGTCTACCGGCGTGAGTCGTACGAATTGCTGATGCGACTGAGCCGGTGGGGCCAGGTCCACAACGGCTTCCTGGCGAAGCTGATACCGGAGGATTTCGTCGCCCGTGGCAAGACCATCACCGAGGGCGATTTCCAACGCGGAACCAACGCCCTGAGCGAATTTCAGGTGTTGGATTACTGGGGCGACGGGAGTTTACTCTTCGTCGACTTGCCCGGTCATGCGTGGGGGCACACCGGGTATATAATGTCAACGAAAACGGAGCGATTCTTCTACATCGTTGATGCGACGTGGGACGTGGACGTGATGCTGGCCGCCAGGACGCTGCCGAGGTTGTCACGCGGCTTCCAGGCGGATTATCCGGCGTACCTGCGAACGCAGGAGTTGCTGCGCCAGCTGGCGGCGCTGGGGGAGTATCCCCTCTTCGCGTGCCATTGCCCGAAGACGCAGGCCCTCGTGGTCAATTACCCCGGCGAGCGTGGGGCGTCAGCCCCATGACTCTTCGTCTTCACCAAGTATCGGCAGTCATGGGGCTAACGCCCCACGCTCGCCAGGCACCAACCCCCTCGGAGATCCCCGCGATGCTGCGACTCTTCTCCCTACCGCTCCTCTTCACGCCGGTCCTCGTCTTCGCCGCCGGGCCGGGAACGTGGACCTGTGACCCGCCGCGCGACACGTTCGCGGACGACGCGCTGTGGAACCTGCGTCCCCTCAACGAAAAGGAGGCCGGCGAAAAGGGCTTCGTCACCGTCGATGCCCGGGGCGACTTCCGTCTCGCTGGTGGTGAGTCGGTTCGGTTCTGGGCAGTCAACACGACTGTCGGCCGGCAACAGCCGTGGGTCGATCGGCCGCGCTGGCAGCGAGGCGAGCCGGACCTCGATTACCACGCCAAATTCCTCGCCCGACGCGGCGTCAACATGGTCCGACTGCACACGCACCTGAACCCGGACCTGAAGGCCAATCCGAAGGCCGCTCCCGGCGACATCAACGCGAAGGAGCGGGACTGGATCTGGCGAACCGTCGCGGCGATGAAGAAGGAGGGCATCTACACGACCGTGTCGCCGTACTGGGCGAACACGCTCCAGATCGGCAAGGACTGGGGCGTTCCCGGCGGCCCGGATCAGCCGCCGCACGGACTGCTGTTCTTCGATCCGACGCTCCAGACGGCGTACAAGGCGTGGTGGAAGGCGCTGCTCACCGAGAAGAATCCGCACACCGGACTGCCGCTGGCTCAGGACCCGGCCCTGGCCATCCTGCAAATCCAGAACGAGGACAGCCTCCTGTTCTGGACGACGAACGCCATCAAGGGCGAGCAGCGCCGCATCCTCGGCCGAAAGTTCGCGGCATGGGCGGCGAAGAAATACGGTTCGCTCGACGCGGCTCTGATGACATGGAATCGACACAAGGTGACGGGCGATGACCTGCCTGCGGGCGTCCTCGGCCTGGACAATCTGTACCTGGCCAAGATCGAGCCGAAGGGCGGCTCGGCAAAACGCTTCAGCGATCAGATCCAGTTCTTCTGCGAGGCGATGTACGACTTCAACCGGGAGATGATCCGCTTTCTGCGTGAGGATCTCGGCTGCAAGCAGGTCGTCAATCCGGGGAACTGGAAGACGGCCGACACGGCTCGACTGGAGGACGCCGAACGCTGGACGTACACTGCGGGCGAGGTCCTCGCGGTCAACCGTTACTTCGGCGGCATGCACACCGGCGAGAACGCCGGCTGGGCGGTGCGCGATCATGACCAGTTCACGCGTCTGTCGGCCCTGCGTGATCCGGCCCGCCTGCCGATCAGTCTGAAGCAACCGGTCGGCAAGGCGATGCTCGTCACCGAGAGCGGCTGGGTCATGCCGAACGGCTTCGGAGCCGAGGGGCCATTCCTGCTGTCGGCATACATGGCCCTGACCGGCATCGACGGCTACTTCTGGTTCGCGACCGGCGTCGATGGCTGGGAACCGCCGCAGTCGGCGAACGGCTATCTGCCGTCGCAGGCGAAATGGCCGATCGCCACGCCGGACGTCTTCGGCACCTTCCCGGCGACCGCCCTGCTCTACCGCAAGGGCTACGTCGCCCGGGCCGAGCCGGCGGTGCGCGAACAGCGGGCGATGACCGATCTGTGGCAGCGGCGCGTCGGCATCCTCAGCGAGGAGGCGAGCTTCGATCCGAACCGCGACCGAGGAAACCTGCCGCCGATGTCCAGTGTCAAGGAGGGCCTGCCCTGGGAGACGTTCCTCGTCGGCCCCGTCGAGGTGACCTACGATGGCAACCCGGCGAAATCGACGACGCTCGATCTCGGCAAGTACATCGACCGCCGGGCGAAGGTGGTTCGGAGCGTGACGGGCGAGTTGACGCTGGATTACGGCCGGGGGACGTGCTTGATCGACGCTCCGAAGGCCCAGGGCGTGGCGGCCCACCCGGGCGAACGTCGGACGTTCACGACCCGCGATCTGAAATTGGAACTGGGCGGCGAGTTCCTCACGGTGCTGGCCGTGCCACTTGATGACAGGGTGCTGTCAGAGTCAGAGCGGATTCTGGTGCAGGTGTGCGGCGACGTTCGGCCGACCGGCTGGAAGGAGACACCGGCGACGATCGCGGTCAAGGAAGGCAAGTTCCCTGGCTTCACGCTCGACAGTATCGGCAAGGCCCCGTGGTCGATCACGAAGGCGGACGGAACGCTGACATTGCGAAACGCCGTGGTGACGAGGGCGACCACGCTGGACGCCAACGGTCGTCCGCACGGCGCGGCGGTGGAACTGAAACGTGAGGGCGACAAGGTGACGTTGGCATTACCGGCGGAAGCGCTGTACGTCGTGCTGACGCGGTGACACCAGCGATGTCAGAGCCGCGCACGCAGCGAGGCCGCAGGCCGAGCGGAGTAAGCGCACCAGG
>CAYYJM010000262.1:0-8895 GCA_964471755.1 uncultured Alcaligenaceae bacterium
GCGCTGGATCACTGCCATGATTCGCTCCTTGGTAGCGGGCCGACACGGTCTATTCCGCGTCCAGGCTCCTCTCTATACACTACGAGCAGAGTCGCCTCCGTCGAGGGGGCGCTGCGGCATCCCGCTCGATCGAACGCACACCCGGGGAGGTTACCATCATGGCTGATCCCATTCGCGTCGCCGTCACTGGTGCGGCCGGCAACGTCGCATACTCGATGCTCCCTCGGCTGGCTTCCGGCGAGGTTTTCGGCAATCGCAAGGTCATCCTGCAACTGCTCGAGATCACCCCGGCGATGGGGGCCCTCGAAGGCGTCAAGATGGAGCTGGACGATTGCTCCTTCGACGCCCTGGCCGACGTGATCGTCACCGACGATCCGGCCGTCGCCTTCAAGGGCGTCAACTGGGCCCTGCTCGTCGGCTCGTTCCCGCGCAAGCAGGGCATGGAGCGGAGCGAACTGCTCGGCATCAACGGCAAGATCTTCGTCGCGCAGGGCAAGGCGCTGGGTGCCAGCGCCGCCGGGGACGTGCGCGTCCTGGTCGTCGGCAACCCGTGCAACACCAACGCGCTGGTCGGCTGTCGGAACGCCTCGGGCATCCCGGCCGAGCGCTGGAGTGCCCTGACCCGTCTCGATCACAACCGCGCCCGAACCGCCCTGGCCCAGAAGGCCGGCGTGGCCAACGAGGCCGTTACCGGCGTCACCATCTGGGGCAACCACAGTAACACGCAGTATCCCGACTTCACCAATGCGAAGATCAACGGCAAGCCGGCCACGGAGGTCATCACCGACCGGGCCTGGCTGGAGACGACCTTCGTTCCGCTCGTCCAGAATCGCGGTGCGGCGGTGATCAAGCAGCGCGGCGCGTCGTCGGCCTTCTCGGCCGGCAACGGGTCGATCGACCACGTCAAGAGCCTGCTCCGACCGACGCCGACCGGCGACTGGGTCAGTATGGCCGTCGTCTCGAAGGGGGAGTACGGCGTTCCGGCCGGGCTCGTCTTCGGCTATCCCTGCACGACCGACGGCCAGGGGAACTACAAGGTGGTTGAGGGCCTCAAGCTGGACGCCTTCGGCCAGGAGAAGTTCAAGATCACGCTCGAGGAACTGGTCAAGGAGCGCGAGGCGGTCAAGGACCTGCTCGGAAGCTGACGGAGGCGAGCGGCGCGGCGTCAGCCCGCCGGTTCTTTGTGCGAAAGCCACCGGCGGGCTGACGCCGCGCCGCTCGCCCGTGGCTTCCTGTCACGCCGGGATAATTAATCGGTCACCGTCCCTCGACGAGTTCCTCGCGGTACTTGCTCTCGAAGCGGTAGCTGGTTCCAGGCCCTTCGTGGTCCTTCAACTCGCGCACAATCTCGCGCGTCGCCAGCTTCAGTCGCCCGGTCGCCCGGTCGAAGGTCGCCTCGCCTTCCGGCTGGAACTGCAAGAGTGGGATGCTGTCCGCCTTCGCTTCCGGCGGATTCTGCAACTCCGTTTTGAAACTCACCACGAGGGTGGCTTCATCGATCGACTTGCAGGTGCAGCGTTGCACGGCGGCGAACTTCTCGCCGGTGCCCTGCGGTGGTTCGAGCGTGATCTGGTAGTTCCGCTGCCAGCCCTGGTTCACGTCCGGCGTCTGGGCCGGCAGCACGACGTGGAACGGCAGTTCGTTCTCGAATCGACTGGCCGAGCCGAACTTGGTCTCCTTGACCTCCAGAACCTTGCCCTGCGTATCGACACGCAGAATCGCCAGCGGTGCGCCGACGTAGCGTGCCATCTGCTCGCGCAGCTGGGGCGTGCTGGCCATCGGGTTGGTCGAGTCGAACGTCAGCATGTCGCCACGGGGCGTCGTCGTCTGCATCCACATCGACACCAGCGACATCTGCAAGGTCGCCTCGCCGGTCGGTTCGACGGCGACGACCTGCCAGCGTTTGACGAGTTTGAGATGATTCTGCGACGTGGCCGCCCCGCCGGACGTCGTGTTGGTGATCTTCGACAGGTGATCGACCTGGTAGGTCAGCACCTGGCCGGCCTGCCAGCGCCAGCGTGGCGACTCCCGGGCCGAGACGGTCCCGACGACGGCAAGCAAGAGGGCGGCCAGGAGCGCCGCCCGGAACCTTCTGTGCATGGATCACCCCTCCTCCGCGATTGCAGAACCTTCGGAGCAGGGGTGATAACGACTCGGCTCCGGCGATGCCAGAGCAGTTTGGTCACTTCTTCGCCTTCGTGTGCGTCAGCGTCAGAATGGCGAAGGCCGTCGCCAGGTTGGGGTCGGCCTCGCCGAAGGCCCGGTCGCCCTGGTTGACGAAGCTGCCGTCCTCGCGCTGCATGCCCTTCAGCTTCTCGAACAGTTCCTGCCGCCAGTCGTGCTTGCCGCCCTTGCTGTCCTCGAGCGTGTCCTCGCCGAGAGCGTTCATCGCCTTGGCGAAAGTGTGGTAGTAGTAGAACAGGCCGGCCTTGCCCATGCCGGGGTTCTCGTCCAGCGTGTAGTGCCGCTTGATCCAGTTGACCGCGGCCTTGACGCGCGGATCGTCCTTGCTGACGCCCGCGTAGAGGAAGCTCTTCAGACCGGCGTAGGTCATCGCGCCGAGCGAGCGAAGGCCGCCGGCCGCCGTCTTGTGCGGATTGTCATCCGGATCGAACGGGACGTAGGTGAAGCCACCGCGATCGTCGTCGGTCGTCTTGGCCGCCCAGGCCTGGTCGTTGTACTCTTCACCGGGCAGGTTCTGAGCCCGGCCCATGAAGCGAATCGCCTTTTGCAGAGCCGGATCGTTCTTCGGCACGCCGGCCGCGACCAGGGCATCGACGAAATACTGCGTGTTCGACACGTCCGGTCGGCCCTTGCCGTCGTAGCTCAGACCGCCGCCACGCGGGTTCTTCGGATCGGTACTCGGCGTCTGGAGCCCCTTGAGGAACGCGGCCGCGTTCTTGAGAACGGTGTCGTACTTGCCGTCCTTGTTGGCATCGGCGAAAGCCATGACGCCGCAACTGGTGACGTAGTTGGCCAGTCCGCGGTCGTAGATGCCGCCGTCCTTCTTGACGTTCTTTTCCAGGTAGGCGAGAGCCTTGGCCAGGGTCGGATCATCGGTCGGCACGCCGGCCCGGATCATGCCGGCGACGATCAGGGCCGTCACGCCGGGCCCGGTACGCTGGGCCGACCAGCTACCGTTGGCCGTCTGCGACTTCTTCAGATACGCGATCGCCTTGTCGAGCGTCGCCTGGACGTCCTTGGCATCGGGAGCCGCCCGGAGCGACGTGCCGAGGTTGGAGCAGATCAGGCCGGTCACCACGACCAGGCCAAGAGACAGACGGAGCATCGCGAGATACCTCCTTGGGTTGGCCAGTGCAAGACGAGTCGCTCTGCAAATCGGATGCCATTTCGGAATGCGGCGATCGATTACCTCTTCTGTCTGTTCTGACTTTTTTTGGACTGGGGCAATTCTTTGCCGCTCTTACTTTCTGACTTTTCTGACTTCCTGACTCGGTCTTCCTCCGAAGGGAGAAAGCCAGAGCGGCGAAGAATCGCCGCAGTCCAAAAAAGTCAGAACAGACAGACAAAGACAAAAGCAGCGATGAATCGCCGCACTCCAAACCGGGCGAGCTGGTCACCCGGTGAGCAGCGCTGGCGACATTGTAGCCAAAAACAGAAACCGGGGGGATGTCCCCCCGGCTGAGTGACCTCGACCCGAACCGTCGCTCAGGCGCTCTTCTTGTCCGGAGCGGGCGGAGCCTCGAACAGCTTCTGTTCGCCGCGAACGACCTTGTCCGTGACGACGTACTTCGTCTTCTGCTCGATTTCAGGCAACTCGTACTGGATCTCGAGCATCATCTCCTCGACGATGCTCCGCAGACCGCGAGCCCCGGTGTCGCGTTTGCGGGCCATGCTCGCGATCTCACGCAGGGCCGACGGATCGAACTCGACCTCGGCCCCTTCCATCTCGAACAGCTTCTGATACTGCTCATCGAGCGGCCCGAGCGGGGCCAGGACGGGAAGTCGGCCGATGAACTCGGGGATCATGCCGAACTCGATCAGGTCGTCGGACGTGACCTTCGGCAGCAGTTCGCTCAGGCTGGCGTCCGAACGCGTCTCGGGGTTGGCTCCGAAGCCGATCGTCTTCTTGCCCGTCCGACGAGCGATGATGTTCTCCAGGCCGACGAAGGTGCCGCCACAGATGAACAGGATGTTCGACGTATCGACCTGGATGTACTGCTGCTCGGGATGCTTGCGGCCGCCCTGCGGGGGGACGTTGCTGACCGTGCCTTCGAGCATCTTCAGCAGGGCCTGCTGAACGCCTTCGCCGCTGACGTCGCGGGTGATGCTGCGGTTCTGGCTCGTCTTGGCGATCTTGTCGACCTCGTCGATGTAGATGATGCCGCGCTGGGCCGCCTCGATGTCGAAGTCGGCGGCGTGGAGCAGCTTCAGCAGCAGGTTCTCGACATCCTCACCGACGTAGCCGGCCTCGGTCAGCGTGGTGGCGTCGCCGATCGCGAAGGGCACGTCGAGGATCTTGGCCAGGGTGCGGGCCAGCAAGGTCTTGCCGCTGCCGGTCGGGCCGATGAGCAGAATGTTGCTCTTCTCGACCTCGATCTCGCCGGCTCCCTGTTCGCCCAGCGACAGCCGCTTGTAGTGGTTGTGGACGGCGACCGAGAGAACCTTCTTGGCTCGGCCCTGGCCGATCACGTACTGATCGAGCTTTTCCTTGATCGTCCGCGGCGACGGGATGTGCGTGAAGAGGGTCTTCGTCCCGCCTCGCCGGCGCTTCTCCTGCTCGATGATCGACTGGCACAGCTCGATGCATTCGCCGCAGATGTACACGTCACCGGGGCCTTCGACCAGTGGGCCGACTTCCCGGTAGTTCTTGCGGCAGAAGGAGCAGTACGCATTGCGATTTCGGCCAGTACTCCCCATCGGTTTGCGTCCCCCCCCGGAGCCCGAATCTTTGGTCGCCATGCCTTCTCCTTTACATCTCGCCCCGCGAAGCGGGATGTCTTCACTACCAATTTTCGGCCACAGATGCCAGACGGCCACCCCGCCCGGCACAGTCGTCAAGCCAAGTTCGACCGGACTCGGTCAGCCCGGACGAATGTCGGTCGAACCAGATCCATCCGGTGTCGGCGGGTTCGGCTCTTTCAGCTCGGGATGTACCACCTTTCCCAGCCGGGCCCGAATCCGCCCTCCCAGAACTTCCTTCAACCGATGGAACTCCTCCCGAGTCAATTCACCGCGTTCGTACATCTCCCGGAACTGGGAGAGTTCCTCGTCCGGTGTCGGTCCCAGCGGTTTACTCGCCTTTCGCCAGCGTTTGGCCAGCGACACCACCACGGCACCCAGCAAAAGCAATAACACCAGGATGAGCATCCCGATGCGTAAAGTCCAGACCGGGTTGTCGAATGGAAATCGCCACCAAAGAAACGAACCGGAGACCATGGCGAACAGGGATTCCATGCCGGCCTCACCCAACGAGCCAAAGTCCTGATGTCATCGCGAGTGGAAGTCCCAACGGCTGGGCAACTTCCTGCTGCACCGCTCGTGATGCTATTATACCGCCGGAGCTGTCCGGCCACAGCAAAACCTCATCGACCTTGAGGAAATCCGGCCAAACTGCCGGCCGCGATCCTGGCGCAACCGCTGCTCATGGCCGGATTTCCTCAGCCGGCGCATTCGGATCGCAGTCGTCGAGCCAACAACTGGTGGAAGGCGTACCCCGGTCCCTCGCGTTTGACGCTGAACCGACCGGCCCGATAGGTCCGGCTCGCCAGTCCACGCTGCACCTCCTCGCAGATGCCGATGTCCTCGCGCTGCACCTGATCGGCGACGGCGATGCTTTCCCGGATGAACGACCGATCCGCCTCTGTCTCCGTCCGCGTGAAGAAGAAGTCGAAGACGACCCGACAGCGATCGACCGCCAGCGGCAGGACGAGGTTCGTGTCGAGAACGCCATCGGTCAGGTTGAGCATCAGGTTCGGGTAGTTCCACCAGTACTGGGCGTGGGTTCCGGTGCGAACTCGACCGACCGGGTCGGCCGGATCGGCCGGGCGGAGCGGTCCCCACTGCACGCTGCACGTTGGAAAGACCTCGGCCCGATACTGCCCATAGTCGATAACCCCGGCCAGGCCCGGATGGACCGTGTTGATGTGGTATCCGCCATCGAGGTAGTTATCGACGAACACCTTCCAGTTGCAGGCCAGTTCGTACTCACGGCGTTCAACCCGGGTGAGCGTGTCGAAACTGGTCATGGCCAGGTGGCGGGTCGGCTCGGCCAGTTCGGCGGCGAGGTCGGTCGGCTGGCCCAGATGCACCCAGATGAACGGCCCCCAGGTAGCGACCGGCCATTCCGGCAGGCCGTGGTCCTTGCGTTGGAAATCCTCGACGCCGTCGAACTCCGGCACACCGCGAAGTCGGCCGGCCAGGTCGTAGGTCCAGCCGTGATAGCGGCAGCGCAGCCGGTTCGCCTGGCCGCATGGCTCGGACAGCACGCGGGCTCCGCGATGGCGGCAGACGTTGGCGAACGCGCGCAGGGTCCCCGCCTCGTCGCGGACGACGGCGATCGGTTCCCCGGCCAGGTCGGCCGTGAGGAAACTGCCGGGAGCTTCTACCTGATGGGACAGGCCGATCGGCTGCCAGGTGGCATGGAACACGGCCCGGCGTTCCAGTTCGAGCAGGGCCGGATCGCGATACCAGGATGCCGGCAGCGTCTCGGCCCGCTCCAGGGGGCGCTCCGAATCGAACTCGGCCAGCAGTTCACGCAGGCCCGTCATGGAAATCTTCTCACTTCGTGGTAACATTTCGAGGACATCCCTCGACTTAAAGATGATCGGAAGTTACGCTGCCAGCAATGGCATTTCGCTCCCTGTCTCCGAGGATCGCAAACCATGTTCCGTCCATGGCTCCTGGCTTCGCTCTGTGGCACGGCCCTGCTGGCCGCCGCCGGCTTCGTCGTCGTCAGCAACCGTTCCGTGGCCGAGCAGCAAGTCCAGCCCGGTAAACCAGCCCCGGCGAACGCCAACCCGGAGGCGGTGGCGTCGAATCTGCCGATCACACAGGTGGTTCTCTTCTCCAGCGGCGTGGGCTTCTTCCAGCGTGAGGGCAAGGTCCAGGGCAACGCCCGCATCGATCTCACCTTTCCCGTTCAGGATATCAACGACCTGATCAAGAGCATGGTCCTGCGTGACCTCGATGGCGGTCACATCACCGCCGTCAGCTACGACAACAACGCGCCCATCGATCGCACCTTGAAGTCGTTCGCCATCAACCTGACGGGCAATCCCTCCTTCGCCACCATCCTGAACCAGGCGCGCGGCGAGAAGGTCGAGGTTGTGCTGACCCAGACCAACGCGACGCAGTCGGGCACCATGACCGGCACCGTCGTCGGCATCGAGGTCCAGAAGCAACCCGTCGCCAACAAGGACGTGGTCACCGTCGAGGTTCTCAACCTGTGGTGCGCCGATGGTCTGCGCGCGATCAAGTTGAGCGAACTGCAACGGCTGCGCTTCCTCAATCCGGTCATCGACAGCGAGTTCAAGAAGGCTCTGGAGACGCTGGCCACCTCGCACGATACGCAGAAGAAGGCCGTTTCGATCCAGTGCGTCGGCGAAGGCTCGCGTCGAGTGAAGGTCGATTACGTTGTCGAGAATCCGATCTGGAAGACGAGCTATCGTCTCGTCCTGGACAAGGTCGCCCCCGGTGCGGAGGCGACGAACAAGGCGCAGTTGCAGGGCTGGGCGGTCGTCGAGAACAGCACCGATGAGGACTGGAAGGATGTCCGCATGGCCCTCATCTCGGGTCGGCCGATCAGCTTCCAGATGGACCTTTACTCACCGCTCTTCGTCGATCGGCCGATCGAGAAGCTCGATCTGTTCCAGTCGCTCCGGGCCGTCACCTACTCCGGAGCGCTGGAGTACAACAGGGACCGGATCGAGAGTGTGACGGTGCCTGGTGGCGTCGCTCCGGATGCTTCCGCAGGTCTCAGCGCGCCGGCTCCCGCTGCGCCGCCTCCTGGCTACGGGTTCGGCGGCGGTCTGGGCGGCGGCCCTGCCGGTGCCATGCCGCACCCGGCCGAGGACGCCGCCTTCCGCAAGCAACTCCAGAATCAACTCGAAGGTCGTCTGAATCTCGGGGCCGGCGTCCAGAGCGCCGCCAGCGCGTCGAAGCTCGGCAACTTCTTCCAGTACCTGATCGAGAAGCCGGTCCAGCTTCCCCGCCAGAAGAGCGCCCTGCTCCCCATCGTCTCGAAGGAAGTCGAGAGCAAGCGCGTGAGCATCTACAATGAACGGACCCATCCGAAGTTCCCGCTCCTGGGTCTGCAACTGAAGAATACCTCCGGGGCGCACCTGATGCAGGGGCCGATCACCGTATTCGAGGGCTCCGTCTACGGCGGCGACGCGAAGATCAGCGACATCCAACCCAACGAGGAGCGGCTCATCTCCTACGCCGTCGATCTGGGCACCGAGGTCGATGCCAAGCCGAGCACGGCCAATGGCCGAATCACGGCCGTCAAGGCAGTCAAGGGCGTGATCTACTCGACAACGAAGATCCGCGAGACGAAGGTCTACACGATCGCCAATCGCAACGATGTCGAGCGATCCCTGCTCGTCGAGCATCCGGTTCGGAGCGAGTTCACGCTGGTCGATAGCGACAAGCCGGCGGAGACGGCTGCGGATGTCTACCGCTTCGCCGTCAAAGTGCCGGCCGGCAAGACGGAGACGAAGACGATCACCGAGGAGCAGACCGTCTCCCAGTCGGTCGCCATCAGCAATCAGAACGACGACCAGATCCGGGTCTTCCTCAGTCAGCCGGTCATCTCCGCCGCGGTGAAGACGGCCCTGGAGAAGGCCATGAGCCTGCGCTGGGACATGCAGAAGACGCAGCGTGAGATCGCCGAGCAGCAGCGGCAGCTCAAGGTGATCGTCGATGATCAGGGCC
>CAYYJM010000263.1:0-8892 GCA_964471755.1 uncultured Alcaligenaceae bacterium
AACGCGATCAAGTTCACCCGCAAGGGCGAGATCGCGGTCGAGGCCAACGTCGAGGAGCGTCGGGGTGAGGCGGTTCTGCTCCATTTCCAGGTGCGTGATACGGGCATCGGCATCCCGCGCGAGGCCCAGACGCGCATCTTCGAGGCCTTCGCCCAGGCCGAGCAGTCCACCACGCGGAACTACGGCGGCACGGGTCTGGGCCTGACCATCGCCGCCCAGCTCGTCGACTTGATGGGCGGTCGAATCTGGGTCCAGAGCGAACCCGGCCTGGGCAGCACGTTCCACTTCCTGGCCCACTTCCCCCTGGCCTCGACACGCGGCCAGAGCGTCGATCCGTCGCGCCTGCGCGATCGCCGGGTGCTGATCGTGGACGACAACGCCACCAACCGGCGCTACCTCGAAGTTCTCCTGGCTCACTGGGGGATGAAGCCGGTGTCGGTCGGCAACGCGGCCGCCGCCCTTGCCGCCCTGCAACAGACGACCGAAGCCGGCCGGCCCTTCGCCCTGGTTCTGCTCGACGGCCACATGCCGCAGGTCGATGGCTTCATGCTCGCCGCGGACATTCGCAAACGGACCAGCGGACCGCAGCCGGCACTGGTCATGCTCGCCTCGGCCGGCCTGCCCGAGGATCTCGACAAGGCCCGCGAACTGAACATCCTCGACTATCTCATCAAGCCGGTCAAGCGATCCGAACTGCTCGCCGTCCTGCTGCGGCTCACCGGTTCTCCGGCCGGTGAAACGGCTCCGCTGGTTCAGGAGGCCGCTCCCCGGCCGGGTCGGCCGCTGCGGATTCTGCTCGCGGAAGACAACCGGGTCAACCAGCGACTCGCCGTCACGCTGCTGGAGAAGCAGGGCCATCAGGTCGTCGTCGCCGAGACTGGTCGGAAGGCCGTCGAGCTGTGGCAGCAGTTGCCCTTCGACGTGATCCTGATGGACGTGCAGATGCCCGAGATGGACGGCGTCGAGGCGACGCAGCGGATTCGCGCCCTGGAACGCGATCTGGGTAGCCACACCCCGATCATCGCGCTGACGGCCTACGCCATGAAGGGCGATCGCGAACGCTTCCTGAGCCAGGGCATGGACGGCTACCTGGCCAAGCCGCTCCAGCCGCGCGAGTTGTACGCCGCCCTGGCCAACCCGATGCAGGCGGGCACCGAGCCTCCGGAGGAACTCGATGAGACGTGAACTGCTGGCGTTGCTTCTCACTGCTCTGCCCGTGGGGCAGGCTCTTGCTGAGGAATCGGCCGCTCGCCCCAACATTCTCTGGATCACCTGCGAGGACATCAGCCCGAATCTGGGCTGTTACGGCGACCCCGACGCCGTGACGCCGACGCTGGACCGGCTGGCCGCACGCGGCGTCCGCTACGACCGGGCCTTCGCGGCCGCTCCGGTCTGTGCCCCGACGCGCTCGACGCTCATCGCCGGCGTCTTCGCCACCAGCCTGGGCAGCCAGCACATGCGCAGTCAGGCCCAGCTGCCCGAGTGGTTCTCTCCCTGGACGGCCGACCTTCGCCATGCCGGCTACTACTGCTCGAACAACGTCAAGGAAGACTACAACTTCAAGAAGCCAGCCGGCACCTGGGACGAGTCGAGCCGTACCGCCCACTGGCGCAAGCGCAAGCCGGGGCAACCATTCTTCAGCGTCTTCAACTACACCATCACGCACGAGAGCCAGATCCGCGTTCCGGACGCCATCTGGAAGAAGAACACGGCCCGGCTCAAGCCGGAGCAGTTTCACGACCCCGCGAAGATGCACGTGCCGCCGTACCACCCGGACACGCCGGTCGTCCGCCGCGACTGGGCCCGCTATCACGACAACATCACCGCCCTGGACTACCTCGTCGCCGACCGCCTGGCCGAGCTGGCGAAGGATGGCCTGACCGACGACACGATCGTCTTCTTCTTCGGCGACCACGGAGCCGGCCTGCCGCGGGGCAAGCGCTTTCTCTACGATAGCGGCCTGCGTGTGCCGCTCCTGATCGCCGTGCCGAAGAAGTGGGAGAAGTACGCTCCCGGCAAACCGGGCACTGCGACCGATCGGCTGGTCAGCTTCATCGATATCGGCCCGAGCATTCTGAGCCTGGCCGGTGTCGCGATTCCGAAGCACCTCCAGGGCCTGGCCTTTCTCGGTGACAAAGCGGTGGCACCGCGCACGGTGATCCATGCGTTCCGCGATCGCATGGACGAGCGGACGGACTGTTCGCGGGCGGTGCGTGATGACCGCTACAAGTACATTCGCAACTTCATGCCCTGGCATCCGTGGGCGGACGAGATCTCGTACATGAACGAGATGCCGACGATGCAGGAGTTTCGCCGGCTGGCCGCTGCGGGCAAGCTGACCGCCGACGCGGCCAAGTTCATGGCTCCGACCAAGCCGGCCGAGGAACTGTACGACACGAAGGCCGATCCGTGGGAGCTACACAACCTGGCCGACTCGAAGGAGCATCGCGCGGACCTCGATCGGCTGCGGAAGACGCTGACCGATGGCATGCGCGAGCGTCTCGACCTGGGCCTGCTCTGCGAGGCGGAGATGCACCGGCGTGCGGAACGGGCCGCGCCGTACGCCGTCGCTCGGGGCAACGGTGGCAAGGACTATCTGCCGTTCGATGCGCTGCTGAAGGTCGCCGACATGGAAGACACCTCCGCGTTGGTGGAGTCGGCGAAGGACGCCGATCCCGCGATCGCCTGGTGGGCGGTGACGAAGCTGGCGACCGGCCGACAGGAAGGCGATCGGGCCGGCCGCGTTCTGGATCTGCTGACGAAGGCGTCGCAGTCGGCGAATGGTAGCGTTCGGGTGGCCGCCGCCGATGGCCTGGCTCGTCGTGGCAAGACTGACGCGGCGTTGACAGTGCTGCGTGCGGCACTACGGGATGAGAATCCATGGGTGCGACACGCGGCCGCCGAGGCGCTCGACGCGATGGGCAAGCAGGCGGCCCCGGCCCTCGCGGATGTAAAGGCCGCCGGGGACGACACGAATCAGTACGTCGTTCGGGTGGTCCGGCACCTCCTGACGACGCTGGGCGAGAAGGTGCCGCCGAAGTGAGTGGACGCAACCCGGCGAGCGGCGCGACGTCCGTCGGTTGACGCCGCGCCGCTCGCCATCACCTTCAGTAGCACTACGTCTCCCGTGCCGAATGAAGCGATTGCGCGCGCAGCGCCCCAACCTTCACCAGGCATCTCCACTGCTGGATTTTGGATTTCCTCAAGGTCCACGCTACGATTGACAGTGTTGACATCGGCTCGTCTTCCTGCTATCGCCCCGACATTCTCGCCGATTTCGTAATCCAGGAGTGGTCGCACCGGAGGGGCCTCCGTGCACGCTCTGCCACTGGCGGTGCTTTATGAACCTCGTGCAGCCCTTTCTCGATGACATCCGCGAGACGCGCAGTGATGCGTCGACCTGGTTCATCTTCGCCGACTGGCTGGAGGAGCAGGACGATCCACGGGCGGAACTCGTCCGCCTGACGCAGCGGCTGCGGCTGGAGCCGGACCACGACGACTTCGGCGGCTGGCAGTGGCGCGTGCAGGAGTTGCTGGCTCGCGGCGTGAAACCGGCCGTGCCGACGCTCACCAACAGCATCGGCCTGGACCTGGCCCTGATCCCGGCCGGGTCGTTCTGGATGGGGTCGCCGACCGAGGAAGCACATCACGAGTCCGATGAGTATCCCCAGCACCGGGTGCGGATCAGCCGGCCGTTCTACCTGGGCGTGACGCCGGTGACGCAGGCGCAGTTCCAGAGTGTCATCGGTCGAAACCCTGCGCGATTCAACCCGTTCCGTGGCGGCACCCTGGAACATCCTGTCGAGCAGGTGTCGTACGCACAGGCGCACAACTTCTGCACCATTCTGTCGGGTCGGCCGGAGGAACTGGCAGCGCGACGGACCTACCGACTGCCGACCGAGGCGGAATGGGAGTACGCCTGCCGGGCCGGGACGACCACGCCGTATCACTTCGGTACGGTGGCGACGGGCCGCGAGGCGAACGTGGATCTGCGCGAAGAACTGGACCTGCCGCCGGACGTGCGGAACCTGAACCGGACCAGTCCGGTGCGAAGTTACCCGCCGAATGCCTGGGGCCTGTACGATCTGCACGGCAATGTCTGGGAGTGGTGCAGCGACCTGTTCGGCGACTACCGCAGCGAGGACCAGGTCGATCCGGCCGGCCCGAATGAAGGCGACCTCCGGGTGATCCGCGGCGGCGGCTGGAACTCGCTGCCGGCCTGGTGCCGCGCCGCCCGACGGAGCAACACCGGCGATGCGACCAACGACCAGGACCTGGGATTCCGCGTCGTCTGCGAGATCCGCTGAGGAAGGCCGCGGATGCGCGTTGCGTGAGCTATGCTAGACTCAGGGAGGTGTCTCATGAGTCCCGCTCCGCGTCCGAACAGCCGAAGAAATCGAAGGCACGCGCCGAAACGAAGCACGCGTGTGATCTGTTTTCGTGGTCCTCTGGGCCTTGGAGCCAACCTGGCCCTGGGCGTTCGTGATGTCTCCCAGGAGGGGGCGTGCCTGATCCTGAACGAGGCGCTGCCGGTGGGCCAATCGGTTGAGATCAACCTGGAGAGCCTTCATCATCGTCGGCCAGTCAAGGTGCCGGGAGTGGTGGCCTGGACGCGCCAGGAGGAGGGCCGCATCCTGGTCGGCGTTCGTTTCGACCGGGCCATCCCCTATGCGGATCTCCACAGCCTGGCGCAGATCGGCTGAGCGATCGCTTCTTGACTTCCTGCCTTACCCGAATCACGCCGCGCCGATATGATGGCCGGAGGGAGCGGTGAGGAAGTCTCTCCGCACCTTCTGCCCGGGCCAGATGGCCCGGTTTGTCCTCTCTGCGGAGAAGCTCCATGTCTAACACCCCGAGACAAAGTCGGCACGCACTGGGACTGCCGGCTGGCAGCATCCGTGCCTTGCTCACCGTGGCGGTACTCGGTCTATCCTGGCTTCTGGTCCTGTTCGTGCCGAAGGCGACCGACTCGGGCAAGGAAGTCTTCCAGGTGCCGATGATCTTCATCTACCTGCAGTTTCTGCTGGTCCTCATCCTGGCCCATTACTTCACTGCCGAGTTCACCCCGGCCCAGGAGGGCGGCCCGGTCACCATGCTCGGCCTGCCGCAGGGGACGATCCGCATTCTGATCCTGATCGGCTACGGCGGCCTGATCTACTACCTGTGGCATCAGCGCAACGACATGGAGTACGACTTCAAGCCGACCGGCGATCCGATCCTGATGGTTGGCCTGATGTTCGCCGGCTTCGTCATCGGTCACTACTTCACGCTGCTCGCACTCTGGTGGATGCGTCCGATCGGCGAGATTCCCGCCTACATCCTCGACATCCAGGCCTGGTTCGCCATCCTGGCCATGCTCGGCCTGCTGATCGTGTTCCTGGTCCACGTCGTCATCAATCCCGGTGTACCACCGGACCAGCGGTTGACCACGGGTGGCTTCGAGGCCGGACTGGCCGCCATCGTCGGGTTCTATTTCGGGGCACGATCCTGAGATCCTGAACACGGGCCGGCTTTCTGATTGACGCCCGCCTCGACCGGCCTACATAATGGCCCTGGATTTCAGCCAGGCGCACCTCGGCCGGGGGTCGGGGTACGCCTGTAAATTGTTTGTCGATACGCGTGCCGCGTCGGAACGCTGAAGGCGATGAGCCTGTCTCACGGCGCGGCCGGGAACTGCCCTTGATCCTTGCGACGTTTCCTGAATCGAGCCTTCCGCTCGTGCTGCTGTTCCTTGCGGCACGGCCCCTTGCGGCACTCGTGGCCACGGGGGCCGGTTGGTTCCTGCTATTCTCTTCCGGTTCCTGTCCTGGCCTGCTGGGCCTCCGTCCGGGTTGCGGACGAGGCCGCTTCGCCCGATGTGCCTCGGTGTCTGCGGCCTCCCGGAACGAACCGGAGCGTGGGCCGCCTCGGCTGATCCGGGTGCGTGCTTCTTCGATCGATCCTCCGTCGCATTTCGGGTCGGTTTCCGGTCCGCCCGGCTCTCCTTTCGCGTGGTCGTCTCGGCCTCGCTCGGAGGAGTTCTTTCATGGAGCCTCTTTACTGGGCTCTGTTCTGTCTGGCTGCCCTTATCCTGGGCGGCTTCCTCGGATTCGCCCTGGTCCGCTGGCGCGACCGTACCCACCTGCGCGGTGGTCAGGAACAGGCCCATCGTCTGCTCGAGACGGCCCGGCAGCAGGCCGAGCAGCTTCGCAAGCAGGCCGAACTTGAGGCCCGCAACGAAATCTTCGAGAAACGCGAGGCGTTCAATCGCGAACAGGAGCAGACCCGCAACGAGTTACGCGAGCAGGAGCGTCGTCTCGACAAGCGTGAGGATTCGCTCGAGCAGCAGCAGCAGACCTTGCAGAAACGCGAACGGGTTCTCGAACGCGATCAGCGTCGCCTAACCGAACGTCGGGGCGAAACCGAGAAGCGCGCCCAGGAACTGGAGGCTAACCTCACCCAGCAGGCGGCGAAACTGCACGAGATCAGCGGCCTCAGTCGGGAGCAGGCCGAACAGATCCTCCTGGATCGGCTCGAACGCGAACTGGCGGACCGGATCGCCGCGCGCCTGCAACGTCATGAGGCCGACCTGAAGCAGACGGCCGAGGAGCGTGCGCGGCGCATCCTGGCCACGGCCATCCACCGCTTCGCCGCCGACCACACCGCCGACACGACCGTCAGCACCGTGGACATCCCGTCCGACGACATGAAGGGCCGGATCATTGGCCGCGAGGGACGCAACATCCGCACCTTCGAGAAGTGTACCGGCGTGGACGTTATCGTGGACGACACGCCCGGTGTGGTGATCGTCTCCGCCTTCGACAACGTCCGCCGTGAGACGGCCCGGCTGGCCCTGACGAAGCTGATCCAGGACGGCCGCATTCATCCCACGCGGATCGAGGAGGTCGTCACCGAGACGCAGGCGGAACTGGAGAAACACATTCTGGAACTGGGCCGGACGGCCATGCAGGAGGCCGACATCCTGCCGCTGCACGACAAGCTGATTCAGCTCCTGGGTCGGCTCAAGTTCCGCACCAGCTACAGCCAGAACGTGCTTCAGCACAGTCTGGAGGTCGCCCATCTGACCGGCATGATGGCCGGCGAACTGGGCCTGGACAGCCGTCTGGCTCGGCGCTGCGGTCTGCTTCACGACATCGGCAAGGCGGCCGACCACGAGATGGAGGGGGGGCACCCGAAGATCGGAGCCGAGTTGGCGCGCCGCTACGGTGAGACGAGTCCCGAGGTGCTGCACGCGATCTCCGGTCATCATGACGACGTGACGGTGGATCACGTCTATACGGTCCTGGTCGCGGCGGCGGATGCGATCAGTGCCAGTCGGCCGGGAGCCCGGCGTGAGACGCTGGAGAAGTACGTCAAGCGGCTGGAGGAACTGGAGGCGGTGGCTCAGGGTTTTCCCGGTGTCGATCACGCCTACGCGATCCAGGCCGGCCGGGAGATCCGCGTCATCGCCAACGCCGGCCAGACGACCGACAGCGACGCGATCCGGATCAGCCACGAGATCGCCCGTGCGATCGAGGAGCAGCTGAATTACCCCGGTGAGATCAAGGTGACGGTGGTCCGCGAGACACGGGCCGTGGAGATTGCCCGGTGAAATGGGCGAGCCGGGAGCGTTAGCGACCGGAGTTCACGTTTCTGCGTCAGAAGCGTTCACTCCGGTCGCTGACGCTCCCGGCTCGCCGGACTCCGGTCGCTGACGCCGCGCCGCTCGCCAGGGGGCGTCAGTCCTTCTTGACCTCGAACTCCGCGTCGATCACGTCGTCGGGGCCGTCCTTCCGGTCGCTGCCGGGCGTCGCGCCGGCCGATGGCGTCGGGCCGGACTGCATGAACTGGGCCATGCTCGCCATCGCCGTCTTCAGCTCCTCGGTCGTCCGCTTGATCGCCTCGGCGTCCTCCGTCGCCATCTGCTCCTTCAGACGTGCGATCTGACCCTGGATCGGTGCCAGGGCACTGGCATCGACCTGACCTTCCACCTTCTTGAGTTCCTTCTCGATCTGGTAGACCAGGGCGTCGGCTTCGTTGCGGGCGTTGATCAGATCGACGCGCCGCTTGTCCTCCGTGGCGTGGCTCTCCGCCTCGTGCTTCATGCGCTCGACCTCGTCCTTGTCCAGGCCGGTCGAGCCCTTGATCTCACGCTTGACCTCCGTGTTCGTGTCGAGATCCTTCGCCGACACCTCGAGGATGCCGTTGCGATCGATCTTTAACGACACCTCGATGCGCGGCTCACCGCGCGGCGCGGGGCGGATGCCTTCCAGGTTGAACTCGCCCAGGATTGGGTTGCCGTGCCCCTTGGCGATCTCGCTCTCGCCCTGGTAGACCGAGATCGTCACCGCCGCCTGACTATCCGACGCCGTCGAGAAGATGTCCTTCTTCTCGGTCGGAATGACCGTGTTGCGTTCGATCAGACGCGTCAGCCGACCGCCGAGTGTCTCGATGCCCAGTGACAGCGGCGTGACATCCGTCAGGGCGATCTCGCTGGCGCTGCCCAGCAGCAGCTGCGAGCCGAGAATGGCCGCTCCGACGGCGACGACCTCGTCCGGGTTGACGCCCTTGTGGCCTTCCTTGCCGAAGATGTCCTTGACCAGCCACTGGACCTTCGGCATGCGGGTCATGCCGCCGACCATGACGACATCATCGACCTGACTGGCCTTGATCTTGGCGTCCTCCAGAGCCTTCAGCACCGGCCCACGGCAGCGCTCGATCAGCGGATCGACCAGCTGCTCGAACTTCGCCCGCGTGATCGACATCTGCAGGTGCTTCGCCTGGCCGTTGACCTGGGTGATGAACGGCAGGTGAATCTCGGTACTCTGCTGGCCGGACAGATCCTTCTTGGCCCGCTCGGCCGCCTCCTTGAGGCGCTGCAGGGCCATCGGCTCCTTGCGGATATCGACGCCG
>CAYYJM010000264.1:0-3690 GCA_964471755.1 uncultured Alcaligenaceae bacterium
AACACCTGCCGGAGAGCCCGTGCCTCGTAGATGTCGGACTCCGTCGTGGCCAGGCCGTGGGCGTTGACGTGATCGAGGTCATCCGGCCCGAGGTCGGC
Organism: uncultured Alcaligenaceae bacterium; assembly: GCA_964471755.1. Classification (GTDB taxonomy): domain Bacteria; phylum Planctomycetota; class Planctomycetia; order Gemmatales; family Gemmataceae; genus CAYYJM01. The sequence continues at coordinate 99 of CAYYJM010000264.1, forward strand.
CTCCTTCAGGGCCGTCTTTATGGCCCGGGCCAGACCGCTGCCATCCTGATGCGTATCGAACGCAGCCCCGAACCCGACCACCTCGGCAAGGATGCTGGCTCCCCGTGCCCGGGCGTGATCCAGCGTCTCGAAGACCAGCACCGCCCCGCCTTCGCCCAGAACCAGACCCGAACGCTCCCGGTCGAAGGGACGATGAGCCCGCGTCGGATCCTCGTTATTCGTGGAGATCTGCTCGTACTGGGTCTGCCGAACCAGACTCAGCGGATTGATCTTGCTCTCCGCGCCGCCGACCAGGAAGAAGTCCGCGCCGCCCCGTTGCATGATGCGGTAGGACTCACCCAGAGCCAGCAGGCTTGCCACGTCCGTCTCGGTGATGGAGTTGTTCGGCCCCTGGGCGTCGAGCAACATCGACACATGGCAGGCGAGGAAGTTGGGAAGATACTTGAGCATGAAAGTCGGCTGAATCAGGGGGATGCCCTGTTCGCCCCAGATCGCCAGGTCCACTTCTCCGACCACATCCGGGCGGGCGGCGACCACACTGGCGTCGATCAGGTCCGCCAGTTCGATGGCGACCAGACCCGCGCCGAACTCGACTCCGAAGCGCGTCGGATCGAGGCGGCTGCGATCGACCTTCCCCTGATCGAGAGCGGCCTGGGCGCAGGCCACGGCCAGGTGCAGCGTCCGGGCCATCTTGCTGAGGCCCTTGCGAGCGCTCTTCTCGACGTATTTCTTGGGATCGAAGCCCTTCAACTCGCCGGCAATCCGCGAGGGAAGGACCGAGGCATCGAAGGAACGGATGGGACCGATCCCGGACTGGCCCGCCAGCAGGCCCTGCCAGTTGGTCTCCGCGTCGAGGCCCAGGGAGGTCAACATCCCCAGGCCGGTAATGACGAATCGTGGTGCCGCCATGAACTCCGACGGCCGCTGTGTCCTCCCTGGAGGACTGGCCGCCCCTCCTTCATTTCTACCCCACCCGCTCGCCATCAGGAAGACTCCTGCTGGCCCTCAGACGAAGCCACGGGAGGCGTTTCGCCGCCGGCCTCCGCACTGGTCGCTGGCCGCAAACCAGCCAGCATCCGATCCACCAGATTCTTCAATTCACCCGTGAACACGAAGTTCCGGTCGCCGAACAACTGCGCCGTGCGCGAGTGATCCAGGAAGGCGAAGAAGATCTCCGCCTCGACGGTGAGCTGACCGCTCACCGTCACGCGACCAGCGACCGAGGCCCCCTCGGTGCGGGAATTCAGTACCTCGACCTCATAGGTCAGGCATTCGCCGGCCAGCATCTCGCGATGGAAGACGGCCTTGGGGATCTTGGCCAGGACCACCTTGTCGCGGAAGTTGTTGGCCTCGCCGACCAGGATTCCGCCGGTCTGCGCCAGCCCTTCCAGGATGAGCGAACCGGGCATGACCGGGTAGCCGGGAAAATGCTCGGCAAAATGGTCTTCGGCGTGGCTGAGCAACTTGATGGCTCGAGCCGACTTGCCGCGATGAAACTCCACGATGCGATCGATCCAGATCCAGCGCATGGGATATTCCGCGATCCGTGATCCGAGTCCGAATCCGAAATCCGCTTCCGGATTTCGGATTTCGCGCTTCGGAGCATCGACTAGTGGGCAGCGCCGGTGAGCTTGCCCTGGATGTATCGGGTGATCAGGGCCACGGTGAACAGATCGCTGAGGTTCTTCACCTCGGGGTTCTGCTCGAAGGCGTTGAGGTCCGCAAAGGGCATCTTGGCACGCAACTCAGCCAGGCCCTTCGGGGTGACGCGCCCGTTCAGGACGAAATCGGGATCGCCCTGGAAGATCGACTCGGGGAAGAGTTCGCCGCGGGGAATCTTGATACCGAACTCCCGCTCCAGGCGGAACACGATATCAAGAAAATCGATCGACTCGGCACCGAGGTCCTTCTGCAAGGTCGCCTCCGGCTTGATTTCGTCTTCCTCGACGTTCAGCGCCTCGACGAGGGTCGATGACACCTTTAGATAGATCTCCTCCTGGGTCGGCATCGCAAATCTCCTCCCTAAAGATAAAGGGACGGGGTCGAGAGGGGCCACTCAGCCCATCGCCCGGTCTATCCAGATACGGCCCCCAAACTCAGCCCGCCATCCACGGTGAGCACCTGCCCGGTCATGTAGCCGCTCTCGGGACTGGCCAGGAAGACCACCACGCGGGCGATGTCTTCCGGCGTGCCCAGGCGGCGCATCGGAATCAGCTTCTTGATCATGTCGCCGGCCTTGTTGCGGACGGCTTCGCTCATGTCTGTCTCGATGAAACCGGGTGCCACCGCGTTGACAGTGACTCCTCGACTGGCCAGCTCCACCGCCAGGGCTCGGGTGAACGAGTTCACCGCACCCTTGCTGGCGGCGTAGTTCGTCTGGCCGATATTCACGTGATCGGCCGCCACGCTCGACACGTTGATGATGCGTCCCGAACGCCGCCGCATCATGCTGTAGGCGATCGCCTTGCAGAAGTTGTACGTCCCGCCCAGGTTCGTCTTCAGCACGGCGTCCCAGGCTTCCGGTTCCATGCGGACGAACAGATCGTCACGGATGATGCCGGCATTGTTGACCAGGATGTCCACCGCGCCGAGATCCTTCTCCACCTGTTCGCACAGGGCCTGGACCGCGGCGGAGTCGGCCACGTCGGCCTGGTAAGCCTTGACGGTCTGGCCTGCATCGGCGCAGACCTTCACCAGTTCATCGGCGGCTTGCTGGCTGCCGCGATAGACAAAAGCGACCCGGGCCCCCTCGGCGGCCAGCGCCTGGACGATGCCGCGACCGATTCCTCGGCTGCCACCCGTCACCAGCGCTACCTGATCCTTCAACTTCATCGAACTTCTCCTCGATCGACCGCCGTGATCCGCTCACGACAGGGGCAGAAGCACCAGGGGCTGTAACTGCCGCCAGTAGTTCACCAGACGTTCATCGACCGCTGCCAGGCTCGGGTCACGGTCGCGGAGGTTGTAGCGGGTCAGCGTCAGTTTCGCCGACACCGTGGTTTGCCCTTCCGCTTCCCCTTTCCCACGCAGCACCGTCTGTTCCTCATTCTGGTCTTGCAGTTCGACTGTGACGGTCATCGTCTTGCCGGGTTCCATAAAACTGCCATACTTCACACCACGGGCTTCTCGCAAGACCACCATGCTGTGGGCGTGGTCCTCGCTCAGGCGAATCAGCCAGGCCCCGGCCTCGACCAGCGTCTGGAGCATCAGTACGCCCGGCATCACTGGAAAACCAGGGAAATGGTCGCCCAGATACTCCTCGCCGAGGGTCAAGTTCTTGACCGCCCGGAGGGATTGACCCGGCTGCACTTCGATGATGCGGTCAATCAGCTGGAATCGCATACCTGTGCCCGTGGCCTAATTCGTTGTCGAGCAAGGACTTCTCCATCCTCCCTCCGGATGAAACGTGAAGTATAGCCACCCCTGCTTTCGACGACAACCCCATCTGTCCCACCTCCGCCGCCCCCACTCGACCCTCCGTTCCGAGAAGATGGGCAGCCTATACTGGCCGTTTGGGGCCGATATCCGACTCCTCCATTTTCTCTGAAACGAAATAATTTCGCAAGCGGTAGGATCCATCCCTTCTGTTAAT
>CAYYJM010000264.1:3700-8870 GCA_964471755.1 uncultured Alcaligenaceae bacterium
AAGTTTTATCTTGGCCAAATCCTGAGAAAAGAGACGAATCGGTCCGTAGACTATTTTTCGACTTCCTTCGAGTTTCCCTTGACCGGAGTCCCTTCGCCAGGGGAAGCTATTCCGTCGCGATTCCCGGGCGCAAGTTCAGGGACTCCCATCGTCTCTCGACAGAGGCCAGGGAGGGAGGACTCAGCGAGGAACTCATGCACGGCTTGTGGGCGCTCGGGCGATGGCAGGCGACGATAACGAGCTGGTTGCTCGTTGCGGTCGTGCCCGTCTGCGCCGAGAGCCTGGTCGTCTGCAACCGAACCCCGTCGCCGGTCGTGGTGCAGGGAGCCACGGTCAATCGTGGCCTGCTGCTTCGCGATCGCCCCTATCTCATCCAGCCGAACGATTCAACACCGCCCATCAGTCTGCCTGGAAACAAGGTGCTGACGGTCTTCGACGCACGCAACGCCAACCGCGTCCTGATCCAGGTGCCGATCAACGCGGGCACGGAGAATCTGCAATTCGATGTGGTACCCGACCCGACTTCGCCGACCGGGGTCCGGCTAAATCGCGTCTCCCGACGGTGAGTCGGCCTTTTCTTCCCCCCGAACTTGTCCGGAGAACTCAGCGCCCGTACGATGAAGTATCCCCAGGAGTAGCGCCCATGGCCGAGTGGAATCAGCCAGACCCACCGCAGAACGAGCCCGAACCGCACCCAACCCTGCGGTATGAGCCCCCGGTGGAACCAACCCCAACGCTTACCCACGTCTCCTTCCCTGATGGGGGTGAGGATTCCTTCCTGACGCGGACCGGCCCACCGGGGTACTTTCCCTTTCCAGGCCTTCATGACCTGGAGAATCATTACTTTCCGGGTTACCAGTTGCTCGGCATCCTGGGTCATGGCGGCCTCGGTGTCGTCTTCCGAGCCCGGCATCGCGAACTGGGTCTCGAGGTGGCCCTCAAGGTCTTCCACCACTCGTATCTGGGATTTGCTTCTGACCTGGCCACCAATGACGTCCACCCGGACCTCATCGGCGACATCTTGCCGCGTCTCATTCGCCTGCGTCATCCCAACCTGGTGGCTACTTACAGCAGCGGTGCGCAGAGGGAGTATCGATTCCTGGTGATGGAGCTGATCGAGGGGAGGCCGCTGCACGAGGTCTTCGCCGGCGGTCGGATTCTCGACTTCCGCCAGGCCGCCAGTCTGCTGGAGCAACTCGCCCGGGGGGTCGCCTGCCTGCACGAGCAGGGGATTCTCCATCGTGATATCAAGCCGGGGAACATCCTCATCGATGCGGCCGGACGACCGCGCCTGACCGATTATGGCCTGGCCACTCCCTGGCCCAGTGACGCCATCGATCCGGAGTTGCCCGTGCCGATCGTCGGCACGCCGGCGTTCATGGCTCCCGAACAGGTGGCCGGCCAGGGGCACCAGTTCGGACCGCCCCTGGACATCTGGGCCCTGGGCGCGACGTTCTTCTGGATGTTGACCGGACATCACCCATTCCAACGGCCGCAGGTCGCTGAGACGTTGCTGGCCATTCTGCATGAGGCCGTTCCGTCGCCGCGGAGCTATCGTGCCGACGTGCCGGAAGCCCTGGTGGCGATCTGCCGACGCTGTCTGCAACGCGATCCGGCCGACCGCTATCCCACCAGCACCGCTCTGGCTGCGGATCTGTGCCGCTTCCTGTCCGCCGAGCCGGAGGTGGCCCGGCCGAGACGGCCCTGGTGGAAGTTCTGGCACGGCGACTGACCGTCATCGGTCGAAGCGAACGGCGGCGAAGGCAACGCTCTCCTGTCGATCGGTCGCCACGAACTGTTCGTAGGCCAGGACCCGTCCGCGCGCCGGTCGCACGGCGGCCAGCGTCAGATAGGTCGGGGCGAAGCCGCAGACACGCCGTTCGTCCCGCTCCCGCGCGATCACGTCGAAGTAGCCTTCCGGATCGGCCGCCTCCGTCTGCCTCAGCAGGGCGCGATCCTGGCTGGCGCTGTGTCGCAGGAGGCGTTCCTCCACGACCTGGCGATCGCCGAACTTCGGCCCAAGGTGGGCCAGGTCGCCGCTGATCAGGTAGCAGATCGGTTCCGGCGTCTGCCGCTCGGCCTCCTGCAAGGCGGCGACCATGCGGGCAACGTCCGGCGTGTGGAGCGGATCCCGACCGGCCACGACACAATCGTGGAAGGAGCCGATCACCAGCGGGACGATGCGAAAGGGTGTGCCGTCGTACAGGTAGCGGAGCAGAACGACCTCCAGTTCGACGGAATGCTCGGGGAAGTGCGCGAGGGCCTCATCGTCGAACAGGCCGTCGCCGTACGCCTCGACGAGTCGGTTCATGTAGGTCTGATCCGTCTCGACGACGCCGAGCGGCGTCTGGAAATGTTTTCGCGTCAGGGTGAAACGGTGTCGGCTGTGATGCGACGTGGCGAGGATCACGAACAGGCGGGCGGACGTGCTTTCCACCAGAGCCTTGAAGCCGCGAGCGTAGACGCGCCAGCCGCGCGCGTAATCCATGTGGGGCAGGAGCATGGCGCGGAGTTCGCCATCGGTCGTCGGCCCGATCGGTAGACCGGGACCGCCGGGCTGAACGAACAGGGCATGAAACTGCCGGCGGAGTGCCTCGGGATCTTCCTCGTAGACGCCGATGCAGGAGGGCGGCCGAACGGGTGCGTGCAGCAGACGGGAGAACGCTTCGCCTTCGAGGAACAGGGCCCGATCGAGCTGCTCGGTGAACCGGCCGATGACGTCCAGGGCGACGTTCTGTCGAACCTGCTGGGCGGCGGCCTGACGGATCTCATCCAGCGTGTGGCGACCGTTGAAGAACGACAACCAGCCGGCCTCGGCCGCGGAAAGACGCAGGGCCCAGGGCGAAAGACGCAGCAGATCGCCGAGCAGAAACTGCTGGCGGTGATGATCCCAGGGCGTCAGTTCCAGGTGCGCTCGCAGCGCCGGCCGATGTGACAGGGCCATGACAGTCTCGACAGAAAAGCGGGGTTGCTCGTTCTTTCAGTATAGCCGACGACCGGCTCGCCGCGAAGTCGGAGCGGTCGGCTTTTCCGTCGCGAGACGACTCCACTACCGACCCGAACGACAACCTGCTATCGTAAGAGGATGCCCCTCCGGGACGGGGGGCGTACCTGCCGGAATCCTTCCTTGCGAATCCGCCTCTCGATCCTGATGTTTCTGGCGTACCTGGTCCCCGGAGCCGTCGTGCCGCTCTTCAGCGCACACCTCCAGGGACTCGGGTTCCACTCGTTGACCATCGGGCTGCTGTGTGCCACCCAGGCGGCCGGGGCCGTCTGTGGGGCCCTGTTCATGAGCCAGGCCGCCGACCGCTGGGTGCCGGCCAACCGCTGCTTGATCCTCTGCTCGCTGCTGGTGACGATCTGTCTGGGAGCCCTGTCCGTGGCCCGCGAGCCGGTCGTCGTTTTCGTCCTCACCCTGCTGCTCTGGCTGCTCTACAGTCCGATCTTTCTGCTGGCCCACACGATCACCTTCACCCTGCTGCCGGCCGCCTCCCGGTCGTTCGGTGGCGTACGTGTCTGGGGCACCTTCGGCTGGATGGTGTCCGGCTGGATCATCGGTCTGTGGCTGGCCTCGCCCGCCTGGCTGGAGAGTGTTCGCGGGGCGCTCGGTTTCCTGCCCTGGGACGGCACCCTGACCGACGGCCTGCGTCTGGGGACGCTCTTCGCCCTCACCCAGGCTGTCTACGCAACGACGCTGCCGTACATCCCGCTGCAACCTGCCAGTGACAGAGGACCGGCACCGCTGGCCGCCTACCGTCTGCTGCGGGGTCGGTCCTTCATCACCTACTGCGTCTGCGTCCTGGGCGTCTGTCTGACCTTCCCGGTGACGATGCAGGCGACGCCGCTGCTCCTGAGCGAACTGGGCATCTCGCGGGCCTGGTTGACGCCGACGTTGACCCTGGCCCAGAGTACGGAACTGCTCCTGCTGCCCTTCCTGGCTCTGATTCTGGCGCGCTTCGGCTTTCGCGGCAGCATGATGCTCGGTCTGTCCGCGTGGGCTCTCGCGCTGGTCATCCTGGCGTTTGGTCGGCCGCTGGCTCTGATCGTCAGTTCGCAGGTACTCAACGGTTTTTGTCTGACGTGCTTCCTGATCGCCGGGCAGGTCTACGTCAACCAGCAGGCCCGGCCCGATCTGCGCGCCAGCGTTCAGGGGATGCTCTCGTTCGTGAACAACTTCGGCCAGATGCTCGGCCATTTCACCATCGGCATCGTCCGCGAGGCCAACGGCGGAGCCCTGTCCGGGGCGTTCCTCCTGGCGGCGGTCATCGGCTTGTGCCTGCTGCCGATCTTCTACCTCGGGTTCAGCGAACCCGTGCTGCGGGCCGAGACTGTCACGCCGCCGACACCAGCGCCGACGTTGCAGCCGGTTCAGGGCTCGCCAGTGCCGTTGCCGGGGTCGTCGTCCTCGGAATCGACGCCGTCCATCATGCGGACGTAGTAGGCCGTCGGCAGCAGGAACGAGCGAAGGATGCCGAGCCCGTCGCTGGCGGAGACCTGGCCGTTGGGCTGGGCGGCCGAGTGCGGGAACAGGTTGATGATCGCCCCGGCGAGGGCGGCCACGCACAGACTCTGTAGCGCGATCATGCCGTAGTGGTCGGTCAGCGTCGTCATCGGCTCCAGGCCGATCCAGCCGACGATGGCGGCGACCAGAAGCAATTCGACGCCGGGTCCGGCGAAGGAGATCAACGCCGACTCCAACTGCGGCAGGCGAATCCGTCGCGGTTGCGGAATCATGTAACCGGTCGTCAGGACGAGACGCAGATCGACGGGCGTCTTGCCGACGTGGAAGCAGGCGAGCAGTTGGCCCATGCCCAGGACGATCCGGCGGACGCGCCAGCCGAGCAGCCAGGCGGCGACGGCATGGCCGAACTCGTGCAGGATCAGGAGCGGCATCCAGAAGACGACGATGAGCAGACCGGCAAGTTTGGCCGGCTGAAAGTTCGTGAACGTCTCGGCCACGAACAGTCCCAGGATGACGACGAGGAAGAATATCGCCGTCCAGCGTTCACCGGGTGTCAGCGGTCTATCAGCCGGGTCGATGTCGTTCACGCGTGGTCCTCCTGCTCCGTCGTCCAGTCGTCGCCGGGATCTTGCTCCGCCCGGTCAGGGGATCATATCGACCTTCGGGGCGAACCGGAAGGCGGGGGGGAATCGATCTTTCAGAGCCGCG
>CAYYJM010000265.1:0-8596 GCA_964471755.1 uncultured Alcaligenaceae bacterium
CGGCGGACTTCTGCTTCGGGTCGTTCTGATCGGGCAGCATCAGTTCGCGGAAGATGCGGTCCCACGACCGATTCTCGGCGAAGGCCGTCCGGAGATACTCACGGATGCTGCCGCGCGTGCTGCCCATGAGCAGGACGTTGAACTCGTTGGCCTGATGGCGCGCGTATCCCGACGAGGCCATCAACCGATCGACGAGTTGTTCCACCTTGGTCGGGTCGGTCGAGGCGACGAACGCCTGTGTCTCAGCGACGGTCGGGATGCGGCCGACGAGGTCGAGGGTCAGACGGCGGATGAGGGCCGCATCATCGGCCCGGCCGATGGGCGTGATGCCGGCCTCGCGGAGAGCGGCGTCGATGAAGTGATCGACGGCCTTCTCGATCGGCGTACCGGCTGACGGGCCGCTGTCAGCGTAGACGACAAACGTCGTCGCCAGGACGGCGACGAGGCTGAGAAGCGAGGGGCGGAGTATCCTCATGGCAGGTTCCTTGGCTGGAGACTCCGAAGAGTTTCGACACACGGCAGGAGGCACGTCGGCGGGGGGCCGGCATGCGCAGGAACACATGCCGACTCGAATATACCCGAAGGCCGCGAATGGGGGTAGCGGATTGTCAGAGAAAATCTATCCGCGTGGGCTCTCGGTTGGCACGCTGGTCCTGACCGGATAAAGTACACATAGCCAACTCCCCTCTTCCCCAGAGGCAGCGCTCATGACCATTCGGCTCGTCGTCATCGAAGGCCCCGAGGCGGGCCGTGAATTTGCCTTCGCCGGCCGCGAAAACTTCGTCGTCGGCCGTGGGGAGGAGGCACACTTCCGCCTGTCGAAGGAAGACCGCTACTGCTCCCGACTGCACTTCATGGTCGAGGTCAACCCGCCACGGTGCCAGGTCTGGGATCTGGAGAGCAATAACGGCACCTACGTCAACGGCACCCGCATCCAGGGGCGCGTCGAACTGCACGACGGCGACCAGATCAAGGCGGGCCGGACGCTCCTCCAGGTGCGCATCAACGCCCCCGTCGCCGTCCTTCGCGTGCCGGACGACGCCACCCTGGACGATGAGCCGATCCCGGAAGTATCCCCGACCGACGTGTCCGAGGTGATCCCCGTCGTCGAGGTGATCCCGGTCGTGACGGCCTCGGCTGCCAAGGGGGGCGGCGACGTCACCCGCGCCGCGCCGACGGATTCAATGCTACCGGCGGTGCCAGGGTATCGCCTGGAGAGCGAACTGGGCCGCGGCCTGCTCGGCGTGGTCTATCGCGCAACCCGCGTGGGCGACCGGCCGGCGGTCGCGATCAAGATGATCCGCCCGGCCAGTGGTGACGTCCGGGTCCGGAACCGCTTCCAGCGCGACCTGGCCGTTCTGAAGCAACTCGACCACCGCCGGCTCATACGCTACCACGACCTGGGCAGTCACGGCGAGTACCTGTACTTCGTGACGGACCTCGTCGAGGGGCCGAACTTCGCCGGGCTGCTGCGCGAACACGGGCCGTTGCCCCTGGGACTGGGCATCGGGCTGATCGGTCAGGTGCTGGAGGGGCTGGAGGCCGGCCACCGGATCGGCTGGATCCATCGCGACGTCAAGCCGACGAACCTGCTGCTGGGCTCGACGGCGGCAGGCAAGTCGAGCGTCCGGATCGCTGACTTCGGCCTGGCCCGGGTCTACCTGGCATCGTCGCTGAGCGGCCTGTCGCAGGGGGACGAGGAGGGCCTGCCGCTGCTGCATCACGCCGCCCCGGAGGCGCTGACGAACCCGCGTGGGGCGGAGCCGGCGTCGGACCAGTACAGCACGGCCGTTGTCCTCTACGAGTTGCTGACCGGTCGGCTACCGTATCCGCCGGTGCAGAGCCACGCCCAGGTCTACTCGGCGATTCTGCTCAAGCCGCCGACACCGATCCGCCAGGTGCGGCCGGAGTTGCCGGCCGAGTTGGAGGCGGCCCTGACGCGGGCCCTGGAGAAGAAGGCGGAACACCGCTTCCCGAGCCTGGAGCAATTCTGGCGAGCGCTGCAGCCGTTCGCCGGGACGGCCTGAAGTCGATCCAGGCTCAGGGGGCAGGAACGGCGGACCAGAACTTGATCCGGCGCTCTTCTCCCAGTGCCTGTTTGTCGATGCTGGCGATGGTCTGGCCGTCCGGGCTGAAACAGGCATAGGCGATGGGGTTCTCGTGGCCGGCCAGGGTCAGCAGCTCCTGCCCGTCCGCGACCGACCAGAGCTTGAGCAGGCGATCCGCCCCACAACTGAGCAAAGTCTTGCCGTCGGGGCTGAAACAGAAGCTACTGATGGTGTTCGAGTGCCCCGTCAGCGAGCGGATCTCCTCCCCTGTCTCGACGTCCCAGACGTTGATGATGCCGGGGTTGTTGGCGGTCCCCGACGGACTTACGGCGTAGCGGCCGTCCTTGCTGAAGCAGAGGCCGCCTTCCGCGAAGAGGTGCTCGCGTGGCGTCAACGTCCGTTTCAGCTCGCCAGTCGTGGCGTCCCAGACGTGGACCGCCCTGTTGTAGCCGAGGCCGAGGATCGTTCGCCCGTCCGGCGAAAGGGCGATCCGGGTACACAGGAACCCCGGCTTGATGGCCTGGCCCATTTCCTGGCCGGTGCGAACGCTCCAGACGCGGATCGCCCGGTCGTTGTTGTCGGCCCCGAGGATGGCGACGACAGCGCCGTCCGCGCTGAAAGCCAGCCCGAACACCCGTTCGCGGGGACCACCCAGGCGGCGGAGTTCCTTCCCCGTGTGAGCGTCGCAGACCTGGATCGAGCCAGACCGATACGTGCCCAGTACGAAAACATCGCCGTCGGGACTGACCTCACACAGGGCTCCCCCTGTGGCGTCCCCCGGTAGTTCAGCCACTACCGCGCCGGTCACCACGTCCCAGCGCTTCAGGGTTCCCGCCTCCACACCGAGGACGGACTTGCCGTCCACGGTGAAGCACAGCCGAGAGGGGGCACGCTGCTCGCGAACGACCACGGTGTTGACTTCCTGGCCCGGCGGGCGAGCCGGGCTGACACGGAGGGTGCCGTCGTCGCTCGCCGTGACGATCCGGTCCCCGGCCGGGCTCAACAGGAAGGTATGGATTGCCCGTCGGTGCGCGGCAACCTGCCAGAGCAGCTGACCGGTCTCGACCGACCAGGCGGTGACCTTCCGCTGCTGGGTGATGCCGTAGAGGATCTTGCCGTCGGGGCTGAAACACAGGCCCACAACCATCTGAACCGCGGACGCGAAGGGGACCAGTTCCTTGCCTGCCGGCAGGCTCCAGAGCGTCGTGACGCCCTGCGGCGTACTGTCCACGAACGAAAGGCCGTCCGGAGTGAAGGCGTAGCCGTTGACGTCCTTCTTCGGGAACGTCGGTGCTGGCCTGGCGTCGCCGCTGGCGGCGTCCCACAGGTATAACGAACGATCCTGAGCCGCGCAGAGAACGGTTGCCGAATCGGCCGAGAACTGGACGGCCGGGGAGTTCAAGGCGTTCAGCGGACGCGAGAACCGCTCCACGCCGCCGCGCACGCCCCACATCTTCAACTCGCCCCCCTTGCGGCCATCCTGGTAGTGGACGGCCAGGGACACGCCATTCGGGCTGAACGCCAGCCGGGTGACGGATGCAACCGGTGGCCCCGGCAGCACGTGCTTTTCCTGACCCGTACCCGGATCGAGCAGCACGACGGTCCTGCCGTCCTCCCGGATGACGGCCAGCAGGTTGCCATCGGGGCTGTAGCACTGACTGCCCTTCGGCAGGGAGTAGCCCCGGTCGAGCGTGCGCGCCAGTTTGCCGCGGTCGAAGTCCCAGAAGGCCAGGGCTCCCCCGGGGGCGGCGCAAACGAGCGTCCGGCCATCGGGGGACAGCGAGGCACCGGGCGGCAAATCGTTCCGGCCGTCCAGTTTCAGGAGCGTCGCGCGGCGGGAGAGTTCACGCAAGTGCCCCGTCTCCCAGCTCCGCTGGTAGGCGGAAGACACGCCCGCCAGAAGATCCTCGAACAGGGGAAGGTCGCGGTCGTTCCAGTTGCGCAACGCCAGGTTCATCTGCAGGCCGTGTCGGGCCGCATCGGCTCGCTGAACCTCCTGGCGGAGGCGCTGTTCAGCCTGGCGTGCCTCCTGTTCGGCCTGGCGCGCTGAGGCTGCCGCCTGCTCCGCGGTGTCGGCCTGGGCATCGGCCCGCATCGCCTGCGCCTGGGCGATCACCGCAAAATAGGTCGCGATCCCCGTCCCGAGCATCAGCGTCAGGGCGGTCAGCAGCGTCAGGCTCGCGACCACCTTGTTCCGCGCCATCCAGCGCGTCAGCCGCTCGACCGGACCCAGCCGGCGAGCCTGGATCGGTTCGTCGTCCAACCAGCGCCGCAGGTCGTCGGCCAGTTCGCCGCAGTCGGCGTAGCGTTTCTTTGGTTCCTTCTGCAGGCACTTCAGGCAGATCGTCTCCAGATCACGCGGCAGGCCGGGTCGCAGCTTGCGCGGCGGGGTCGGATCCTCGCTCAGCACCTGGGCCAGGACCACCTGCGGCGGCCCTGAAAACGGCGTCTGGCCGGTCAAGAGTTCGTACAGCAGCACGCCGAGGGAATACTGGTCGCTGGCCGGCTGGGCCTCGCCCTTCTGGCCGGCGGCCTGCTCGGGGGCCATGTACGCTGGCGTGCCCAGGACCGCCCCGTCCTGCGTCAGTTTCTCCGACTCGTCGGTTCGCGCCGCCAGGCCGAAGTCCATCAGGTGCGGTTCGCCATCCTGATCGACCATGACGTTGGCCGGCTTGATGTCGCGGTGGGCGATACCCTGGTCGTGAGCATAGGCCAGGGCGTCGGCCAGACGACGGACGATCTTTGCCGCCTGGCGTGGGTTCATGCCGCCGTCGGGGATCGCGTCGGCCAGCGGCCCACCGGAGATGAACGCCGTGGCGATGTAATAGGTGCCGTCGTCGAGCCGGCCGGCCTCGAACAGCGGCACGATGCCCGGATGTCGCAGGTTGGCCGCCGCCCGCGCTTCACGCAGGAAGCGCTCGACCCGACGCGGCGTGGTGAGCGTGCCGGGATTGGGCACCTTCAGCGCGACGAGCCGGTCGAGCTGCGGGTCGTGGGTCAGGTAGACCGTGCCGAAGGCACCAGCACCGAGCCGGCGACGGACCTGGAACCGGCCAACGGTACGCGGTAGCGATCCGTCCGCGGGCCGGTCGCCTCCGGCGGTGTCCCGGTCGCGTGACCTGTCCTGGGTCGCTTTCCGGGCCGGGTCGCGCGGAAAGCGCGTCTTGCAGCGCGGGCAGGTGATGGACGTGCGCGTGGGGTCAGCGATGGCCAGGGTGGCCTGGCAGCCGGGACAGGTGAGCCGCGTCGGAGGCATGGCCATTTTCCCGAGGTGGTGGGGGAATCTTCCGACATGGAAGGGTTGTACTCCTCACGAGGCGACGGTACAAGCGAGTACCAGGCCGAGGCCGCGGAAAAGGGCGGAAAGCGTCACCTCGCGTGTCTTGCCCTGCGAGTTGACGCCCGGCACCTCCTCGACCCAGCCGATCCACCACTCGCCAGATTGCTGGATCACTGCGGTGTATTCTCCGGCCATGGCACCCCCTCCGATTCAGGCATCGTCTCCGGGCGGCTCGAACGCCAGCAGTTCGTCCAGCGAGTAACCGCACTCCCTCGGAAACGTCTCGGATGGCAGGCCGGTCTCCGCGGCCGCTCGCTCGACCGCGTCTCGATAAACCTCCGCGAGGACGGCCTCCGCGTGGTTGCGGAGGACGCCACGACCGGCCAGGCGGCGCAGGTCCTGCCGCTGCTCGACGATCGACGCCCGCCAGCTTCGGGACTGCTGGGTTGGCTGATGCACCCACTTGAGGACGTGCATCACCAGGAGTACCAGACGGCTCTCTACCTCCCGCCGATCGCGTCGGGCCATGTCGCTCAGGTACTCCCGGAGATTGGCGTAATCAAGTTCGGCATATTCCCCCGCCGCGAGGAGATCCGCCATCGCATCGAGCCATGCCGTCTCGTCCTCGGCATACAGCTCCGGCAAGGCGAGCCTGGTTCGCTGTACCATCCCGCGTCCTCCGTCCCGGCCAAGAATCGCGTCCCTTGAGGATCATCCAGGGCCGCTCCTCGTGTGTCAATCCTTCCCCACGTAGTCCTCGCCGTTCAGGCTCCGCACGACCGACTCCAGCCACGCGGTCAGTTCCTTCTGCATCCGCCACGCCCGCTCCGGCTCCGCGGCGAGCAGGTCCTTCGACTCCTTCGGGTCGGCCGCCAGGTCGTACAGTTCCCACTTCACGCCGTCCGCCTTCGGCCGCTCGATCCGGTGCAGCTTCCACGTTCCATCGAGCCAGGCCGAGTGGCCAGGGAAGCTGCCGAGTGGATACTTCTTCTCGATCTTGCCCGCGTCGGCGAACAGCTTCTTCGGGTCGGTCGGCTCCCGGCCCGCCTTCTGCTCGGCCAGCAGTTCTTCCATCCAACCCTTCGACGGCGTCGAGACACCAGCGGTCGGGTGGTCCCAGAAACCGATCGGTCGGCCGCGCGTCTTCGTCTTGCCGTCGAGCAGTGACAGCAGGCTGACACCATCGAGCGGCGGCTGACGCATCGCCTTCGTCGCGGCGATGTCCAGGACCGTGGCGTAGATGTCCGACGTGACGCACGGCGTATCGATCACCTGCGGCTTCGGATAGCGTGCCGGCCACTCCAGCAGGGCCGGTACACGCAGACCGCCCTCGTAGACCTGGCCCTTGTTGCCGCGACCGCCGGTCGAGCCGAGGTTCGGCAGGCCACCGTTGTCGCTGCAATACCACAGCAGCGTGTCATCGCGCAGGCCGAGCGACTTCAGTTCGGCGCGGATCTTGCCAAAGGCCCGGTCCATCGCCGTGATCTCGCCGAGGAAGTTCTGTCGGTTCGCTGGCAGGTCAGCGTACGGCTTGCGGTCGTCCGGTAAGGCCCGGTGCGGATTGTGCGGCGAACCGAACCAGACCACGGCGAAGAAACGTTCCTTCTTCGCCGCACACGAACGGATGAACTTCACCGCCAGGTCGGCCGTGACGTCGGAACTGTCACCGTGAAACTGCACTGCCTTGCCCCTGTCACTGAGGATCGGATCGACATCGAAGAAGTTCGGAGCGGAGATCCACTCGTCGAAGCCGGATTTGCCCGGCGTGGCCAGGCCGTCTTTCTGGACGGAGCCGAGGTGCCACTTGCCGAAGTGGCCGGTGCGGTAGCCGGCGGTCTTCAGCACCTGCGGCAGCGTCGTCTCCTGCGGCCGGAGCGGATGGCCCCACTTGAAGCAGGCCAGCCGGTTGGGCGTCCGGCCGGTCATGATGCTGGCCCGCGTCGGCGAACAGACCGGAGCGGCCGCGTGAAATTGGTCGAAACGGATCGCCTCCTTCGCCATGGCGTCGAAGTTCGGCGTTTTGAGCTGGGGATGGCCATTGTAAGCCATGTCGCCCCAGCCCTGGTCGTCGGCCATGACCAGGACGACGTTCGGCGGCGCGGCCGATGGGGTGAGCAGGAGCGTGAGACACAGCAACGCATGCATGGTCGGTTCCCTTTCTTGATCCGAGTCTGACTTTTTTGGAGTGCGGGGATTCTTCACCGCTCTGACTTTCTTCCTTCGGCAGACGACAGAGACAGCAAGCCAGAAAGGAAGAGCGGCAAAGAATTGCCGCAGTCCAAAAAAGTCAGAACGGAGCCGGACACTCTCTGACACTCGGGCTTCGATCAAGCGATTCTACCCACCGGCGGTTCGATGAGAACGAAGTCTTTGCCCTTTCTCCCGCTCCGCCGTAGAACAGTGGGTAGCATGATCTCGGCAGGACAGTCGCGCTGTACCGTTTCTCCCCTCATCACGTCTTCCGAAGGACCCCACCCATGCGTATCTGGCCTGGCACACCTTATCCCCTGGGAGCGACGTGGGACGGCGCGGGCGTCAACTTCGCGATCTTCTCCGAACATGCGACGAAGGTCGAACTTTGCCTGTTCGATTCGGTCAATGCCGAGACGGAGAGCGTGCGCATCCCCTTCACGGAACAGACCGACCTCGTCTGGCACGGCTACCTGCCCGACGCCCGGCCCGGCCAGTGCTACGGCTATCGCGTCCACGGCCCCTACGAACCGCAGGCCGGGCATCGCTTCAACGCGAACAAGCTGCTCCTGGACCCCTACGCCAAGGCGATCGGCCGAAGAGTCCGCTGGGGCGACGAGATGTTCGGCTACCGCATCGGCGATCCCGACGAGGATCTCTCCTTCGACGACCGCGACAGTGCAGCCCACGCTCCGCTCGGCGTCGTCATCGATCCGGCCTTCACCTGGGGCGATGATCGCTCGCCGAACGTCCCCTGGCACAAGACCATCATCTACGAACTGCACGTCAAGGGCTTCACGATGCAGCATCCCGAGGTGCCGCCCGAGCTGCGCGGCACCTACGCCGGCCTGACCACCGACCCGGTCCTCCGCCATCTCAAACGCCTTGGCGTGACCACCGTCGAGCTGATGCCGGTCCACCAGCACGTCGATGATCGCCATCTGCTCGAACGCGGCCTGCGGAACTACTGGGGCTACAACAGCCTGGCGTTCTTCGCCCCGGACGTGCGCTACTCGACCGCGTCCACCGCGCCGCTGGAGACGATCCGCGAGTTCAAGATGATGGTCCGCGCCCTGCA
>CAYYJM010000266.1:0-8586 GCA_964471755.1 uncultured Alcaligenaceae bacterium
TACCAGTCCTGGCACCACTCCCAGGCGTTGCCGTGCATCTCGTACAGTCCGAAGGCGTTGGGTGGGTAGGTGCCCACCGGCTGGGTCCGCGCCAGGTAGACACCGCGCGGAGCGCCGCCGTAATGGTAGCGACCATCGTAGTTGACGAGGTCGGTCGAGGGCGGTGGACCGAAATGGAACGGCGTGAACGTCCCGGCCCGGCAGGCGTGTTCCCACTCCGCCTCGGTCGGTAGACGATACGATCGCCCCGCGGCCTGCTCGGCGGGCAGGGCCGACAGGCGCTGGCAGAACTCCAGGGCCATCTCGAAACTGACGCGCTCCAGGGGATGGTTCGGCCCCTTGAAGGTGGCCGGGTTGTCGTCCATGACCGACTCGTAGGCCGCCTGCGTGACGGCGAACCGGCCCAGGTAGTACGGGCGCGTCAGCGTGACGGCGTGTTGCGGCCACTCGTTGTCGCGTTCGTCGGCCCCATCCTCCTCGTCTGGCGCGCCCATGAGGAACGACCCGGCCGGGATGCGAACGAACTCCATGCCCAGCGAGTTCATCACCCGGCGACGCGGCCCGGTCTGGCCACTCTCGCGCTGCGCCCGCCACTGGGCCAGGCGCTCGATCGTCTCTGGCTTCAAGGCGGGGCCCATCGGATCGAGGTCGCGCAGATGAGTCAACCGCGGGCTCCCCAGCAGAGCCAGGACGGCGGCGTCCGACAGGGGATTGTTGCGGATCTCCAGGCGTGCCAGCCGGCCGAGCTGGTCCGACCGGGCCAGCTGGAGCGCACCGGACAGGAGGATGTGATTGTTCGACAGGTCGAGCGCGGCGAGGCGTTCCGCGTGCGGGCTCTGCAGGATCTCGGCCAGGGCGTCATCGCCCAGGCCCAGGTCGGCAAGCGACAGACCGGGGAAGTCGCCCAGCTGTGGAATCGAGAGGATCCTTCGGACCTTTCCAGTGCGGGTGATGCGTAGCGACTCAATCAGGGCTGTGCCACCGTGAGCGTCGATCGCGGCACGGAAGGCCTTGCTGGCAAACGTGCGAGCGGTGACGCGGACCCGAGCCAGGCCGCGGACAAAATCGATCCGTTCGCACTGATTGTCGAGCGGGCCGAGCCAGGCGGCGCGGTGCCGGGCGAGTTGCTCGTCCTGCTCGGCGATCAGAGCCTGGCGCTGCTGCCAGTCGGGCACCCAGTCGGCCAGCCGACATTGCAGCCGGACGAAGGCGGCCCGTTCGCTCTGGCCGTGGTCGTCGAGCCAGTCGGCCAGGATCAGACGCTGGATCGAGTCGTCCGGCTCGGCGGCGCAGCCGTGGAGGAATCCGGCGAGCAGTGGCTCCATGAGGGCTCCGTCACTGTCCGTTCTGCTGAACGGCCTGCCAGGCCATTTGTTGCAGGTGGTTCGCCGTCGGAGCCGGGATGTCCACCAGGACGCCGCCGTTCGCATCGGCTAACCGACCCGGCAGGCCGACGGGACTCGCGCCGAACAGCCGGGCGTAGAAGGTACACGCCGCCAGGTACGAGCCGGCCGGGCTGGGGTGGCTGTTGTCGTCGGCGTGCAGGTTCAGGCCGGGGTTGGCGGCGTAGGACAGCTGCCACGCCAGCCCCACCGGGGCGACCTCGCCACCGACCTGCCCGGCCAGACCATTATACCCCGCAGTCAACTGGGCCTGCGTCTCGGGCAAATGCTTGCGGGCCCAGGTCATGAAGAACAGCGAGCGGGCCCCGATCCCCTTGACCTCGGCCGCCAGGAGCTGACCGTACTTGCGGAACCACCCTGGCCCGATGATCGGCATCTGCGACTGCTCCTGCATCACGACGACTTCCCAGTCGCGCGAGCGGATCATCGTGACACCGCCGGTGCTGTAATGCTTCTCGAAGGTGTAGCCGCCGAAGATGTGTCGGCCGATGTCCAGCGGTCGCTGTTTGCCGGCGCGAGCGAGGGAGGCGATCAACTCGGGCAGGTTGTTCCCCTCGGTGTAACTGTTCCCCACGAACAGAATCTTGAGCGGCCCGGTCGGCGGTGGCGGTGGTGGTGGCGCGTCCGGATCGTCGCCACAGGCCCGCGTGGCCATCGCTTGCCAGGCGGCCGGCGGCGTCGTCGAGGCCAGGAAGCGCACCGAGCCATCGGCGAAGGCGGCGTTCACCCCGCGAAGATGTCGGCTCCGGGCGGCCGCCTGCGTGCCCTGGCTGCTGCCGAACGTCCCGGGCGCGGGCGTGTCGAGCGAGCGGCACGGGGCGCTGTAGTAGGGATTGCCGGCGTCCTGGGGACAGGGTCCGTGGACGAGATCGGCCTTGCTGGCATTGGGCGGAATCGCTCCGGAGAACAGGGCACCGCCCATGTTGCCGAGCTGAATGTCGCCCAGGGAGCCGCCCCAGCCCGAGTTCGCGCCGCTACCGACGATCCCCTCGGAAAACAGCAGCGTCTGGCTGGTGCCATCGACGACCATCTCGGCGCGAATCTGCATCGGCACCGTCGTGCCGTCGGGTCGCTGCCCTCGGGCGACGACGAAGATGCCGCCAAGGTCGCCCTTGCCGCCACCGATGGGAACGCCGTAGAGATCGCCGCCACCGACACAGCCGCGATAGCTGCCAGACATGCGACAGCGGGCGGGGTCGTTCCCTTCCAGCAGGATCGGCCCAAAGTCGGCCGGACACTGCGCGATCTTTGGCGCGGTCCGTCGGGCGAGCATCAGACGGGAGTCGGCTCCCCACGGCTCGAAGGTCTTCGGGTCGCCCAGGGTGTGCGCCAGGCGGGCGGCTTCCTCCTGTTCGAGGTGCGGCAGCAGACCCTGATACCAGGTGTAGGCGTCCGGAACGTCGGCCTTGCGGGCGTACGGAAAGGCACGATGGGCCGTGTGATAGTTGTGCGCGGCCAGGGCGAACTGTCGCAGGTTGCTGGCGCAGGAGATCCGCGCGGCGCTGGCCCGGGCCGCCTGGATGGCCGACAGGAGCAGCCCGATCAGAATGGCGATGATGGCAATGACGACGAGCAGTTCCAGCAGGGTGAACGCCCGACACCGCGACGACTTCATGGCACGACCTCTCACGACGTACGAATTGTCTCAGCCTTCACGGCGGAAGCTACGGCCGGTATCGACGACCTGGAAGCCCAGGCCGCGAAGCATCCCGACTCCGGCGACGTTGCTCTCGTCCACCTGGATCTCGATCACGCTGAAGAATTGTTCGCGCAGATAGCGCAGAAGTTGCAGGATCAGGAACCGCCCCAGGCCGCGACGGCGCACGTCCGGCATGACCTCGAAATCGAGCAGACCGATGCCGTGTTCCTGCCATCGGCCGCTGTAGACCTCCATCTCCCACAGGGCGCAGCGGGCATGGATCTGCTCGGTCTGGCGATCCACCAGACGGAATTCTTGTAGCTCGACCGGTCCCGCGACGCTGTCTCGCCACCAGGTGCAGTGCATGGGGGCGGCGACGATCTCGTAGCGGTTGCGATAAGCCGGGAAGCGCGTATCGACCACGGATGGCGTCTGATCGAGCGAGCGCTGGAAGACCAGCCGAGAAGTCGAATGTCGGTAGCCACGAGCCTCGAAGAAGGGGCGCGCCAGCGGATCACTGTCGAGGAAGCCGGCCGAATCGCTGCCACCGTACAGACCGAAGGTGAAGGGATTGAGGCCCGGCACCGGGCCGGCGTGCAGCTCGGTCGCCCCCTGTTGACGCAGACGTTCCTCGGCCCGGCGCAGCAGTTCGCTGCCGATGCCCTGCCGGCGGTAGTCGGGCACGACGCCCAGGGCGCCGATCACGCCGCGTGAGCGATCCAGGGCCGCCTCGCTGGCATCGCAGCCGAAGCCGGTCTGCACGAAGCCGACGGGCGCGTTATCAGACAGAGCGACGATCAGCCCGGCCGGATCGAAGTACGGCTTGGAGAGGTAGAAATACTCCAGGTAGATGGGCCCCTGCAAATGCACCGCCCCGCGCCCGGTGAAGCAGGCGTTCCAGATCTCCACCAGGGCCGGCGGATCGGTGTTGCGAAAGCCTCGATACTGGATCACGGGCACGCCTTTCCCCGGAGTCGAACGGATCATCCTTCCTTCCGATTATAAGAAGTGAGGGCCGGGCCGCAAGAAGGGGTGTGCGCCGAGTCTCCAATGCGGAAGCCGGAGGCCGAGCAGCAGCGCGGCTCGGCCTCGTGTCCGAAGGGTCCGTCACTCCTTCCAGCCGAGAGCCACCAGCTTGCGGTTGTCACGCACGAACAACCGGCCGTCGGCCACGGCCAGATGAGCCCGTACCGGCCCGGTCAGCACTTTCTTGCTCGCCCGGACGACGTGCCTCTGCGGGTTCGCTTCCAGGATCTCCAGCGTACCATCCTGACGCAGCACGAGCAGGCCGTCGCCGACGCGAACGATCGAGCCGCATCCGTAGCCTTCGGCCGTCCAGCGCACCTTGCCCGTCGCCCACTCGATGCAGCGCAGCCGAGCGCCGAACTCCTCGCGACCATCGAAACCGTAGACGAAGTCGCCGACGATCGCCGGCGTGCTGAAATGAGCCGACAGCGACTCGTCACCACTCCAGATCGTCCGAAGCGCGTCTTGCTTCACCTCCAGAACGATCGCCCCGGTGTCGTAACTCGACGTGAGGAGGATCTGGTTGCCGCGCACGATCGGCGTGGCCGCGTTGACCGAGGCCCGCATGCGCGATCGCCAGCGCTTCTCGAAGACGACCTTGCCCGTGGCGGGTTCGAGGCCGACGAGCCCCTCGCGCGCGAAGACCAGCACGCGCCGCTTGCCGTCGAGCGTGGCCGCGATCGGCGAGGCGTAGCTCGCCTCCTGATCGGTCGCTCGCCAGACCTCCTTGCCGGTGTCCTTCTCCCAGGCGACGATGCCAGCCTTCGCGTCGCCGACCTGCGAAATGAGCAGGGTCCCCTCGACCAGCGGCGAGCTGCCGACGCCGAAGAACGATTCACGCGGCTGATAATCCTTCGCCAGGTCGCGCTGCCAGACCAACTTGCCCGAGGCGAGATCGAGACAGGTGAGCAGGCCGGCCGCGCCCAGCGTGTAGACCTTGCCGCCCACGATGGTCGGCGTCGAACGCGGACCATCCCCCTTGCCGTAGGGGTCGCGATAGTCGGTGGCGGAGGCGAACTTCCACTGCTCCTTTCCGGTGACAGCGTCAAGACACTCGACCGTCTCGCGGTCGCCGACGCGGTGGAAGAGGATCAGCTTGCCGTCGGCGACGACCGGGCTGGCGTAGCCCTCGCCGACGTTGCGCTCCCAGAGGACGGTGAGCGGCTTCTTCGTCCAGTCGGTCGGGATGGCCTTCTCGGTCGAGACGCCGTCGCGGTTCGGGCCGAGGAACTGCGGCCAGTCGGCACCGAGGAGCAGGGCCAGAGCCAGCAGCGGAAGCACACGTCGAGTCATGGGTTCCCTCCGGTCGTCCGGGCCTTCACACATCGGAAACCGATCTGGTCGCTACGCGTCGAACGCAGCTTGCCGATCCGGGCCGTCGAGGTGACCGACTCGGCCGGATCGGCGAAGGAGCCGCCACGGATGACGAACTGGTTCGTGTCCTTCTCCACCGCGGGCGAACCGTCCTTGTGAGCGGCCTTGTGATCGGGGCTCCAGCTGTCCGCGACCCACTCCCAGACGTAGCCGTGCATGTCGTACAGGCCCCAGGGATTCGGCTTCTTCACGCCAACGGGCGGATCGTTGCCCGGCGAGTTCGGCTTGTACCAGGAATAGTCGGCGAGGCTCTCGACCTTGTCGCCGAACGACCATTTCGTGGTCGTGCCGGCCTTGCAGCAGTACTCCCACTCGGCCTCGCTCGGCAAACGAATCTCCTCGTTCGCGCCGATGAGTTTGGCGTCGCGCAGCTCACCGGTCAGCTTGCGGCAGAACTCGCGGGCCTCGTCGTGATTGCACATCTCGACGGAGTTGCGCGGGCCGGTCCAGCGGGCCGGGTTTTTGCCCATGACGGCCTGGTAGAGTTCCTGCGTGACCTCGTACTTCGCGATGGAGAACGGCCGCTTGAACGCGATCTCGACCGTCGGCGTCTCGCTACCGGGAGCGTCCCTGGCCGGATTGCCGAGCGTGAACGTGGCCGGGAAGTTGGCGTGGCCGGGGTTGATGGAAACCAGCTCCTCGACGAAGAGCTTGAGGGCGGCTTCCTTCCCGCGCGGGGCGGGCTTCTGAGCCGCAAGGCCGACGAGGCTCGTCAGGGTGAGCAGGAGCGCCAGGGTTCCGATTCGGCGGGTCATGGTGCCTCCATTCCGGGGGGGAGCGATCGGGCCACGATACCGCGCTGGCGGGGGGAGCGGCAAGAGCGTGACGCGAGCCGGGCGACCCAAAAACGACGTTCCCCCCGCCACCGACTCGGAACCGCAACCCGGACAGGTCGCGGTTCGCCCCTCTTTTGTCGGCTCCGGGGGGAACGTCGTGTCTCCTGGCTGTCACCGATAGATCGTCGTACTCTCCTCGACCCGCAACGGGCCGGTCAGCTGCTTCGCGGTCACCTCGACGCGGATCTTGACCTCGCCCGGCATCGCCGCCGTGGCCGGCACCTGGAACGTCGCCGTCTTGCGGCCCTGCAACTGGGCCAGCGGCGCGAAGATGATCGTCTGACCTTCCCGCCGGGCCTGCGTCGGTCCACGGGCTCCGGTCGCCAGCGGTGTCAGTTCCATCGGGAACGTGACCATTACGCCCAGTTCCTCGACGATGCCCTCGCCCTGGTTGATCACCTGGATGGTGTACATCCCGGTCTTGCCGACCGGCAGCAACGGATCGCTGCGTTCGATCTCGACGGTCAGGCCGGTGACGTTCTCGAAGACCGTCTCGGCCTCGGCCGTGACGCCCTGGTCCAGGCGGTCGGCCTGGGCAGTAGCCCGGTTCTTCAGCGTGCCGGCCGTCTTCGAGGTCAACTGCACGCGGACCTCCTTGCGTTCACCGGGAGCCAGCCGACCCAGTTCCCAGCGGACCTGCTTGCCATCGAACTTGCCACCGCTGTCGGCCTGGAGGAACGTGATCTCCCTGGGGACCTCGTTGATGACCGTCACGTTCCCGGCCGGCAGCTCGCCGACGTTCGTCACCTCCACGACGTAGGTCGCCGGACTGTTCAGGATGCGTCGCTTCGGCCCCAGCATGGTCGCCTTCAGCTTCAGTTCGCTCACCATCACCTGGGCGCGTTCGGTTTTCTTCGCGACGCCGGCCGCCTTCACGTCCACGTCGAGGCTCAGGGCTCCGACCTTCTTCGGGATCAGCTGCAATTCGATCCGTCGAGTCCGACCCGGAAGGATCTCGCCCAGTGACCAGGTGAGCGGACTCTCGGTCGTCTCACGCGGCACGGCGTTGGACAGATCCAGGCCGGCGGGCAGGTTCAGTGTCACCGTCGTGTCACGCGATGGACCCGTGCCGGTGTTGTTCGCCTCGATCACGAACGGTAGCAGGTCATACAGGACGGCGGTCGCCGGGCCAGTGACCTTCAGACCGACGTTCGGGGTTCCCTTCGGTTCCGGCGGCGGCTCGACAGGCGGCTCGACGGGCGGCTCGACGGGCAGCTGCGGCAGCGGTCGCGGTCGCTCCGGACCCGGCGTCACCGGCGGCTCGATCGGCCGAATCGGCGGTTCGATCGGCCGAACCGGCGGCCCCGGGATCACGCGGTCGTCGGGACGGGGTCCGCGATCCACGATGCGCGTCACGACGCACTGGCCGTACTCGAACTGCACGCGGGCACAGACGCGGACGTCGGTTTCGCCGCCTGGCTGGACGACCAGGCGAATTTCCTGACGGCCGAAGGCGGGCAGGGTGCCGAGTTGCCAGACGGGTTCGGGATCGATCGTCGTCGGCTCGGGATTCGCCCGCACGAACCGCACGCCTGGCGGCAACGTCACCCGCACGCGGGTTCGATGAGCCGCTCCGGGGCCGACGTTTTCGACGAGGAGGCGGTAGGGTAGCTCGGCCCCGGCGCTGGCCTCGGCCGGCACTCGAACCCGGACTCGCACGTGCGGCGACGGCGGATCAACCACGCCCACCTCGGCCGGCCCGCATCCACCCGGACCGATCGGCGGCAGGCCGCGCGGCCCCTCCGGACAGCCGCACGGAGGTCCCGGCATCGGTCCTGGCATCAGCCCGGGCATCGGGCCCGGGATCAGCCCCGACATCGGAGGAGCGCCCGCAGGAGGGCAGGAGCCGCCACCCGGTGGCACCAGGGGAGGGATCACGCCCGGATCGAGCTGGAGCGGTTCGGGAGCCTCGGTGGCCTGGGCGGTCTTGACCGGTGCCGGGGTCTTTACCGCCGGTATGGGACGCGCCGGCACCTGGCCGGGGACGCGGCTGGCGTACCCGATCAGGATCAGCAAAACCAGTCCCATGACCGTTCGACGGTAACTCATCGCCCGCCCTCGGCCTCCCGTTCCGGAAAGACACCGCGCCCGGCAAAACCTCTCCATCCCATTGTCGCGCGGACACGAGGAAACTTCAGCAAAGACCGGGGATATTTCTGGACCGGATTTGTTTCGCTCGGCGGAATGATCGGCACAACCCACAGGGTTGCCATCCCCATTTAGCCGCCGGCTTGCCGGAGGGGTTTTTGCAGTGAAGACCGCCGGCAAGCCGGCGGCTATCGGCAGTAAGGAAAGTAATGCACGCTTG
>CAYYJM010000267.1:0-8535 GCA_964471755.1 uncultured Alcaligenaceae bacterium
CCAGGGAGATGCCCAGGGCCGCGCCGGTGCCGGCCAGCGCCCACCAGCGCATGTACTCCTCGCTACCGCGCGGGAAGTACAGCAGCGTCAGCGCGAAGGCTGCCGGCAGAAAGATCAGCACCGTCATCCAGATCAGGTCGAGCTGATACGTTTCGGACATGGCATCTTCTCCAGGCTCGAAGCCTGCCTCAGCCCGCGGTGGACCAGCCGACCAGGACGGAGACCACGACGAATAACCCCACCGCCGCCAGGATCAGAAACAGGACGTAGCTGCGCAGCCAGCCCGTCTGAGGATACCGCAACCAGCCGCCAAGCCTCCAGATCGATCGTCCGGTCGCATCGACGGCTCCATCGACGACTTGACGATCGACCCTCCCCTCGACCTTCGCCACGACCACCGTCGCGATGGCCAATCGCCGGACCAGGCCGTTGAGAAGGAGCGTATCGATCCGGATCAGGAGCCAGCCGAGCCAGAGCGCCGGACGCACGAACAGGAGCCGATAGAGGGCATCGAGACCGAAGCCGCCGGCCAGGAAATGGCCCAACCGACCGGGCTCGGCCATGAGCATCGGCGGTGCGACGCGCTCGGGTGTCGGAGCCGTTACGGCCGTGACCGCCGGTTCTTCCTCCGGCCAGAGGCGCGGCGTCGTCGGCTGTGACTGTCGCTGCGGTCGCACCTCCGACAGGGGCACACCCAGGGCCAGGAGCAGTTCCTCCTCGGTCAGGATGTCCTTCGGCGCGTACCAGCGATAGGCGAGGTAGACGCCGGCTCCGGCGCAGAGCAGGGCGGCCAGAATCACCCAGCGGCCGTAGTGCTGGCCGAGCAGACGTTCACTCTCCGCCGGCGGCTTGATCGCACCGCCGAGCCAGACCTCGCCCTGTTCCGGCACCGTGCCGAAGTCGCTCTGCACGCTCAGCGGCTGGGCATGGTGCAGGCGATTCTCCAGCCAACTCGCGTGCGGATCCCAGGGCGGCATCCCCCAGGCGACCGTCATCGACAGCAGAGCGAGGAGCATCAGCGGAAACGTCAGCGACGTTGGCGGTTCCTCCGCACGCAGGAACGGCTCCGGCTCGCGCGGCAGACCCTGGAAGATGAGGATCCACATGCGGAACAGATAGAACGCCGTCACGCCCATCATCAGGAGGGGGACGAGGAACAGGGCCAGGTGCCAGGGATGCACCATCACGAAGCCGAGCGCCTGTGACAGGATCGCGTCCTTCGAGTACCAGCCGGCGAAGAACGGCATCCCGGCCAGGGCGAGCGTCGCCAGGAGCATCGCCGCCGCCGTCAACGGCATGCGAAGTGCCAGACAGCCGAGCTTGCGGATGTTCCCCTCGCCGGCCGTGGCGTAAAGCACGCAGCCGGCTCCGAGGAACAGGCACGCCTTGATGAAGGCGTGCGTCGTCAGATGGAACAGACCCGCCGTCCAGCCGCCGACGCCGAGGCCGAGGAACATCATGCCGAGCTGACTGATCGTCGAGAAGGCCAGGATGCGCTTGAGGTCCACGACGAACAGGGCCGTCACGCCGCCAACGACCAGGCCGACCAGGCCGACGTAGGCGATGACGAGCAGGACGCCCGGCGTCAGAATCGGATAGATCCGGCCGACGAGATAGACGCCGGCGGCGACCATCGTCGCGGCGTGGATCAGGGCGCTGATCGGCGTCGGCCCGACCATCGCATCGGGCAGCCAGGTCTGCAACGGCACCTGGGCCGACTTGCCCATGCAGCCGATGAACAGACACAGACCCGCCAGGGCGAGCAGCCACGGTGAGATGGAGCCGAAGCCCATCGCCGTCGGCCCCTCGACGGCGGCGATCGTCTCGCCGGGTCGGGGCACGCTCATCGTTTGCGGCCGGACCAGCGGCAGCAGCAGAATCCGCTCGCCCGGTTCGCCCGGTTCGGTGACACGCAACCGGCCCGGCTCGGCCGACGATGCGTAGACGAACTGGCCGCCCGGTGTCACCAGGCCCTGGCGATCCTCCACCGGAGCGCGGAGGCGACGTTCCAGTTCGTCGAACCCGAGCGTGCCGATGGCCGTCCACAGGATGGCCAGGCCGGCCAGGAAGCCGACGTCGCCGGCACGGTTGAGCAGGAACGCCTTGTTCGCCGCCGGTGTCGCCTCGGGCTGCTCGTGCCAGAATCCGATCAGCAGGTACGAGCAGATGCCGACCAACTCCCACGACAGGAAGACCTGCAAGAGGTTGTCCGCGAGGATCAGGTGAAGCATCGCGAACGTGAACAGGCCGAGGTAGAGGTAGTACACCGCGATCCGGCCGCGCCGCCGGTAGGGGCCGGCCTCCGTCGGCACCTCCTCGTCCTCGACCGCCTCCGCCTCCTCGTTCATGTAGCCGAGCGAGTAAACGTGGACCAGCAGCGACACCAGAGCGATCATCACGAACAGGGTCGCCGACAGGCCGTCGATCTTGAAGCCGAGGTAGAAGGTCGTGCCCGGCAACGGGGCCGTCGATGGCACGCCGGGAGCGGCGGGCGAGACCTGGAGCCAGGCGACCCGGCCGTTCCACTGTGCCAGGTAGGCCGTCCGCACGTCGGCGCGCCGCGCCTTCGCCTCGGTCACCTGCTTCTGACGCGCCGCCTGGCGTGCCTCCGGAGCGAGCGATGCGGCCGCCAGTCGGCGCTCGGCCGTGACGATGGCCCGCTCGGCGGCGTGGTCCTGCTCCTCGTACAGGGTGGCGCGATCGAAGTAGACGCCCAGGGCGAGCAGACCGAAGAGCGCCGCCAGGCCGGTGGCGATCGTCGCGACGATGCCGGCTCCGTAGCCGGGTTGATCGCCGCCGAGCAGGAGGTAGACCGGCTTCAGATAGACCGCGAAGCCCGTCACCTCACGCTTCCCGGCGGGCGGCTGGACATACGGCCGCAGCGCTCCGCGCAGCAGAGCGACGCTGATCAGCACCAGGCAGCCCAGGAGCGGAAGCAGGGCACCGATGACGAAGAGCAGACCGGGGGTGGTGTCGAGGTTCATGGTGCGGCTACCCCCTGAGGTCCCGGCCGGCGTCCACGTCCACGGTGCCGTGCTGATGGTAGAACGCCAGGACGATGGCCAGGGCCAGGGCCGCCTCGGCGGCGGCCAGCACGATCACGAACAGGGCGAAGACCTGCCCCTCGATCTCGAAGGCCGGGTTGAAATGCGCGAACGTGACGAAATTGAGCGCCGCCGCGTTCAGCACCAACTCGACGCCCATCAGGATGCCGATGGCGTTGCGGCGCAGGATCATGCACACGATACCAGCCACGAAGAGGCCCGCTCCGAGGAGCAGAAAGGGCGTCGCTCCCGGGTCGGTCATGGCTGCCCCCTCGTCTCCGCAGGCGCTGGCTGTCGCCGGGCGCGGGCCAGGTACGCCGCCCCGATCAGGACGACGAGCAGATGCACCGAGACGACCTCGAACGGCAGCAGATACGCTGTCCGTGGTCGGGGTCGATTCTGTCCCTCGGGCAGGTTCGTCAGGTTCGCCTCGATGGCCACTTCCTCGACACCGAGCATCGACTGGCCCAGTGCGGCCGAACCGGGCAACTGGTCGCGGCCGGTCCCCGGTGTCGGCGTATGCCACAGGGTCGGCACCAGCACGCCGGCCAGCATCAGGGCGGCGACGCCAGCGGCGAGCCAGTCGAGGCCGCGCGGAGCCGGGTTCGCTCCCGGTGCCTGGGCCGTGAGCATCACACCGAAGACGAGAATGACCAGCGTCCCGCCGACGTAGACGAGAATCTGAATCGCCCCGAGAAAGTCGGCCCGGAGCAGCAGGAGCAACCCCGCGACGCCGACGAGCGTGAACAGCAGCCAGACGGCCGAGCGAACGATGCTGCGTTCCAGGGCCACCGCTGCGGCAGTGGCCAGCGTCACGACCGCAAGGACGGCGAACGTCGTCGGGTTCATCGCGTCATCCTCCCGGGCCCCTGCGTCCAGGACGCGGGCTCGAATGCCGGCGGCAGGTGCGATGGCGTCGTCACCACGCTGTAGAGCATCACTCCCAGGCCGAACAGCGTCGTCCCGCCGAGCAGGAAGGGGACCAGATGCAGCAGCCAGTCCGGGACGAGGAGCTGCCACAGAGCCACGCCCAGGAGCAGGAAGCAGCCGATCGGCACGAGGTAGTACAGACACGTCGTCATCACCTGATCGATGCGCAGCCGAGGCAGCGACCAGCGGACCCACATCATGACGAAGACGAGTACCCACGCCTTGAGGATGAAGACGGCGACGTTGACCAGATTGCCCCAGAAGCCGAACGTCTCGGCCAGGTCGAAGGGCAGCAGGCCGGTGTGCCAGCCGCCCAGGAAGAGCAGCACGGCGACGCCGCTGATCAGGAACATGGTGGCGTACTCGGCCATGAAGAAGTAGGACCAGCGCAGGCCGCTGTACTCGGTGTGGAAGCCGCCGACCAGCTCGCTCTCGGCCTCGGCCAGGTCGAACGGAGCCCGCTTGCAGCAGGCCAGTCCGGCCGTGTAGAAGATCACGAAGGCCACGAACGTGAACGGATCATGGAAGACGTACCAGTTGAAGACCAGGCCGGTCTGCTGGGCGGCGATCCGGTTGAGGTCCATCGTCCCGGCGACGACGACGGGCACGAGGACGCCCAGGGCAAGCGGCACTTCGTAGGCGACGAGCTGGGCGGCCTCGCGCATGCCGCCGTAGAGCGACCACTTGGAGCCGGAGCCGTAGCCGGCCAGCAGGACGCCGAAGACCTCGGTCGAAAGGATCGCCAGCAGGAGCAGGACGCCAATCGAGACGCTCAGCGGCATCGCGACCCAGTCCCGCGCGAAGGGCAGGGCGACGAAGGCGACGAACGAGCCACAGAAGGCGATGTACGGGCCGAGTCGGAACAGGAGCGGATCAGCCCCGGCCGGGACGAGGTCTTCCTTGGTCAGCAGCTTGATGCCGTCAGCGACGGTCTGGAGCCAGCCGAAGCGACCGCCGACGCGGGTCGGCCCGAGTCGATCCTGGATGCGTCCGGCGACCTTGCGCTCGGCCCAGATGAAGAACAGAGCCGAGACGGCGACGAACGTGACGAGCAGAACCGCCGCCAGCAGCGCGGCCAGAAGGCCGGCCCACTCGGTGGGAACGCCATACGCAGTCAGCAGATCCGATAGGCCGGTCACGCGCAAACTCGCCTGCTGGGTCGAGGGTCCATCCCTGGTCGTTACGGCTTTGTCCTTGCGACGCGGCCGGGGCGGGCGTTACTCTATCGGTTGTCCCCGGTTCAGGCAAGGAGCAGCCATGCGGACTCGTCGCCGACCTCATCCCCTGGCCCGGCCGATGAGCCTCGATCGTCTGCGTGTCCTCGGTCCACGGCCCCGGCAGCGGCCCGGTGCTGGATGGCGTGATGCCGTCGATGCGGACGCGAACCAGCCCGGCAGCGAGTTGGCCCGCTCGCCGGAGGTGGCCCGGCTAGAAGCGGCCCTGTTCGCGGCTGATGAGCCACTGCCACTTCGCCGCCTGGCCCGCGCCGCTGGCGTCGAGGAGACCGCAGCTGTTCGCGAACTGATCGCCCGGTTGCAGGCTCTCTACGAGGCCGACGGCTCGTCCTTCGAGATCGCGGAGGTGGCCGGTGGCTATCAGCTCCTGACGCGGGCGGAGTATCATTCCTGGCTAGCCCGACTTCGCAAGGGGCCGGCCGAGGTGAAGATGAGTGGAGCCGCCCGTGAAACGCTGACGATCGTCGCCTACCGTCAGCCGATCACCCGCGCCGACGTGGAGAACGTTCGTGACGTGCAGTCCGGCGACGTGCTGCGTCAACTCATGGAACGCGGTCTGGTGCGGATCGCCGGCCGGGACACGACGCTCGGTCGGCCGGTGCTGTATGGCACGACGAAGAAGTTTCTGCAACTATACGGCTTGAAGAGTCTGCGCGACCTGCCGCCGATCCCGGATCTGAATCGGCCGACAAGTCCAGGCCCGGCGGAAGAGTAGCGAATCGAGAGGTGTCTGATGCCCCGTAACCAGGGCCGCACGCGCGGCACGAATCGCGACCGCTCACGGACTCAGGCCCGCGAGCAGAGCCAGCGCATGCGCCAGGAACTGGAGGCGCTCGCCGATCCCGAGACGTTCGACTCCGTCCCCGCGGCCGGCACTCCGCTGCCAAACCTCGATCTCGATGACTTCGACGACCGCGATTCGGACGATCTGCTCGATCCCGAGGACGAGTCGGCCGAGGAGGATCAATTCGCCGGGCCGACGACGTTTCGTCGCCTGCTCGGCACTCAGCCCCCGCTGGCCCTGCTCGCCCTGACCGAGGCTCCCGATGGGGCCCTCCGCGCTCGCCCCCTGGTCGCTCCCCGAACCACGATCCACGAGGCGCTGACGGAACTCGTTGCCCTGGTCGAGGAGATCTTTCGACGCGGCCGGGCGGAACTGGCCGAGGCGGAATGGGCCGCGCTCCTGGGTCATACCGCCGCTCCGCTCGTCCATCGTCTGCTCGCCCTGGCGAAGATTTCGCTGACCGGCGCGGATCGTATCCCCCTGGCCGAAGGGGCGTCGTTTCAGCCGAACAATCGTGGTCTGGAGCGATACGTCGGCAAGCTGGCCCTGCTCCCGGATGGGTTGTGCTTCTCGCTTCGGCTGCTGCTCAAGGGGACGCTGCCGCCACGGAGCAAGGATCCAGACATGGCGAACCATCCGTTCAGCGCGTTGCCTGAGGTGGTCAAGCTTCTGGCCCTGAAACGGGCGCTGGCCCTGGAGGCGGCCGAGGGCGTCGCCCGCACGGACGAGGACTTCCGCGCCCTGCTCGGCCAGGCGCTTACCGATCTCGGCCTGGCCATGCCACGGCCGTACTGGAAGCACGTCGAGATGCTTCGGAGTGGCCTGACCCGTCGCGGCCTGCCGGACGCCTTTCCCAACTCGCGTCGGCGGCAGCAGGCGTATGACGAGGCGAAGACCGCCAGCAAGCCGCCGGCTAAATGAAGGAGGAGGGCGTGTGGATTTCTCCTTACGGATGGGGTAGCTTGAAGGAAGAACCGCCACCGACGAGCGAGGCCATCATGCACCACGACCTGTCCTCCCTGCTCACGCGACGACACTTCTTCGGCCGGGCCGGCCTTGGCCTTGGCACCGCCGCTCTCGCCACGCTCCTGGCCGAGCAGGGCCACGCCGCCGACACGAAGCTCCGTGGCGAACTCAAGGCCTTGCATCGGCCGGCGAAAGTCAAGCACGTCATCTACCTGGTCATGTCCGGTGGACCGTCGCACATCGATCTGTTCGACCACAAGCCGAAGCTGGCCCAGTATCGCGGCCAGGATCTACCAGCCAGCATCCGCATGGGGCAGCGCATCACCGGCATGACCAGCGGTCAGAAGTCGCTCCCCGTCGCGCCGTCGATTTTCAAGTTTGCCCAGCACGGCCAGAGCGGACAGTGGATCAGCGAACTACTCCCCAACGTCGCGAAGATCGCCGACGAGATCACCATCATCAAGAGCCTGCACACCGAGGCGATCAACCACGATCCGGCCATCACGTTCATCCAGACCGGCAGTCAGCAGCCCGGTCGGCCGTCGCTGGGGGCGTGGCTGTCCTATGGTCTGGGCACCGAGAACGACGCGCTGCCGGCCTTCGTCGTCCTCATCTCGCAGGGCTCCGGCAACAAGACCGATCAGCCGATCTTCTCGCGCCTGTGGGGCTCCGGCTTTCTGCCGAGCAAGCATCAGGGCGTCCGCTTTCGCTCCGGCAAGGATCCCGTCCTCTACCTGTCCAACCCCGACGGCGTCACCGGCGACACGCGCCGCCGGATGCTCGACGCGACGGCCGCCCTGAACAAGATCGCCGAGGAGAGTTTTGGCGACCCGGAGATCGGCACCCGCATCGCCCAGTACGAGATGGCCGCCCAGATGCAGGCCAGCGTGCCGGAACTGACCGATCTGTCGAAGGAAGATCGCAAGACCATCGAGGCGTACGGCATCGACGATAACGGCGTCGATGGCGGCTTCGCTCGGAACTGTCTGCTGGCTCGACGGATGGTCGAACGCGGCGTCCGCTTCATCCAGCTGATGCATCGCGGCTGGGATCAGCACAGCTCGCTGCCCGCCCAGATCAAGGGCCAGTGCAAGGACGTCGATCGGCCGTCGGCCGCCCTGGTCGCCGACCTCAAGCAGCGCGGCCTGCTCGATGACACGCTCGTCATCTGGGGCGGCGAGTTCGGCCGAACGGTCTACAGCCAGGGCGCGTTGACGGCGACGAACTACGGTCGCGATCACCACGGCCGATGCTTCTCCCTCTGGATGGCCGGCGGCGGACTGAAGAAGGGCATCACCCACGGCGAGACGGACGATTACTGCTACAACGTCGTCAGCGATCCGGTCCACATCCACGATTACAACGCGACGATCCTGCACTTGCTCGGCATCGATCACGAGAAGCTCACGTTCCGCTTCCAGGGACGCGACTTCCGGCTGACCGACGTGCATGGCGAGGTCGTCGAGGGCATTCTCGGCTAGCATTTCCCGTTAGCCGGACGCGCCAGCGACGGTCGTCGCAAGCATTTCCCGTTAGCCGGACGCGCCAGCGACGGTCGTCGCAAGCATTTCCCGTT
>CAYYJM010000268.1:0-8431 GCA_964471755.1 uncultured Alcaligenaceae bacterium
TCTAACAACCACCTGCAGCCGTTTCATCTCCCCTTAAGTTACAGGCATTGGGCGTGAGCCAGGCCGTCGGCCAGACGTGCGCCGAGCCAGAGAATCGCCTCGGTGTAGCTGAGTTGCTCCAGTCGGTGCAGGCTGACCAGGTTGGCGGGGATCGGCACCACGACTGGCCCCGTCTTGCTTGACGTGGTCGTGGACGACGACGGCGAGATGGGCTCGGCCATCGCGGAGCGGCACGATTCGAGCGAGCGAACGGTCTGGCTGCGGCGGTTCTGCAAGGTGCTGACCAGATCCTTGCCCGAGCGCGGAATTCGGTGCTGGCCCGTGGCGGTCGATTGCTCCTGGATCGTGTGTAGCACGTCGGCCAGCGTCGCCGAGCCGAAGTACGGCATGCAGACTGCCTGGAGTGGCCCGGCCTGGTGGAACGAGTAGATCGGCACGATGTGCGTGTGCTGCAACTGGGCCAGTCGCTGCGACTCCGCGACGCTCTCGGCGGACACCTTGAGTGCCACCAGGCGGTTGGCCAGTTCTGGCTGCTGGGCCAGGTAGACTCGCCCGAAGGCTCCCTGGCCCAGTTTCGCCAGGAGATGAAAGCCGAGAAAGGTGCTGCCGACCTCGGGCATCGCCGACCGGCTCAGGGTGAGTCGTGAGGCCAGGTTCGAGTTGAGCGACGCCAGGCCGAGAGAGGCGGCCTCCTCGGATAGGAGTGGGCCGCTCGCTGGCTGAAGGGCTCCGCCCGAGGGAACGCCGCGAGCGTCGAGAAGGGAATTGCCCCAGCTATCGAGGTCGCTGCCGGGAGGCGCGAGCCTGTCGATCAGCGCGAGCGATTCCTCGGAGGATGTACTCATGATCCGCACCGCCTGGCTTCACTGGGTGCCGACCAGGCGAGGGGAAAGTCGGCCGGGAGCCCGTCGTTGTCGTCGAGCCGTCCCTGGCGGCGCTGGGAACCCAGCGTCGCATCAACCCTAGGTGACAAACTCGTCCGTGTCAAATGGGTGTCACGAGCGGATGAGGCAGGGCGAATCGCATAAATGATGCTGGATTTGTGATGGAGCGGTTCCCAGAATTGTACTTCGGACGACCGGGCCGATCGGGCCGGGTCGAGCAACGCTGGTGCAGGAGCCTGTCGATGCGAGGACGCTCAAACGCAATCCATACCCTGGCCCTGATACTTCTTCTGGGCGGCAGCCATGCCCTGGCCGCCACGCCTCAGGAGTTAATCGAGCGCATCAAGGCCGTCGGGACGGAAGGGAAGGGGAACACCGCAGCCGCCGGAGCCTGGCGTGAGTTGGTCGCGATCGGACCGCCGGCGGTGATTCCCATTCTGAAGGAATTCGACGACCGCCGACTCGTCGTGGTCAACTGGCTGCGTCCGGCGGTGGACGCCATTGCCGAGCGAGCGGCCATCGACGGGCGTCCGCTGCCCATCGAGGAGTTGGTCGCCTTTCTGACCGAGCGAGCCAACCCGCCACTGGGTCGAGCCCTGGCCTACGAGCTGCTCTGCCAGGCCGATCCCTCCACGCCGCAGCGCTGGTTGCCGCGGTTTCTCGATGATCCGTCCCCGGACCTGCGCCGCGCCGGCGTCGCCGCTGCCCTGATCGAGGCCGGGAAGCGGCTCGAAGGAGCGAGCCAGGGCCCGTACCTGCTGGCCGGGCTGGCCGTCGGTACTGTCGTCGCCCTGTCACCGAAAGCCGCCTTCCTGCCGGGACCACAGCAGACCGCCATCCTCGGCCTGTACGAGCAGACCCTGGCCGCCGCCGGTGATCCGGACCAGGTCGATGACTGCGCCGCGAAACTACGCTCCCTGGGCCGAGAAATCGACCTCGCGAAGAAGTTCGGCTTCGTCCGCGAGTGGGCCCTCGTCGCTCCGTTTGATAACTCCCGGATGGCCGGCTTCAACGTCGCTTACCCGCCGGAGAAGGGCGTCGATCTGTCGGCGACCTACACGGCGAAGGCGAGCAAGAAGGCCACCTGGGGCGGCTATCGCACGACGAGCAATCGCGGCGTCGTCGATCTCAACGACGCGCTAGGCCGCGAGAAGGGGGCCGTCGGCTACGCCTTCGCGATGATCGATTCGCCGACCGAGCGACCGATCGAGATCCGTGCGGGCAGCTACAACGCCATCAAGATCTGGCTCAACGGCAAGGAGGTCCTCTCTCACGAGGAGTACCACCACGGCATGAGCGTCGATCAGTTCGTCAACCGGGCGACGCTCCGGGCGGGCAAGAACGAACTGCTGGTCAAGGTCTGTCAGAATGAGCAGACCGAGAACTGGGCCCAGAGCTGGACGTTCCAGTTGCGACTGTGCGATGCGGCCGGAGCGGCGGTGCCGTTCACGGTCGTCACGCCGAAGGTGCCGCCGCTCGGCCAGAAGAACCCGAACACTCCCAGGGACCGCTGAACGGAGGCACTCCCAGCATGCGATCGCTTTTTCTCGTGATGATCCTCGCGGCTCCGTTCGCTCTCGGAGCGGACTGGACCGGCTTCCGTGGCAGCGAGGGGCTGAGTACCTCGCCGGAGCGCAATCTACCGACGGAGTGGAGCGCGAAGGCCGGCCTCAAATGGAAGGTCGATCTGCCCGGTCGCGGCCTGTCCAATCCGGTCATCGCTGCGGGGCGTGTCTACGTCACCGCCTGCACCGGCTATCGGCAGCGTCGGCTGCACGTCCTCTGTTTCGAGCAGGCGACCGGCAAGAAGTTCTGGGAACGCCAGTTCACCGCGACGGGCTCGACCGCCTGCCATCCGATGACGAACATGGCCGCTCCGACGCCGGTGACCGACGGCCAGACCGTCTACGCCCTGTTCGCGACTGCCGATGTCGTCGCTCTGGATCGCGATGGCAATCTGCTCTGGTGTCGCTCCCTTGTCAGCGATTATCCGACCGTGGCGAACCAGGTCGGCATGGCCTCCTCGCCGGTGCTGGCTGGCGGCCTGCTGATTGTGCCGATGGAGAACGTCGGCGACTCGTTCCTGGCCGGCCTCGACCGGAAGACGGGCGCGAATGTCTGGAAGGTCGAACGGTCGCGCGACATCAACTTCGTGACGCCGCTGGTGACGAAGATCGCCGGCCGGGAGGCGGTCGTCTTTCACGGCTCCGGCGACGTGACGGCCTACGAGCCGACGACCGGCAAGCAGCTCTGGACCTTCCCGGCCGAGAATGCCTCGACGATTCCCTCGGTGACGGCGGGAGATGGGATGCTCTTCGTGCCAGGGGGGCAGTTCCTGGCCATGAAAACGAGCCAGCCGATGGAGACGCCTGCGGTCGTCTGGCGTTCGGCGCGGATGTCGCTCGGCTACACGTCGCCGGTCCACCACGACGGCAAGGTCTACGGCGTCACGCGGGTGGGGATCGTTTGTCTGAGCGCGGCCACGGGTGAACGAATCTGGCAGCAACGGCTCGAAGGGCCGTTCGCCGGCTCACCGGTCGTCGCCGACGGCAAGCTCTACGTCGTCAACCAGGCGGGCACGACGACGGTTCTGGACATTCGCGGTGAGAAGCCGAAGATCCTGGCGACAAACGACCTGTCCGACAAGATCCTGGCGACGCCGGCGATCGCGGACGGCAACGTCTATCTGCGGTCGGACACGACCCTGTACTGCATCGGGAAGTAGAGTGGAGGGACTCGAGCCCGCAGCGCCAGCACGGAACTGATTTTCCCATGCTGACACTGCGGGCCTTCGGCCCTTCGTTCAGTTACCCGGAACCGGCGGCACCTCCTGCGGCGACTCGCGGATCAATTCCGGCTTTCGACTCGAAGTCACTGGCGGCTTCGGCGGCGTCGAGCTGCTTTCCTTGATCCGGGCGGCGATCGCCTTGACATCGACTGGCACGCTGGCCGCGAGTGTGGCGTTGCTCCCCTCCTGAGCGACCGTCAGCCCCTTGAGATGCTCCAGCAGCAGGGGAGGAATGTCCTTCGTGAGCGGCGGATTCTGGGCAACCTGAGCCTTGAGTTTTTCCAGAGCCGTCTTCACCTGGCCGGCGTTGGCGTCGGTGCCGAAACCGCCCGTCACGGTCAACTGGACGGTTGTGCCCTCGACGTTGCCGTTCAGTTGCAGGTTCGTCAACTCGCCCAGGGCCTTGAACTCCTCGGGGATGAGCCCCTTGAGTGCAGCCAGGTGAGCCGCCGGCGGGAAGGTGCCAAGCGAGACGAGCGGCTGCTCCGCCTGGGCCAGCAGCGGTGTCAGCGGTCCTTCCGCAGGCGGCCGCATGCCCTGATCGATCGCCTTGCGCACGGCGTTCGGCGTGCCGATGACGACGGTCATGTCACCATCGAAGTGGAACGCTACCGGGCCGCGCGTGTGGATCGGCTTGCCATTGTGGTCGGCGGTAACGACGCCCTGAAGCTCGGGCCATTGCAGGATCTTCTGCGCATCCAGCGGTTTGGTCGTGGTGATGATCGCGTAGACATCCGGCGGAGAGTTCGGCCCGCCGGCTCCGGCCGACCGCGCGGCAGCGATGGCCTGTTCCACGGACGGAACCACGACGGTCACACGCTCGATGTCATTGCGGGTCAGGCCGAGCTTGCCCTCGCCGAAGGCCAGGGCGTACTGACCATCGGGTGGCAACTGGGCCAGCAGTTCCTTGCCGAGATCGGTGGCGAGCAGGTCCGCGACGCGCAGCGTGGCGAACGCCTCGGCGTTGGCCGGCACGAGGGTGAACGCACTGGGCAGGGTCGGCATCGGTGGTATCACCACCTGCTGGCCAGGGCCAGTGGGGATCGGCTTGTTCGGCTTGTTGTCACCCAGGAGGCCGAAGTAGTCGAAGTACCACGCCGCCGCTCCGCCGCCGCCCAGCAGGAGGACCAGGAGGACCAGGAGCGGTGCCAGCGAGCCGCCCTTCTTCTTGCCCTTCTTGGCCTTGCCCTTCTTTGGCTGCTCCTCTTCCTCGTCGCGGTCGTCCTCGTCGTCCGCATCATCGCGGCTCGAGGTGTCGTCCTGGTCCTGATCCTCGTCGTCCTGGTCCTGATCCTCGTCGTCCTCCTCCTGCCGAGCGGCCGCTTTCTTCTGGGCCGCCTTCTGTTCGAGACGCTTCGACAGGGGCAGATCGTCGTCAGCATCCATCTCGTCGTCGTCGGGCGGCGGCGCGGGCTTCTTGACCGGAGCGGACGGCTCGGCCTTCCGCGTCGGAGCGGCACCGCCCGGAGTGGGAACGCGGAGCGCCTCGCCGCACTGGGGACACTTGAGGGTCTTGCCGGCGTGTTCGGCCTTGACCTGGAGCTTCTTACCGCACTTGCAGGCAAACGCGATCCCGCCCCCGGCCGGTGCGGCCGGGGTCTTCGACGCTGCTGGAGCCGGCTTGTCATCGCCGCCAGCCACCAGGCCCGCGCCGCAGGCTGGACACTTGAAACGCTTGCCTCGATGCTCATCGGGCACGCGCATCTGCTTACCACAGTCGCATTTCACAACCAGGGGCATGGTCTGTCCTCCCCGTCAATCTTCATGTTGGTGGGCGTCACGTCGATCGCGAACGCCCGTGTCAAGCTACGCACCAGGTGGATAATCGGACAAGTGGACTCCGGTTCGCTCACGGCGGGGTGACGGCCTCCCCGCCGCTGGCGGTGATCAGGGCCTGGAAGTCGCGCGGCGGCATCGTGAAGCGCAGGTACTTCACCGACCCGTCGGCAAAGCAGGCGTTGAACCCGTCGGCGAACCGACCGCCGGCGACGCTGCGCGGCTGCATGCCACCCGGCCGAACGATGAACGGCAGGTCGGCCGGCTGCATCCAGTTGACCGGCTGGGCACCCTCGACGACGAGCAGGGTGTTCGACGTGCCATCCCGGATCGTGGCGAGCGAGCTGCCCTGGGGTTTGTTCCGGTCGAACATCGCCCCGGGGCCGACGAAGACCTGGTAGTACGTCTTGTTCGCCCCGGCATTCCTGCCGGGGAGCTGGAAGACGGTCGGCATCTGGTTGTGGAACTGGCTGTTATGCGGACTGTCCCAGGGTTCGTTAAGGCGGATCTGCTGATACAGGGCCTGATGTTCGAGGTAGGGCAGGAGCGCCACGCGCCAGCTCAACAGCGGCTGCCCCTGCGGGCTGAAGATGGCCCAGTTCATCTTGCCGGTGGCGTCGTGGAGATTGTGGAACGCCAGGCCGATCTGCTTGAGGTTGTTCTGGTCGCGCATCCGGTCGGCGGGGACGCCGAAGCCGCCACCACCGGGGCCGGGTCCAGGACCGGGCCGAGGTCGGCCACCACCGACGTTGCCCATCGCCTGCTTGAGCGTCGCCACGTCGATCGCCCCGGTGCCGCGGAGGACCACGTCGCTGCCACTGGCAGAGATGCTCAGGTTGTTCAGGCTCTGCTGGGCCGCGGGCGGCAGGTTGCCCGCGAGGAGCGGGATCATTCCCTTCAGACCGTCCAGGGCACTCTTGGCCGCCTCGGCCTTCTTGCTGTCGCCGAAGTTGCCGGTGACGGTCGTCTCGAGATTCTTGCCGCTGAGATTGCCGACGAGCAGGACGTTCTGGATCTCCAGCAGCGGAGCGAACATCGCCGCCTGGGGTGGCATCTGGCCCTTCATCGCCCCCAGGGCGGCCGGCACCCCCATGCCGCCGACGAGATGCTGGCTGCCGACCTGCGACGTGAGCCGGGCCAGCGGCCCGCTCGTGACCGGGTTGACCGCCTGCTCGATCGCCCCACGCACGCCGCCCGGCGTGCCGCCGACGACGGTCCTGTCGTCGTGGAAGTAGAGCGCCCGACTGCCCTGCACGTAGAACTTCTTGCCCTTGTGGTCCGACGCGGTGGCGTTCTTCAGATCGAGGGCCTCGAGGACCTTCTGCTGATCGACTGCCTTCTTTGCGGTGCAGACGACGAACCCGTCCGGCGGCTGACGGCCCACGTTGGCGGCGAGGGCATCCAGGGAAAGGGCCACGGCGGTGACCCGGTCAATGTCGGTCAGTGCCAGGCCGAACTTCGACTCCATTTCTTCCCTGGCGTCAGCCGGCATCTCGGCCAGGGCCTCCTTGCCGAGGTCGGTGGCCAGGATGTCACCGACACGAACGGTGACGAAGCCGCCAGCGTTGGCCGGGACGAGGGCCATGGCTCCACTGGAGCCGCCGCCCATGAAGTACATCGCCACCAGGCCGCCGATCAGCAGCAGGAGCAGGACGCCGCCACCGATCAGCAGGGCGGGCAGGTTCGAGCCCTTGCCCTTCTTCTTGCTCTTCTTGCCCTTCTTCGGCCGATCGTCCTCGTCGGGATCGTCCTCGTCCTCATCTCGGCCGCGCCGGCCGCTGGTGGGACGGTCGTCCTCGTCGTCCTCGTCCTCATCCCGCGCGGCCGCCTTTCTGCGGGAACTGCCGGCCAGCAGACCGTCGAGTTTCTTCGAGACGGGCTCATCGTCCTCGTCGTCCTGGCTGGCGGCACCCGGTTTCGGCACCTTGACGCCCTCGCCGCACTCGGGGCACTTGACTGTCCGCCCGGCATGTTCTCCCTTCGCCTGCATCTTCTTGCCGCAGGAGCAGGCAAAGGCGATCATGCCGCCCGTCGCCGTGGCTCCGCCGTCGGCCGCTTTGCGAGCCGGAGCCTTGCTCGGTTTGGCCTCCTCGACCAGCAGGGCCTCGCCGCAGGCCGGACATCGGATGCGCTTGCCGAGGTGTTCCTCCGACACGCGCAACTGCTTGCCACAGTCGCACTTCACTGCCACGGGCATACGCCGCCCTCCCCCTGTCGCTCGGACCGGACGAACCACCCCGTCCCGGCCTCGCGTGATTCCGGATCGATCCGGCGAGCCACTCTCGCTCGGATTGTACGCGTTTCTTCAGGTTATTCGCTGAACCTCGTTACAGCTTACCGAGTTTTCCCCCTTCGCTGCCAGATCATCCGGAATTTCGGGTACGATTCGCCGTCTCGCCGAAGACTACCAGGCTGGCTCTTCCCCCATCGCTACCATATACTCCACCCACTTCTCATACCGGAGGGATCTCTCATGCTCACCATCAGCGGCAAGGCTCTGGGCCGAAAGGCCCCCCTGTTCGAGGACTGGTCGATCGCCTGTCCACCCGATCTCGGCGACGGCGGCACACGGACTCTGCGTGACGTGATCGCTCACGTCGTCCGCACCGAGGTGGCCGCGTTCCGACAGCGCCAGCAGGAGCGCCTCGTCTTCCGCGCCCTGACCCAGCGGCAGA
This sequence comes from uncultured Alcaligenaceae bacterium, assembly GCA_964471755.1. Classification (GTDB taxonomy): domain Bacteria; phylum Planctomycetota; class Planctomycetia; order Gemmatales; family Gemmataceae; genus CAYYJM01. The sequence goes on from CAYYJM010000268.1 coordinate 8,124, forward strand.
TCGCCGAGGCCGCCAGCAAGGGCAAGATCGAGATGGGCGGCAGCGAGGTCGGCGTGCAGGAAGTCGATGACGACGACGCCATCGCCACCGCCTGGCAGGCCTTCGAGGACGGTCTCTTCCTCGTCCTGATCGACGGCGAGGAGCAGCGTACCCTCGACGCCCAGGTCTACCTCAAGCCCGACAGCCGGCTCCTGTTCGTTCGACTCACCCTCCTGGCGGGAGGTTGAGCCATGCTCAAACAGGCCCAGGCCGTGCAGGAACTCGACAAGCTTCGGATCAAGGACGGGGAGACGAAGCGTCTCAAGGAG
>CAYYJM010000269.1:0-8383 GCA_964471755.1 uncultured Alcaligenaceae bacterium
TACTCAACTGGTCGGTGACCTGGATCTGAACGTGGTGGTTCAGCATCGCCAGGGGTGGTAGGGCCTTGTCCTCGGGAATGAGCAGACCGTGAGCCCGGCTCGGGCCGGTGACGACCAGCAGCAGAGCCATCGTCAGAAACGCTCGCATGGTGATCCTCCTCCAACTTCAGGGAAGGGGCGTTGTCTCCGTCTCACCAGCATAGACGAAGTGCCAGCGCAAGGGGATGGGGTTGTCGCTGGTTGTTGCGCGAGCGTTACAGAAGGGGGAGGCGAAGCGGCGAGCGGCGCTCGCCGGCACTCAACCAACGTGACGGAAGACGAGCATCACCTGGATTGTCTCGGTCCGGGGATGCTTCCGCATGCCGAGGTACTTCTTGACCTCCGGCGATGGAACGAAAACCTTCGGCATGCCGTAGGCGAGCAGCAGGGCCGGCCGCATCGACTTGCCGCCGCTCAGGGCGCGGTCGATCTGCTCGGCCGTCTGCTCGGCCAGCGGTCGGGTCGGATCGACGCCCAGCGGGCCGCTGGTGTTCGACGGCGACAGGGCCGGCAGTTCACTGCCCAGATGATCGGCCAGGTCCCGATGGTCGAACCGATTCATCCGCGACAGGACCAGATGAGCCGGGAAGACCGGGCCAGCCGATTCGTGCCCCTTCTTCATCTCGGCCCGGCGGTCGGCCCGGACGAAGGCGTCAAGCAGGGCGGTCAGTTCCGCGGCGGTGATGTCCTCCAGCAGCAGGACGTAACTGCTCTTCCACTGCGGACGGTCCAGCCGATTTCGGGCGATGGCATCGACCGTGAGGGCGAGATTCTGCCCCTTCAGGACGTGCTGGGCCCGCTCCACACTCTTGCCGGCGTCCTTGCAGGGAAGTTCTAGCCGAAAGGCACTGGCCTTGCTCAGATCGCCCAGGAGACGCGGCTTCTCCAGGCCAGCGAGTTGGTGAATCGTCGGGCCGGTTGGCTCGATGGTCAGCAGCTCGATCCGCTCGCCCGATGGCCCGGTAAAGATGGGGCCGCTGGGCGGGACCGGGACGGGCTGCGTCGGCAGAAGTTCCGGCGTGCGATCCTTCGGCCGTTCGACCAGAACGGGGCCCTTTTCCTCGGGCGGGACCGGCGCGATCGGCTGTTCTGGTCCCGGGGTCGCCGGGACCGGGTGTTCGATCGCTGGCCCTGGCGTGACGTTCGGACCAGACGAGTTCTGGACGAGATTGTTCCCGCCCCGTGGTGGCAGCGGTTCGCCGGGGTTCTGCTGGCTGGCATCGAAGTAGAGGTACGACGCCAGTCCGATGACGAACAGGACCGAGACGGCCAGCGCGAAGGCGAACCAGGCGGGAACGCCGCCAGGCAGGGTGGGAGAAGCCGGAACGACCGGCCGGCGCGGATTGGTCCGGCGCGGCAGACGAGCGACGGCCTCAAGAACAGAACCGGACAGCTCGACCGGGCAGGTGCGGGCGGGCAGAGAACGCAGGGTGGCGGCGTCCTGTTTGAGGCGATCGTGAAGTTCACGGGCCTCGGCGGAACGGGCCAGCAACCGCTCAAGCCGGGACTGCTGGCGGGCGTCCAGCACGCCATCCACGGCGGCGGTCAGCAGCTCCAGTTCGGCGGGTGTCAACATCACACAATCCTCTTCCAATCCATTCGGCCAAGGGGCCTGGCTTCCGTCAGTGATCAGCGATCACTTTTCGTCCACTTCCAGCAATTGTCGCAGCTCCAGGCGGGCTCGATGCAGTCGGCTCCGGATGGTGCCGATGGGCACCTTGAGCAGGTCGGCCATGTCCTCGTACTTCCAGCCTTCCATGTCCTTCAGAACCAGCACGGTGCGATGTTCTGCGGAGAGTCGGCCCAGGGCGGCGTGAATCTTGCGTTCCTGTTCGGCCTGCTCCAGGGCCCAACCGGGCCGGGTGCCCTCCGATTCATCCAGCGGATCGACCAGAGGCGCGTTGTCGGTTCCACCGTCCAGGCTCAGAACCACTCGCTGCTTCCGTTTCAGGCTGATGGCCGTGTTGAAGGCAATCCGGTACAGCCAGGTGAAGAACAGCGCGTCGCCCTTGAAACTCTCCAGCGACTGGTAAGCGTTGAGGAAGGCGTCCTGCACCACATCCTGGGCGTCATCGGCATTCTCCACCAGACGAAACACACTGTTGTACAGGCGGTCCTGGTAGCGCTCGACGAGTTCTCCGTACGCGGAGGTGTCGCCGGCCAGACAGCGGGCAATCAGTGCTGGGTCGTCTTGGCTCACGATGCCTACCCACACCTGAGACGTTCACGGAGGCGAAGAGTTCCCGACTTCCTTGGCAAAAGGCAGGAACGGAGAGAAGGAGGTCCGCTCGCGCCATGATGCCATATCGGTGAGGTCCTGTCAAAAGGATGGCACACGGTTTGTCGGGAAGAGTGCGGAAAGTTCGCATTAGCGAACCTGCACAGCCTGGGCGGTGCCGCGATTGCGTCCGGTCAGGCGCACAGCTGTCGGGCTCGCCTCGGCCTGGCGGAATCGGGTCAACTCGACGACGTGAATGGCCGTTCGGCCCTGGTTGAGTGCGGTCAGGTCCTCCACGGCTCCATCCGGCAGAGTGAGCCCGTCGGTGAGAAGCACCAGAGATTCCGACCGTAACAGCAGGCCACGCCGGAGGGCCTGGACATGTTCGGTCCCTCCCTCCGGAGCGAGCCGTTCGATCTGGCCGATGGCCTGCTGAAGCGCCGTTGCGTCGGCCCGGACCAGACGCTGACCGACGCCAGGAACGAGCGACTCGGCCGTCCGACCGTACGCCACGACCTGGAAGTGAGTGGTCGGCGGCAGACTCTCCAGCAGGGCGCGGAGTTCCGCCTTCGCCGGCGTCAGGGTGCCATTCAGGCCCATGCTGAGTGAGCGGTCCAGCAGAAAGACGACCGAACGGGCCGGGTTGAGGCGAGCGCGCGGGGCGGAACGCGACGCTCCACCGCCGGGCGCGGTCGGACCAGCGGGTTGCCCCCCCTGCCCTTCCGACCCCGGCGGCGCTGGCGACACCATCGGGCCGGGCGGCGGTGGCTCCGGGCGAACTTCCGGAGTGGCCGCCACCAGGATCGGGACGAACGGTTCGGCCGATTCGGCACCGCCCGACGGCTCGTCCTTCGCCCAGACGAGGGTGAAATCACCTCTCGGCAGAGCGGGCCCCTCCTCGGTCGGCGAATCGCCAGGCAGCCAGCCGAGCAGGGCCAGGAACAGGGCGTGGGCGGCCAGAGAAACCACGGCCGCCCGGAGAACGAGGGACATCAGTGCGCTCCACTGCGGCTGAACTGGATGCGAGCCGTGGCTCCCAGCAGGTCCATCCAGAACTGCTCGTCCGGCTCCTTGTCCCACTGGATGTCGATGCGCGTCTGAACCCGATCCGAGTTCGGGACGGTGTGTTGACACAGGTTCAGAGTGAACCGATGGCCAGACTTCGTCGTGCTGGTCAGAATGACCTTGTCGGTGCCGTGCGAGCTTTCGACGAACAGACCCATGTCGCGCAGGGCCTGCTGGGTCGCCTGGGCGGTGACTTCGAGGGAACCGTCGAGAACCGTCCCGCGCTGGGTGACGGTGCCGAGCAGGTTCAGATTGAACTTGTTCAAGGTGCAACCGGTCAGGGCGCAGAACAGCGCCCCGCTGGCCGCGAACAGGCCGCGTCGCGTGAGCATGGCCGAACCTCCTGATTGGTTGAGGCCGGCGTGATAACGCCTCGTTTCCGCAGATGCAAGAGGAAGTTCGTGGATTCGAGGAAAGCTCACGAAGCGGCCGGCACACATTGAGCCAGGGCCGGAAGACGATAGAATGGGAGGGCGTGGGTCCGCCGGAGAGCGCCCGCCCAGCCGGAAGTCGCGAGAGAGGCATGCACAACATCGAGTTGCGGAACCTGGAAGAGGCCCGCTGTTATCTCCTCCAGGGGCTGTGGTGGCAGCGGGCGCAGCCATCGATCAGCAACATCCAAACCGCCCTGAAGTGGTATCTGGAGATGGCCTCGGCCGGCCAACCGCTGCCGCCGATCGGCTTCGTCGCCGATGTCGGCCAGGCCGTGTTCGGCTCCGACTGGGACCTGCGGGCCAACCGCAACTCCCAGGCCCTGTTCATTCTGCCGGTCAACCTCATCAGCACCTACGAGGACCACGTCCTGGGCAAGATCTATGCCGACTGGACGTTCGCCCGCGCCTGCGATGCCCTGCGTCAGTATCAGGACAAGGAACAGGCACGCGGTCTGGCCTACCTGATGAATCAGTTCCGCGAACGGGCGAAGTTCCCCGGCGTCGAGTTTTCGCCGGGCATCATCAAGAACGCCCTGGACGCCTCGCCGGAAGAGGTTCTCACCCAGAGCTGGGAGCTGCTTCGCCAGGAAGGCCCGATGCCACTGCTGGCGGAGATGTATCAGGCCCTGATCGCCAGTGCCCGACGAACGGCGGAGATCCTCGGGCCGGAGGATATCTTCGAGCTGGAACACAAGACCGCCCTGGCCGACCTGGGTAACAGCGTCGCCCGCCGACAGATCGTCCGGGCGGCGACGGTCATGGAGGCGAGCCTCGGCAAGCACAAACTCAAGCCGCTGGTCGGCCGACAGGAGGTGCCGACACGCATCCTCGACGAGGACACCTATCCCGTCGGCGGCTACACATCGATCTCGACACGCGGCAGCATCGAGAGCATGCTCTACTCGCAACTGGCCTTCATCGATCCGGACCCGAGCCAGCGGCCGGACCTGTTCGACATCAAGTACCTGCGCGATGAACTGTACTACTACTCGCGCGACGAGAACCAGTTACTGCGCCGGCGACGGACCTTCGTCGTCGCGTTGCACGCCGACCTGGTCGAGACACGCTTCAAGGACGCCGACCTGCCCTACCAGCGCGGCGTCCTGCTGCTGGCGTTGCTCACCGCCCTGGTGACGAAACTGACCGAGTGGCTGAGTACCGACGCGTTGCACTTCCGCTTCCTGTTCCTGGGCCCGGCCGAAGAGCCGTTGATTCTCGACGACGAGCATGAACTGCTCCAGACGCTCCTGCGCGAGACGATCGCCAACAAGACGGTGTCGCTGGAGCGGCTAACGACTGCGGAACTGCCGCAGGCCTGCGCGGGGTGGGCGCGGACGAGCATGGTTCATTGCCTGAACGTCTCGACGGTGCCGGTGCCGTTCGAGGCTCAGGACACCGTGGTGACCCTGCTGCGCGTGGACAAGGCCCGGCCGGCAATCGGCGACGTCTACACGGAGATGGAGACGCCCGAGGGGGACGATGCGTCGGAGAGCTGGAACGCGACGTTGCACAACATCATCCGCCGTTGGATTTGACTGGAGGCCGATGTTCTCTCCCGTGGACGTGCTGATTGTCGGTGGTGGCGTGGTTGGCTTGACCACGGCCTGGGAGTTGGCGCGCGACGGCGTTCGGGTCGCCGTCCTCGATCAGGGCGATCTGGGCCGGCAGGCGTCGTGGGCCGGGGCGGGCATCATCCCGCCGGGCAATGCCGAGGCGGTGCGGACGCCCTTCGAGCGGCTGCGGGCCTTCAGTGTCGGCCTCTTCCCTGCCCTGTCCGCCCGCCTGCGTGAGACGACCGGGATCGACAACGGTTACCGGGTGTCCGGTGCGCTGGAACTGCTCGGCGACGACGTGGATGACGAGGAGTGGCGCAGTCCCGGCGTCCGGGTTGTCCGGCTCGACGGCCTGGCGCTGCGCCGCCTGGAACCGGGCCTGGCTCCGCGCTGGCAGGACGGCTATCACCTGCCCGAACTGGCCCAGGTGCGCAACCCGTGGCATCTGCGGGCCCTGATCGCGGCGTGCGAGCAGGCCGGCGTGGCGCTGCATCCCGGCGTCGCCGTGGAGGCGTTCCTCCGTCGGGGCGACCAGATCGAGGGGGTGAAGACGGCTCAGGGGCCCTACCCTGCCGGCCGGGTTCTGGTCGCGGCCGGAGCGTGGAGCGGCGGCCTGCTCGCCAGCGTCGGCTGCCGACTTCCCGTGAAGCCGATCCGCGGCCAGATCGCTCTGCTGAATACTGGCGAAGTCGGCGAGCATCCGCTGATCCTGGAGGGGCGGCGCTACATCGTCCCGCGTGGCGATGGTCGCTTTCTGGTCGGCAGTTGCGAGGAAGATGCCGGGTTCGACGCTCGCACCACGGCGACCGTCATTGCCGACCTGCTCGGCTTCGCGACGGCGATGCTGCCGGGGCTGGGGCAGGCGAGCGTGGAGCGCTGCTGGGCCGGCCTGCGCCCTGGCAGCCCGGACAGCTCGCCGTACCTGGGGCCGGTGCCGGGAGCGACGAACCTGTACGTCGCGGCCGGACACTTCCGATCCGGCATCCTCCTGTCGCCGGGGACGGCGTTGCTGCTGGCTGCCCTGCTGACCGATCGGGTCCCCGCGTTGCCGCTGGAGGCGTTCGCCGTCGATCGGGACTGAAGGTCGCCCGTCAGTCGGCATTTCACCGGGGGCCTGGTTCCCGTAGAATTTGGTCGAGCCTTCCAGGAGAGCGAGGGCGAGGGTCGTCGGCCGGGAGTGCCCCGCGATGGACGTGCATCAGATTCGTACCCTGACCAGCCAGCTGAGCGAGGATCTCGCCTGGCTGGAACAGCACGCCGAGCGAACCACCGGCGACGACGAGGCGACGGCCCGCCTGCGCCTGGCCGCCTCGCTGGTGCGCAACTGCGTTGGGCCCACGCTCGATGGGCAGGCGTCGCGACCATTGCACGTCGTGGTCGTGGGGGGGGCCGGCGCGGGCAAGAGTACCGTCAGCAACATGCTCTCCGGCGCGGTGGCGGCCGAGGCCAATCCCCAGGCGGGATTCACCCGCCATCCCATCGCCTACACCGGCCAGTCCGGGCCGATCAGCTGGACGCAGCATGCCGGCTTCCTGGGACCGCTCTCGCGTCTGGTCGAGCCGGCACCGTCGAGCCTGGACCAGGACGTATACCAGATCCGGCGAATCACCTCCGATCCGGCGGGCTTCGACCTGCTCAAGGATTTCGTCGTCTGGGACTGCCCGGACATGACGACGTGGGCCTCGCAGGGATACGTCTCCCGTCTGCTGGAGGTGGCCGGCCTGGCCGACGTGCTGGTCTACGTCGCCTCCGACGAGCGCTACAACGATGAGATCCCGACGGAGTTCCTGCGCCTGCTGCTGCAGACGGGCAAGCCGGTGATCTGCGTCCTGGTCAAGATGCGTGAGGCGGACGCGGCGGCACTGGTGGCCCACTTCCAGGCCCAGGTGGTGGCGACGCTGCCGATCCCGTTCCTGAACCGCGAGCAGCTGGCCGACCCGGCCCGGCAGGCCCCGAAGTACCGCGTCCCGCTGGTCAATCAGGTGGCCGTCCTGGGCGGCGACCCGGCCCGCGCTCGACAGCGCACCGTCATCGGCGCGATGCGCTTCCTGATGCTCAACCAGGAGCAACTCTTCGGCTTCGCCCGCAAAGATCTCGACGCCCTGCGGCTATGGGAACGCATGGTCGCCGAGGGCCGCGTCGAGTTCGATGGCCGTTACGTCAAGGAGTACCTGACGACGGAGAAGTTTCGCGGCTTCGACGAGGCCCTGCTCAAGCTGATGGAACTGCTGGAACTGCCGGGCATCGGCAAGCTGTTGAGCGGGACACTGCACGTGATCCGGATGCCGGTCATGTGGCTGGCCGGCCTGTTCAGCCGGGCGGTGAGCCGACCGCCGGTCGCGGGTCGGCCGGAGTACCCGGTCCTGGAGGAGGCACTCGGCGGCTGGACCGATGGCCTGCGCAAGGAGGTGGCACGGCTCTCGACCACGCATCCGCTGTTCGAGCAGATGCACCGCACCTTCCAGGGTGGCGGCCTGGCCTCGAAGGCGCAGGAGCGGTTCGCGCTCGCCTTCAAGGAGTTTCAGAAGGGGCTGCATGCCGAGGTGGACCGCTCGGCCCGGGCGATCTTCGAGGAACTGGAGAAGAACCCGGTCATGCTGAACACCCTGCGCGGGAGCAAGCTGCTGCTCGACTCGGTGTCGATCGGCGCGACGCTGGTCGCCGGCGGCATCGCCTGGCATGATGTCATCCTGGTGCCAATCATCGCGACGCTGTCGCAGAAGCTGGTCGAGTTGCTCGGCAAGGGCTTCGTCGATGCCCAGCGCGAGACGACCCGGCAGCGGCAGCGGGAGCTGATGAAGGAGACGATCTCCGGGCCGCTGGCCGAGTGGCTGGCGACCTGGCCGACGACGGACGGCTCGGAGTACGAGCGGTTGCAGAAGGCGTTGCACCGGGTGCCGGGGAACCTGCACGCGATCAACCACCTGTTGCACGAGCAGTTGCAGCAGCGCGCGGCGTCGTCGGCTCCGCCGGGTTGATCTTCATTTAGCCGCCGGCTTGCCGGCGGTGCCTGGTGACAAAGACCGCCGGCAAGCCGGCGGCTATCCCATGTTAGGAAAGTAATGCACGGGGAA
>CAYYJM010000270.1:0-8314 GCA_964471755.1 uncultured Alcaligenaceae bacterium
GCCGCTTTCCGTGTAGTCTCTGACAGCCCATTGCACCGCGGCCGGGTCGTGCGGTATACTTTGGCGGTAGACCCGGCCATTACTCCCCCCAGGCTGGCCAGCCTTCCCTCGTTGGACTTCCCCGCTCACCCGGAGCGCTGGTTCATGCGTACGATCGTTCTCCTCATCGGCCCGGCTGCGCTGCTCGCGGCGCTGTTCACCCTGGTGCCGGCCACCACCCCGGCCCGCGCGGCCGATCCGAAAAGCGACTTCCAGAAGAACGTCGTCGCCTTCGTCCAGAAGCACTGCGTCAGCTGCCACGGCGAGAAGAACAAACGCGCCGACCTGACGCTTCATCAGTACACCGACGCGGCGGCGCTCCTGAAGAACCGCAAGGTCTGGCAGCACGTCGCCGATCAGGTGCATCAGGGCATCATGCCGCCCCTGCCGAAGCCACGACCGACCGCCGCCGAGATGGAGGCGTTCCTCGGCACCGTCAACGCCACCTTCGCCGAGGCCGATCGGAAGGCTCCGCCTGATCCCGGTCGAGTGACCGTTCGCCGACTCAACCGGGCCGAGTACAACAACACCATCCGCGACCTGTGCGGCGTCGATTTCAACCCCGCCGAGGACTTCCCCTCTGACGACGTCGGCCACGGCTTCGACAACATCGGCGATGTCCTCTCGGTGTCACCGCTGCTCGTCGAGCGCTACCTCGCCGCGGCCGAGGCCATCCTCCAGCGGGCCATCGCGATCGATCCGCCGAAACCGCCGGTGCGGGCCATCGGCAGCCAGTACACCGAGCCGGCCTCGCCCAACCGGCCGCTCCAGGGAGCGTACCGCATCGTTTCCACCGATGGCAAGACGCCGGTCGAGACGGGGCCGCTCCACACGCCCTACAACGTGCCGGCTGACGGCGAGTACGTATTCCGCACCCACGTCTTCGCCGAGCGGGCGGGCGATCAGCCGGTGACGCTCGCCGTCCTCGTTATCGGTGATAATCTGCCGAAGCCGGCGACAAAGGAGGAACTCGCCCGAATCCACGGCACACCACCGGGACCGGCGATGATCCTGAAGACGATCCCGGTGAAGGGCCGCAGCGCGAAGACGGCCGAGACGATCACCGTCGATGTGCCGGCGAACCTCGGCCTCACGCGCACGGCGATCGCCGTGGTCAAGGCCGAGGGGCCGCCCGCGAAGCTCTACGTCCGGGAGATGATGCTCGAAGGCCCGAAGGACACCCGGCCAGCTTCGCACCGAAAACTGCTCGCCTGCCAGGCGGACGCTCCGCCGCGCGAGAAGGCCCGCGAAATCCTCACTCGCTTCGCCAGCCGGGCCTATCGTCGGCCGGCGACTTCAGAGGAAATCCAGCGGCTGCTCACCCTCTTCGATGCGAGCCAGAAGCAGGGCGAGAAGTTCGAGGCGGGCATCGTCTACGCCATGCAGGCGGTGCTGATCTCGCCGAAGTTCCTCTTCCGGGTCGAACTGGACGACCGCCCCGACTCGGCCACGGCCCACCCGATCACCGAATGGCAGCTCGCCTCGCGCCTGTCCTACTTCCTCTGGTCGTCGATGCCCGACGAGGAACTCTTCGACCTGGCGCGCAAGGGCGAACTTACGAAGAACCTCGACGCCCAGGTGAAGCGGATGCTCGCCAGCCCGAAGGCACAGGCGCTCGTCGATAACTTCGCGATGCAGTGGCTCCAGCTGCGTACGCTGAAGAACGCCAGTCCGGACGCGAAGCTCTTCCCAAAATTCAACGACACGCTCAAGGGGCTGATGCTCCGCGAGACGGAACTGTTCCTGACGGAAATCGTCCGCGAGGACCGCAGTATTCTCGACCTGATCGATGGCCGATACACCTACCTGAACGGCCAACTGGCCCAGCACTACGGCATCGGCGACACGCTCGGCCACGCCTGGGGCGACAAGGCCCTGCGCCGCGACAAGAAGATCCCCTGGGAAGAATTCGTCCGGGTGGAGATGCCCGACGCGAACCGGGCCGGCGTGCTGACGCATGCCAGCGTGCTGACGATCACGAGCAATCCAACGCGAACCTCGCCGGTCAAGCGCGGCCGGTGGATCATGGAACAGTTCCTCGGCACGTCGCCGCCCCCGCCGCCGCCGAACGTGCCGGAACTGGACGCGCAGAAGCAGACCACCGGCACGCTCCGCCAGCGGATGGAGCAGCACCGCGCGAACCCCGCCTGTGCCGGCTGCCATACCCTCATGGACCCGCTCGGCTTCGCGTTCGAGAATTTCGACGCCGTCGGAGCCTGGCGGACCAAGGATGGCGATGGTACGATCGACGCGTCGGGCGTTCTGCCGGGCGGAAAAACGTTCAAGGGGCCGGCCGAGCTGAAGACGATCTTGAAGGAGAAGCAGGATCTGGTCGCCCGCTGCCTGGCCCAGAAGCTGTTGACCTACGCCCTGGGTCGGGGCCTGGAATACTACGACCGCCGGGCGGTGGACTCGATCGTCGCCGCGGTTGGCGCGAAGGACTACAAGATGTCGGCACTGGTCGGGGCGATCGTCCGGAGCGATCCCTTCCGCCTGCGACGAGGAAAGGAGAGCAACCCATGATCTCACGAGCCTGGATTTCACGGCGAACCATCCTGCGCGGCGTCGGCGTCGGTCTGGCCCTGCCGTGGCTGGAAGCGATGGAACCGCTCGTCCGCCTGGGGCAGGCCGCGGAGAAGAAGGCCCCCGTTCGGGCCGCCTGGCTGTACGTTCCCAACGGCATCCACATGAAGGACTGGACGCCGACGGAGGAGGGGTCGAACTACACGCTGATGCCGATCCTCAAGCCGCTGGAGGCGCTCCGGAGCGACCTGCTCCTCCTGTCGAACCTGACGGCGGACAAGGCCCGGCCGCACGGCGACGGCGGCGGCGATCACGCCCGTGCGATGTCCGCGTTCCTGACCGGATGCCAGCCGCGCAAGACCGACGGCACCGACATCCGCGCGGGCGTCTCGGCCGACCAGGTCGCCGCCGGGCGCATCGGTCATCAGACCCGGCTGGCGTCCCTGGAGATCGGAGCCGATCGTGGCTGGATGGCCGGGAACTGCGATTCCGGCTACAGCTGCGCCTACTCCTCGACGCTGTCCTGGCGTGCGGCGACGACGCCCGTGCCGAAGGAGGTCAGCCCGAAGCTGATCTTCGAGCGCCTCTTCAGCACGACGCCGAACGCCGAGCGCGTCCGACGCGATGCCCGTCGCAAGAGCCTGCTCGACTTCGTCCAGGAGGACGCCGCCAGCCTGAAGGGGCAACTCGGCGTCACCGATCAGCGCAAGCTTGACGAGTACTTCTCCAGCGTCCGCGATGTCGAGCAGCGGATCGAGCGCGCGGCGCATCTGCCGCCGGTGCAGACGCCGACCCTCAAGGTGCCCGATGGCGTTCCGGGCGATCTGGCCGAGCATCTTCGTCTGCTGTCGGACCTGCTCGTCCTGGCCTTCCAGACGGACACGACGCGCGTCTGCACGTTCGTCTACGCCAACGAGGGGAGCAATCGGCCCTACCCGTTCATCGGCGTCAGCGAGGGACACCACGACCTGTCGCACCACGAGAACAAGCCGGCCAAACAGGAGAAGATCGCGAAGATCAACACGTTCCACACGACGCAGTTGGCCTACCTGCTGACGAAACTCAAGAGCGTGCGGGAAGGAGCGGGCACCCTGCTCGACAGCTGCCTGATCGCCTACGGCTCGGGCAACAGCGACGGCAATCGTCACAACCACGACGACCTGCCGATCCTGCTCGCCGGCAAGGGGGGGGGCACGATCCAGTCCGGTCGGCACCTGCGTTATCCGAAGGAGACGCCGGTCGCCAATCTGTGGGTGGCGATGCTCGACCGACTCTGTGGCAACATCGACCGCCTCGGCGACAGCACCGGCAGCCTGCCGGGGTTGCAGGGGTAACAGAGGCTTCCACAGCGCAGTCTGTCAGAGCCGCGCACGCAGCGAGGCCGCAGGCCGAGCGAAGTAAGCGCACCACGACCTGCACGTCAGGGCGGAGGAGACACATCGCCGCCCACGCGTCCGGGCCCCGGTGCGCTTACTCCACTCGGCCTGCGGCCTCGCTGCGTGCGCGGCTCTGACAGACAGGCTACTTCGTCGTCGGACGGGCCGAGACGCAGACGATGACCCGGCATGGTTCACCGGGCGTCTTCGTCTCTTCCCACCAGGCCGGCAGGATAGCCGTTCGGTTCGGCGGCAGAACCAGCCGCTTCTTCAGGTCGTTCTCGACTCCGCCCGGCCGAGACGAGTGGACCTGGAGATCGAACTCGATGGTTCGACCACCCGTCGGCGCTGTCGGCGTGATCGTCAACTTCAGGCTTGCACCGTTTGGGTCCCCCTCGTGGAGCTGCACCATCGCCGGCTGACCGGGCGCGGTGACCAGTCGCGGCGAGCAGAGGACGTTCGCTCCGGGATCGTCCTGGATCGCTTCGAGCAGAGCGAACAGGCCGTGTTCGTCGCACAGTGTCGGTTTCTTGTCGCGGAGCCGGAAGCGACCCTGGAGGGCCTCGCAGGTCGTCGCCGGGACGCTCAGGAGCCGGACCTCGAACTGGAGCGGCTCCGATCCGCCGCGCGCCGCCGGCTCCTCGGCCGAGGCGGCTCCCATCGCCACGCTCAACGCTCCCAGACAGAGCCAAACTCGCGGCGTCATCGACAGTCTCCTTGAGCCGGCACAGATCTCCACCGCGCTGCATACCGACCCCGCCGGGCAAAAGCAACGCCGGCTCTCTGTCTGCCGCCGACGCGTGAATTTGGGTTGTCCCTGCGTCCCGGATCTGGTGAACTGAAGGACGGGCCGAGGCCCCATCCGAAGGAGAACGCATGTCCGAGAACAGCCCGAAGTCAGCGGCCCGGGCCGCCTACCAGCGCGGCAACGACTGCCTCGATCGCGGCGACCACGACGCCGCCTGGCAGGCGTACACCGACGCGCTGGCGATCGATCCGAACCACCTCGACGCCCTGTTCAACCGCTCCCTCGTGTCCCTGCAACGCGACGATTACGAGGCCGCCCGGGCCGATCTCGACGCCATCCTGGCCCGCCATCCCGACGACGCCGACGCCCTTCTTCAGCGCGGCCGGATCTTCGACCTGGAACTGCTCCTCGACGAGGCCATCGCCGACTTCAACCGGGCTCTGGAGTTGAACCCGGACCTCGTCGAGGCCTCCATCGCCCGCGCCTGGGTCCATTACACCAGCGGCGACCTCGACGACTGCCTGGCTGACTGCGAACAGGCCCTGGCCCGTGAGCCGGACAACGCCGAGGCTCTCCGCATCCGGGGTCTGGTCCGCCTTGACCGCGACGACGATGCCGCGGCCCTGGCCGACCTCAGCCGCGCCGTCGCTCTCGTCCCCGACGACGCCGAGGCACGCCTCGACCTCGCCCGCGCCCTGTCCGTCACCGAACACTATTCCGAGTCGAAGGAGCAGCTCGACCGTCTGCTCGCCCAGGCTCCCGATTTTCTCCCCGCCCTGACCGAACGCGGCCGGGTTCTCCACCTGCTCGACGATCTGCACGGAGCGGAGGCCGACTTCGCCCGGGCTCATCATCTGGAGCCGGATGATCCCGAGCCGCTGCTGCGTCTGGGCCAGCTCCGGCTCCAGGCCGGCGATGCGACCACGGCCATCGACCTCTTCTCGCAGGTCATCGCCCTCGATCCGGACGACGCCAACGGCTGGTATCTGCGTGGCGTCGCTCGCTGCCAGGACGATCAGTTCGAGCCGGCCATCGCCGATCTGGAACAGACCCTCGCCCGCAATGATCACCACGCCCTGGCACACTACTACCTCGGCCAGTGCTACCGGGGTCTGGATCTCAACGAGCAGGCCGTCGGCTCGTTCAGTCGCTTTCTCCAGATGCGGCCCAACGACGCCGACGCCCTGGTCCTGCGCGGTCTGGCCGCCCGCGACCTCGGCCAGCCCGAGCAGGCCCTTCGCGATTTCAGCATCGCCGCCCACCTCGAGCCAGACAACACCGAGCCGCTGCTGTACCGCGCTCGCCTGTTCGAGTCGGCCGGCGCTCTCGACGAGGCTCGCAACGATCTCGACACCGCCCTTGGCCTGCCGAACCTTCACCCCGAGGAGCATGCCGCCCTGCTGCTGGCCCGCTCGCAGGTTCTCCGCGCCCTGGGTGACGCCGACGCCGCCGAGGCCGACTGCGAGGCCGCCCTTCGGCTCGACCCGGACCAGTGGGTTCCCCGGCTGCAACGCGGCCTGATCCGCCTCGATCGCGACGACTTCGACGGCGCACTGGAAGACCTTCAGGTCGTCTGCGCGCAGGAGCCGGACAATCCGTCGCTCGTCCTGCCGCTGGCCATGATCCACCTGCAACGCGCCCATCAGCGTCTGCGACGCGGCGACCTCACCGGGGCTGGCGAGGATCTCGACGAGGCCGTTCGCCTCCGTCCCGACGATGCCGATGCCTACGTTCAGCGGGCGACGATGTACCTGCTCAGTGGCGATGCCGATCGCGCGATGGCCGATCTTGACCGCGCCCTGGAGATCGATCCGCAGCACGCCGAGGGCCTCGCGCGCCGGGCCGCCCTGCGTCTGCTCCCCGATGGCGACAGCTCCAGCGCCTGGGAAGACGCCGAGCTGGCCGTCGAACTCGATCCGGAGAACGTCCAGGCTCGCCTGATCCGCGGTCTGGTGCGCGTCCAGATGGGCCTTCGCGAGCAGGCCCTGGAGGATTACGAACACGTCATCGCCCGGCATCCGCACAACCCGGCCGGCCATCTCGGCCGGTGGATCGTCCACTACGAGGAAGACCAGTTCGCCGAGGCGCTGGCTGACTGCGAGCTGCTGCTGGAGATGAATCCGCATCACGCCCTGGCCTACCTGCTGCGGTCGTTCGTTCACGAGGGGCTGGAGGACGCCGTCGAGGCCCTCAACGATCGTGAACGGGCCACCGAGTTGAATCCTGCCCTGGCCGACATCATGCTCGGCGACATCCAGGCCGGTCGGGTCACGCGACTGACACCGGAACTGATGAAGGCGATCTGCGACGACCTGTTTCGCCGCACCGGCCCGGGGTGACGGCGAGGTCCTCGCGCCGTACATTCATCCTCATGCGGGCCCGCCGGAGTGGCTCGCCCGGCAGGACCCCCCACCGGCCATGGCAGAGCCTCTCGGCGTTGGTCTCATCGGCTGCGGCACCGTCGGTAGTGGTGTCGCCCGCGTCATGCTCGAACACCCCGACCGCCTCGCGACGCGGGCCGGCCGACCGCTTCAACTCCGTCGGGTCGTCGTTCGCGATCCGGGTCGGGAACGCCCCGTCGCCCTGCCGCCGGAGTTGCTCTCGACTGACCTCGACGCCATCTTGCGCGATCCGGCCATCCAGGTCGTCTGCGAACTGGCCGGCGGCACGACGTTCGCCCGCCAGGCTGTTCTTGCCGCCCTCGCCGCGGGCAAGGACGTCGTCACGGCCAACAAGGCGTTGCTGGCCCTGCACGGCAAGGAGATCTTCGACGCCGCCCGCCAGCATGGTCGGGCCGTCGCCTTCGAGGCCGGCGTCGCCGGCGGTGTGCCGATCATCTCGGCGCTCCTGGAAGGGCTGGCCGGCAACCAGGTCGCCTCGCTGCTCGGCATCCTCAACGGCACCTGCAATTTCATCCTCACGAAGATGACCGAGCGCGGCATGGCCTATGCCGACGCTCTGGCCGAGGCCCAGCAGCGCGGCTACGCCGAGGCCGATCCGACCCTCGACATCGACGGCACCGACACCGCCCACAAGCTGGCCATCCTCACCCAGCTCGCCTTCGGCGTGATCGTTTCGGTCGATCAGATCGAGTGTCGTGGCATCGGCCAGGTCGAGGCTCTGGACGTGCAGTTCGCCGGCGAACTCGGCTACGTCATCAAGCTCCTGGCCGAGGCGCACCTGCACGATCGTCAGCTCGCCCTGCACGTTTCGCCAGTTCTGCTTCGCCGTCTCACTCCGCTGGCCCAGGTACGGGGAGCCTACAACGCCGTCCACGTCGTCGGCGACATCCTCGGCGACAGTCTGTTCTACGGCCAGGGGGCCGGCATGATGCCGACGGCCAGCGCCGTCCTGGCCGACCTGGTCGATCTCGCCCTGAGTCGGACTCGCCGTGTTCTGCTGACGCGTCGGCTGTGGAACGGTGCGGAGCATGGTCTGCAACTCCGGCCATCGAGCGCCGTCCGGACGCGGTTCTACCTTCGCCTGCTCGTCAAGGATCAGCCCGGTACTCTGTGCGAGGTGACCGGCGTCCTGGCTCAGCACCAGATCAGCATCGCCTCGGTCATCCAGCATGAGGCTCCCGACGAGCGTGCGGAGGACTGGGTCCAGCTGGTGATCATGACGCACA
>CAYYJM010000271.1:0-2089 GCA_964471755.1 uncultured Alcaligenaceae bacterium
GAACGTGCCGCCGCCGAGGTCGAAGACGGCGATCGTCTTGTGTTCCTTCTTGTCCAGCCCGTAGGCGATCGCCGCCGCGGTCGGCTCGTTGACGATGCGCATCCGCTGCTTGGTGACGGTGCCCTTGATCGGGTCCTTCAGTTCCCACTCGGTCTTGAAGCCGGCAATCTGGGCGGCCTCGATGGTCGCCTGACGCTGGGCGTCGTTGAAGTACGCCGGCACCGTGATGACGGCGTAGTTGACCGTGTGGCCCAGGTAAGCCTCGGCCGACTCCTTGAGCTTGCGCAGGACCATCGCCGAGATTTCCGGCGGCGCATAGGCCTTGCCGTCGATCTCGACGCGGGCCGGTTCGTCGGCCGCACCGACGATCTTGTAGGGAACCAGCTTCTCTTCCGAAACGAGTTCCTTGCGGCGTCGGCCCATGAACCGCTTGATCGAGTAGAGGGTGCGGTGCGGGTTGGTCACCGCCTGGCGCTTGGCGGGTTCGCCGACGAGCCGATCGCCCTTGTCCGTGAAGGCGACGACGCTGGGCGTCAGCCGACTTCCTTCCTGATTCGCAATGACCTTGACCTCTTTGCCTTCCATGACCGCAACCACCGAGTTGGTGGTGCCCAGGTCGATACCGATAATCACTTCCGCTGCCATGATATGCTCCTTTCCCGGCGGCCGATTCGCGACAACCGCCGTGCCTCGTCTGCTGTGCCGGGAGATCCTCGTCGCCATGCAAGGGACGATCGCACGGGTTATTCTCGCCGGATTCGGGGCGAGGGGCAATGGCCTGTCGAACACCCCCGCGACAGAATGGATCTCCGATTCGATGCCGGGTGTAGTGCAACCAGTGTGCCGTTGAGGGATGTTCTTCTCTCTTTGCTCCAGGTGCCCCGAATCAGGCTCGAAATCGGGCGATCAACCCTGGTTTCGCCTACCACTGTCCGAACGTGACTGCCATTTCGGCAGATTGCCTCCCTCGACGAGCTTCCGGGCGAGACAATCTGGCATCACGATGAAAAATCGCTCGTTCCGGGAGGGTTCTGGCGTGGCAACCCGTTGACGGTGCAGGGGGTACGATCTAGGATAGTTCCCAAGTTGGCGGGGTACCAACGTCGCGGGGGCAATCATGGGGCGTGACAAAGAGGGTGCCGGAAGCGGCAAGTCCAATGCCAAATCGCTGCGGGACCTGCGCAGCCAGATCGACAAGGTCGATCTGGAGATCCTCAAACTCATCAACAACCGCGCCAAGCTCGCCCTGGAAATCGGCAAACTCAAGTCCGACAACGGCGACGAGGTCTTCTCACTTGCTCGTGAAGAGGAAGTTCTCCAGAACGTCATTCAGCTAAACGAAAAAGCGAAGGGCGTCCTGCCCGGCCAGGCCGTGCGGGCCATCTTCCGCGAGATCATGAGCGGCTCACGGGCCTTGCAGAAGACCTTCAAGGTCGCCTACCTCGGGCCGGAGTACAGCTTCAGCCATCTCGCCTCGCTGGAGCGTTATGGAGCCAGTATCGAGTACGTCGCGGTCGGTAGCATCGCCGCCGTCTTCGAGGAAGTTGATCGCGGCCACGTTGATTTCGGCGTCGTGCCGGTCGAGAACTCCACCGATGGTCGGATCGCTGATACGCTGGACATGTTCCAGCGGTTCCCGCATCTGCTGATCTGTGCCGAGATCCGCTTGCAGATCCACCTTCATCTGCTGGCCAACTGTGAGCAGCAGGACATTCGTCGGGTCTACAGCAAGCCACAGGCTCTGTCCCAGTGTCGGAACTGGTTGAGCAAGAACGTGCCGCACGCCGTTCTCAAGGACGTGGCCAGCACGGCCTGGGCCGCCGAGCTGGCCAGCAAGGAGCCCGGAGCGGCGGCCGTCGCCAGTCGGCAGGCGGCGGTCAAGTATGGCCTGCGCATCCTGTTCACCGAGATCGAGGATTCGCCCTACAACGAGACACGTTTCGCCGTCGTTGGCCGACACCGGGCCGGCAAGACGGGTCGGGACAAGACGGCTCTCATGTTCCGTCTGCCCCACAGTCCGGGAGCCCTGGCCAGCGTGCTGGACACTTTGGCCCAGAACAAGCTCAACCTCACCTGGATCGAATCGTTC
>CAYYJM010000271.1:2099-8292 GCA_964471755.1 uncultured Alcaligenaceae bacterium
GCGCGTACGCCCAAGCCGGAATACCTGTTCTTCGTCGATCTCGAAGGGCACCGCGACGATGCCAAGGTGGCCAAGACGCTCAAGGCCCTGGAAGCCCTGTGCCTGGAGATGACCATTCTCGGCTCGTTCCCGTTTGCCACGCTCGCGTCTTCCTGAAGAGGATTGGTCCATGCGGCAGAAGATCGTTGTCGGTAACTGGAAGATGAACACCACCCGCGAGACGGGCCGCAAACTGGCCGTGAAGCTCGTCGAGAAGTGCGGCCAGGAAACCGACGTTCGCGTCGGTGTCTGTCCGCCGACCTGCTACCTGCCGCTGATCGGCGAGGAACTCCGCAGCAGTTCCATCGGTCTGGGCGGCCAGAACTGTCACTACGAGAAGAGCGGTGCCTACACCGGCGAGACCAGTCCGACCATGCTGGCCGACCTGGGTTGTCGCTACGTCATTCTCGGCCACAGCGAGCGTCGGCACGGTCTGGGCGAGACGGACGTCTTCATCAACCGGAAGGTCCAGGCGGCCCTGGGCGTCGGTCTGGAGGTCATCCTCTGCCTGGGCGAACTGCTGGCCGAGCGGCAGGCCAACCAGACGTTCGCGGTTCTCGAACGTCAGCTGTCCGGCTCGCTGGCCGACATCGATGCGGCCGCCCTGGAGAAGGTCATTCTGGCCTACGAGCCGGTCTGGGCCATCGGCACGGGCGTGATCGCCACCTCGGCGCAGGCCCAGGAGGCGCACCACTTCATTCGCAACTGGATTCACGCTCGCCTCGGTGAGAAGGCGGCGGCCCGCATTCCCATTCTCTACGGTGGCAGCGTCAAGGCCACCGGCAGTGAGCAGGCGGCTGCCACGGTTCGGGAACTGGCCAGCCAGCCCGACATCGATGGCGGCCTCGTCGGCGGGGCGAGCCTTGTTCCCGAGGACTTCCTCAAGATCATTGAGATCGTTCGGGAAGTGGGCTGATCGGCGTCACTTCCGATACACCGTCGCCGGGTCGAACAGCCGCTCGGCGACCGTTTGCAGTTCGCCGTCCTGCACGCGCCGGAAGAAGCAGCTCGCGTACCCCTCGTGGCACGCCGCTCCGCCGACCTGCTCGACCTTGAGCAGGACCGTGTCGGCATCGCAATCGACGAGGATCTCGCGCACGAGTTGAACGTGGCCGGACTCCTCGCCCTTGCGCCAGAGTTTGCCCCGGCTACGGCTGAAGTAGACGGCCCGGCCGGTTCGTACGGTTTCGTCGAACGCCTCGCGGTTCATCCAGGCGAGCATGAGAACCTGGCCTGTCGTGGCGTCCTGAGCGACGACCGGCACCAGTCCGCCGGCCTTGTCGAAGTCGAGCGTGAACATGGTAACCTCGGCCCCATCTAGCCGCCGGCTTGCCGGCGGGATTTGGTCTCGAAGACCGCCGGCAAGGCGGCGGCAAAATGAAGAGATGTCAGAACCGCAGCAGGCTGAACACGTCGTAGCCGGCCAGTTTCTCGCGACCGTGGAGGAAACCGAGTTCGACCAGGACGGCGACGCCGAGGACCTGGCCGCCGGCCTTCTCGACCAGCTTGCAGCCGGCGACCATGGTGCCGCCGGTGGCGAGGACGTCATCGACTAGCAGGACACGGGCGTTCGGCTTGACGGCGTCGATGTGCATGTGGAGTTCGGCCGTGCCATACTCCAGGTCGTATGCCAGGGAGTGCGTCCGATAGGGCAGCTTGCCCGGCTTGCGGAGTGGTAGAAGCGGCCGATGCAGCAGGATGGCCAGCGGGGCGGCGAACAGGAAGCCGCGGGCCTCGACGGCGGCGATGGCATCCGGGGCCTGGGGCCGATAGCGGTCGGCGAGCTGCTCGATGGACGCCTGGAACGCCGCCGGATCGGCTAGCAGGGGCGTGATGTCCTTGAACAGGATGCCCGGTTTGGGAAAATCGGGAATGTCCCGGATGTACGCCGTCAGGTCCATGTCGTACTCCCACAAAGGTATACGGAGAGGGTACGACCTCGACTCCCCGGAGGCAACCATGTCGAACGACCGCACCATCACCATCCGCCCCGCCCGTGCCGACGACCTGGAGACGATCGTCGCGTTCAACGCCGCGATGGCCCTGGAGACGGAACAGTTGACGCTCGATCGCGGGACCCTGCGAGCCGGTGTCGTCGCCGGCCTGGCCGATGTGACCAAGGCCCGCTACTTCGTCGCCGAGATCGAGGATCGGGTCGTCGGCCAGCTGATGCTGACGCTGGAGTGGAGCGACTGGCGCAACGGTTGGCTGTGGTGGATCCAGAGCGTCTACGTCACCCCGGACGCGCGGCGACTGGGTGTGTTCCGCTCGCTCTACTGGCACGTCGAAGCCGCGGCACGTTCCGCCGGCGATGTGGCCGGCATCCGACTGTACATGGAACGCGACAACATCCGGGCCGAGGCGACCTACCGGGCTCTGGGGATGGAGCGGACGCACTACGTCGTCCTGGAGCGTGTGCCGCTGGACCCGTCGGCGGACTGAGTGGCCGAAACGCATCCCTCACGCCATCTGATACGGGGCGCTGCGATCGACGTGAGCGCGGCAGAGATCGGGGAGCATCTCCGCACTGACCAGGTGACGCACGTCGCGGAGATTCTGCCCCCAGAGACGCTTGTAGGCCGTGTCCAGAGCGTCATCGTCGAGCAGGACCAGCACGACCGTGACGGCGTAACCCTGGCGACGCAGGTTGCCCAGCGTGATCGCCGTCTCGGTCGAAACGGTGGCCAGGACCGCCAGGACGGTCGCGTCTCGGGGCATCCGACTCTGCGTCTCCTGCACCAGGCCGGGAAGGTCAAGACCATCGCCCAACTCGGCAAGGGCGAGAACCTCGCGGATGCGCTGGAGCTGGTCGCTGCCGCGCCGCGTCGGGACGATGAGCGGGTCGAGACGCTGAACGTCGTCGGCCTCGCCCTGAGCCTGGCTGGCCTCGCGGCGGGTGCGCGGATCGAGACGCTCGCGCTGCTGACGAAGGCGATCGGCGCAGTTGCCGGCGTTGGTCACGAGGCCGACCTGCTGGCCGATCTCGCACAGGGCTCCGGCCAGCGAGGCGGCGGCCGTTACGGCCAACTCGGAGCGATGCGGTTCGCCGCGATCGTGGTACGCCTCGCGATGCAGGTCGAGCAGGATCGTCGCCCCGGAGAGGGTGGACGGCTCCGTCAGCTTCGAGTGCAGGACGCCCGTGCGTGCGGTCGCCTTCCAGTGGATGCGGTTGAGCGGATCGCCCGGCTCGTAACGCCGCACGCCGGCGATGCGCGTCGGATCCTCGTAGAGGCGGTGGCTCAGCGTGACATCGCCGATGGGCCGGCGCGAGGTCAGGTCGTAGCCGGTCAGCGGCACGACACGCGGGTAGACGAGCAGGTAGCGCGGCTCCGTCTCGACGCGAAAGCGCCGGTGCAGGCCGAAGAGGTCGCCGTTCTCGACGATGGCCGGGCCGATCTGGAAGTAGCCCCGGCCAACGCATTCGATGGCGTAGGTGACCTCGAGTTCACCGCCGCCCCAGAGCATGCCGACGTGGAGTCGCTTGCCCTTGACCTTGAGACGCGGATACCGCGCGTCGAGGGCGAAGCGTGGCAGGAGATCCTCGACGAGGAACCAGGGCACCGGGAGCCAGCCGTCATTGCGGATCGTCAGGGCGACGTGGACGTGGTCGCCGACCTCGGCGGCCAGGACATCGGGCTGATCGACGACGCCGGGCCGCTTCTCGGCGGCCAGCATGCGACAGACGCGCGTGGCGGTCAGGGCGTTGGTCCAGCGCTGGCCAAGGAACCGGCTGAGCAGGAGCATGGCGATCAGGACGTAGGCCGCGTAGGCGAGCGCCCCGGACTCGAGGAACAGAGCGGCCAGCAGCAGCAGGAGCAGACCGACAACCCAGCGCATGAGCCCCTCCGGTGATACTCGGTTGAGTGTAGCCGGTGGCCGGATGGTCGCAAGGGAAAAGCGAGGCGAGCGGCGTGGCGTCAGCCCGCCGGTTCTTCGTTGGAAAGAACCGGCGGCCTGACGCTCGCGACAAGAACCGGCGGGCTGACGCCGCGCCGCTCGCCAGCGGGTTTCTCTTTGGGATGGACGAATGATCTGAACGATCTTCAATCACCGCCGTCGCAGCAAGATCGCGTGTTCGGCTCGCGGACGCTTGCGGAACGCCGCCTGTGTCGGGCCGTGGAAGTGCGGTCGGGTCTGCGATGCACACGCCACCGGATGAAAGCCCTGCTCCGGGGCCGTCGCCGCGACGATCTCGTCGGCACGTAGGGCAACGGTGCCCACGGCCGAGTCGGCCATGAGCAGCACGAGCGGTCGGCCGGTCGGCAACACCCGTGCCGCCGCCTGGAGGAAGCGGGCCAACTCGCCGGACCAGGTGGTCCGCGCTTCACGCGGAGTGAGACTGCGATAGGTGGTCCGGGCTCCGAACTCGCCTCGCGTCAGGGTCTTCGCGTCGAGGCCGAGCCAGCGCAGACGCAGTTCGTGATGAGCGGCGTAATCGTACGTCGCGGCGTAGGGCGGTGACGTGATGATGGCATCAACCGTGGCCACTGGCAGGGAACGCAGCTTCGTCGCGTCGTCCTCGCCGACGAAGGCGGGAACGGCGGAGGTGGGCAGAAGCCCGGTCAGCGTGGCGAGGCGACCGGCCAGGTCGTCGGCCTTCTTGACGAACAGGCGAGCGGCATAACCAGCGGCACTACGGCGGGTGGTCAGTGTCGCCGCGGTGTCACCGGACTTTCGCGAGAGTTTCACCAAGATCGACGACAGGACCAGAGCCAGATCGAGACGAAGAGCGGCGTCCGGCGTCGTCTCCACGGCCGAGCGGAGGGAGTCGAGTTCGAGCAGAACGTGCGGCTCGAACAGGCGGACATCCTCGGCGGGGAAGCGTCGCGATGCGCCGGCCTTCGCCTTGCGGCGCGTGTCGGCGTGTGCGGCACACTCGCGCGCCCGTGCCGTGAAACGTTCGAGTTCCTCCGGCGAACGCGGCCGGGTCTTGCAGCGAGCCAACTGCACCGCGAGCGGGTTGAGATCGGTGCCGAATGGCTGTCGTCCCGCCAGAAGCGCCTCGATCAGGACTGTTCCCGAGCCGCAGAATGGATCGAGGATGCGTTCGCCGGCGGCGCTGAAGGCGGCGATCAGACGCCCGGCCGTGTCGGGGTGCATGCGTGCGGGGTAGGTGTGAAAGCCATGAACGTGAGCCCGGCCGGCCTCGTCGTCCTCGGTCGCGCTGGTGACGCTCAGAGCGTGGGACAACCGCGCCGCCTCGTCGGGGTCGCCCTGGGTCGTGATCGCCCCGCCGACATGGGTAAGCGAGCGGCGCTGACGGCGTGGCTCGGTCATCGAATACCTTCTCCGGGTCAGTCCTTGAAGTCGTCCCGTTCCTCGGCCCGGCTCGCGGGGACCGGCACACGGATCTCGCTCACCAGTTCTTGCAGCAGCGCTGGCGTCGTCACCCGGCGCAGTCGAGCCTCGGGACGCAGGATCACGCGATGGGCCAGCACCGGCTGCACCATGCGCTTCACGTCGTCGGGCAGGACGAAGTCGCGTCCCTGGATCGCGGCCAGGGCCTGGGCCGTGCGAAACAGGGCGATCGTCGCCCGTGGACTGCCACCGAGCAGAATGTCGTCGTGCTGCCGTGTCGCCTGGATGATCTCCAGGATGTACTTGCGGACGTTGTCTTCAACGTGAACGTCGCGTACCTTCTCCTGGGCCGAGATCACATCGGCGGCCGAGATGACCGGGTTGAGGTCGTCGATCGGATGGCCGTGCTGAAGACGCATCAGCATCTTGCCCTCTTCCTCGATGCCGGGATAGCCGAGCGTCAGGCGGATCAGGAAGCGATCGAGCTGAGCCTCCGGCAGCGGGAAGGTGCCCTCGTGATCGATCGGGTTCTGCGTGGCGATGACCAGGAAGGGCGGCTTGAGCGTGTAGGTCTGGCCATCGACGCTGACGCGGCGCTCGGCCATCGCTTCGAGCAGGGCCGACTGAGTTCGGGGCGTCGTCCGGTTGATCTCGTCGGCGAGCAGTGTCTGGGCGAAGATCGGGCCGGGCCGAAACTCGAAATCGATGGTCTTCGGATTGAAGACCGAAACGCCGGTCACGTCGGTCGGCAGCAGGTCGGGCGTACACTGGATGCGCTTGAACGTGCAGCCGACGCTGCGTGACAAGGCGCGGGCGAGCATCGTCTTGGCGACGCCGGGCACGTCCTCCAAGAGCA
>CAYYJM010000272.1:0-7563 GCA_964471755.1 uncultured Alcaligenaceae bacterium
GCGTCAGCCCGCTGGTTCTTCTCGGAAAAGAACCGGCGGGCTGACGCCGCGCCGCTCGCCCGGTACGTTCCAGACCGGATGCAGCCGTGACCAACTACGGG
This sequence comes from uncultured Alcaligenaceae bacterium, assembly GCA_964471755.1. Lineage (GTDB taxonomy): Bacteria > Planctomycetota > Planctomycetia > Gemmatales > Gemmataceae > CAYYJM01. The sequence continues at coordinate 102 of CAYYJM010000272.1, forward strand.
GGCTCCACATGAAAACCAATGTCTGGGTTCTCTTCACTCTCCTCATCATGCCGGCGTTCGCACTCGCGATCGACACGCCGACCAGAGAGAGCAAACTCAATGTCGTCTTCCTCCTCGCCGATGATCTGGGCTGGGGCGAACTCGGCTGCTACGGTCAGAAGAAAATCCCCACGCCAAATCTTGATCGCCTCGCCGCCGAGGGGATGCGCTTCACCCAGCATTACAGCGGCGCGCCGGTCTGCGCTCCGTCCCGCTGCGTGCTGATGACCGGCAAGCATCTGGGCCACGCCGAGGTGCGCGGCAACTTGCAGGCGAAGAAGCAGTTCCCACAGTTCAGCGAGGGACAGTACCCGCTCAGCGCGGCCGTTCGCACCTTTCCGCAGCTGTTCCAGCAGGCCGGCTACGCCACCGGCGCGATGGGCAAGTGGGGCCTCGGTCCCGTCGGCAGCACCGGCGAACCCAACCGAAAGGGTTTTGATCTCTTCTTCGGCTACAACTGTCAGGGCGTCGCCCACAGCTACTATCCGCCCCATCTCTGGCGCAACGGCGACAAGGTCATCATCAACGAGAAGCCCATCTCCGGTCACGCCAAACCAGTCGAAGGCGAAGTCAAAATCGACGACTGGATCGGCAAAAACTACGCCCCGAAACTGATGATCGCCGAGGCCGAAAAGTTCATCGAAACCAACGCGAAGAAACCGTTCTTTCTCTACCTGCCGTTCATCGAGCCGCACGTCGCCATGCACCCGCCGCGGGAGTCGGTGGCGAAGTTTACCACCGAGTGGGATCAGGCAGTTTATCGCGGACAGAACGGCTACCTGCCGCATCCCCGGCCGCGAGCTGCCTACGCGGCGATGATCAACGACCTCGACAGTTACGTCGGCCGGGTCATGGCCGCGCTGAAGAAGGCCGGCGTCGCCGATCACACGCTGGTCATCTTCGCCAGCGACAACGGCACGACCCATGGTCAACCGGCCAATCCGCGCTTCAACGTCGGCGGCGTGGACGCGAAGTTCTTCAACAGCACGGCCGGTCTTCGCGGTTACAAGGGCAGCGTCTACGAGGGCGGCATCCGTGTCCCGATGATCGCCTGGCTTCCCGGTCGCATCAAGGCCGGCACCGTCAACGACACGCCGAGCTACTTCCCGGACTGGTTTCCAACACTCTGTGATGCCGTTGGTTTGAAGAAACCGGACGGCCTCGATGGCCAGAGTCTTTGGCCGATCCTGACCGGCCAGAAACCAACACTGGGAGAGCGCAAACCGATGATCTGGGTCTTCCCCGAATATGGCGGCCAGGTCGCCGTTCGGATCGGTGATTTCAAGGTGCTGCGCCGCAACCTCAAGACGAAAAAACCGGGAGCCTGGGAGGTGTATGATCTCGCGAAGGACCCCGGCGAGACTCGCGATCTGGCCGGCGATCATGCCGAGTTGATCGCCCGTACCGAGGCGCTCCTTCGCAAGGAAGTGAACGAGAACGCTATCTTCCCGCTGGCGATTCCGAAGCCCTGAATCCAGACAGATTCATGGGGCTGACGCCCCACGCTCGCCAGGAGCAGATTCATGGGGCTGACGCCCCATGCTCGCCGGGATCAGAACACCGGCTCGAGCGCCTGACGGCCCATGACGGGATTGAAGATGACCGTCTTCTTAAGCAGCCAGCCGCGCGAGCCGGCCCACTCGAAGGTCGCCTCGCAGCCAAAGGCGATGCCGCCCTGGGCGATCGGGCCGAGAACCTTGAACTGAAAGCGAATCGTCCCCTCGCCCTTCGCCCGACTCGGCGGCTGCTCGAACTCGAAATCCCAGACGCGGATCTCAGTCACCTGACCGCTCGTGATCAGGCCCCGGGCAAAGTCGTACGTCGCCTTCTTACTCCGGCCCTGCGGAGAGACGAAGTTCTCGCCGATGTGCCGAAACAGGGCGTCCGGATCGCGCTGGCCCACAGCCCGGGCCATCAGTTCGATCCGCTCCCGCATCTGCTGCCGGTCCTTCTCCAGCTCGGTCTCCACCACGACATCGAGCAGGAGGTAGAGCGCCAGCAGGCCGAGGACCACCCCGGCGGCGACGAGGACGCCACGGCTCCGGTTCTGCCAGTAGATCACCACCAGCAGAATGAGGATGATGCCCAAGACGAGGTAGAACGTCCGGTTCCCCTCGAACAACAAGGCGGTCATGATCGTGCGGCGGGTTAGCCCGCCGTCCAGGGAAGACCGCCGGCTTTGCCGGCGGTTAAATGAACGCGCTCACCGCCGCGATGCTGGCCAGATCTCCGACCCGTAACGGGCCGATGCGCCGAGGTCTTCCTCGATCCGCAGCAGCTGGTTGTACTTGGCGATCCGATCCGTGCGCGACGCCGACCCCGTCTTGATCTGCCCGGCGTTCGTCGCCACGGCGATGTCGGCGATCGTCACGTCTTCCGTCTCGCCGCTGCGATGGCTGATGATCGTCGTGAAGCCGTTCAGCCGGGCCAGTTCGATCGCCTCCAGCGTCTCGGTCAGCGTGCCGATCTGGTTCACCTTGACCAGGATGCTGTTGGCCGCCTTCTGGTCGATGCCCTGGCGCAGCCGCTTCGTGTTGGTCACGAACAGATCGTCGCCGACGAGCTGCACCTTGTCGCCGAGTTCGCGCGTCAGCTTCTGCCAGCCGGCCCAGTCATCCTCGGCCAGGCCGTCCTCGATCGACCGGATCGGGAACGCGGCCACCAGCTTCTTCCACTCGTCGATCATCTCATCGGACGAGATGATCCGATCCGGAGCGCTCTTGAAGAAGCAGTAGCCTTCCTTGCCCTTCTTCTTGGCCTCGTCGAACAGCTCGGTGCAGGCGGCGTCCATGGCGAAGACGATGTCGCTGCCGAGTTTGTAGCCCGCCTTCTCGACGGCCAGCGCAAGCAGTTCCAGGGCCTCCTTCGGACTCTTGACCGAGGGAGCGAAACCGCCCTCGTCGCCGACGGACGTACTCAGATGCCGATCGTGCAGCACGTTCTTGAGGTGGTGGAAGCACTCGGTCCCCCAGCGCAGCCCCTCGCTGAACGACGACGCTCCCAGGGGCATGATCATGAATTCCTGGTAGTCCAGGTTGTTGTCGGCGTGCTTGCCGCCGTTGATGACGTTCATCATCGGCACGGGCAGGACGCAGGCATTCGTGCCGCCGATGTAGCGGTAGAGATTGAGGCCGACCGAGGCCGCCGCGGCGTGAGCGACGGCGAGCGAGACGCCGAGCATGGCGTTCGCCCCGAGCTTGGCCTTGTTCGGCGTGCCGTCGAGTTCGAGCAGCATGCGGTCGATGGCGATCTGATTGGTCGCGTCCTCGCCTTCCAGGCGCGGGCCGATCTCGTCGGTGACATTCTCGACGGCCTTGAGGACGCCCTTGCCGAGATAGCGCTTCGCGTCCTTGTCGCGCAGCTCGATCGCCTCGTGGGCACCGGTGCTGGCTCCGCTGGGGACGGCGGCCTGGCCGCTGGAACCATCTTCGAGGATCACGGTGACCTCGATCGTCGGGTTGCCCCGGCTATCGAGAATTTCGCGCGCATGGATCGTTTCGATCGCACTCATCGGCTGCTCCCGGGCAGGTGAAGTCTGGAGGGGATGTCACTGGTGGGATACACATCCGACAGGGATTGTCAAGGAGGAAGTGACGTGTGGCGCGAGAAAGGAAAACGAGGACTCCGGCCGGGGAAACTACGGGACCGCGGTGCGGATACAGGAGGAGGTCAATTTCGCGTGCGGTCAGGGGGTCAATCGTTGGCCGGAGTCCTCGAGTTCGGGCGGCGAAGCCGGACCCTCGGGGGCTCTGGGGTGGAGCAAGGGTTGGCTCATGGCGTCCGGGGGAACGCCCCTGCCCGGTGGTGGGGGGAGAGCAGGAGAGCCAGGGCTTCAACCGACCCGATAGGGGGGGCTCGGTTCTGTCCCACTCACGGTCACCGGTGCTGTCAGTGATTCGCCAGCGGGACAGTGTAAGGATCGGCTGAGAAGGGGCGTGAGCTTTGCAGAAAGTCGGCAGCAACCGTGATCAGGCCGCCTCGCTGGTGGTGGGCTCCATGAGAACCTCGGCCAGGATGTCGAGCGTCCGGGCCGTGGCTCCCTGCTGTTCGCGCACGAACTGCCGGCCCGCCCGGCCCAGAGCGGTTCGCTCGGCCGGGGCATCCAGCAAGCGCACCACCTCGGCGAGCAGTTCTTCCTCGGAGGTGATCTGCACTGCGCCGCGGGCATCGAGCAGATTGCGTGCGATCGCCGCGAAGTTCCAGACGTGCGGACCGAAGAGGACCGCGGCTCCGTAGGCGGCCGGCTCGATCATGTTCTGGCCGCCACGTTTGCCGTCGAGGCTTCCGCCGACGAAGGCCAGGTCCGCCAGGCCCCAGATGGCGCTGAGCTGGCCGATCGTGTCGATCAGGATCACCGGAGCGGCCGCGTCGGTGCCCTGCGTCCATCGACCGAACGGCACGTCGGCCTGGCCGAGCAGACGGGCGATCTCGTCGCCTCGCTCCGGATGGCGCGGCACCAGAATGAGCCGGATCGCGCGCCCCTCGGCTCGCAGCGTCTGCCAGATGCGCAGGGCGATCGCTTCTTCCGGAGCCTGGGTGCTGCCGACGACCCAGACGAACTCGCCCGGCCGAATCTGGAACCGCTCCCGCAGGGCGAGCGTCCGCGGGTTGTCGCGATCGCAGACCGCCCCGTCGAACTTGACCGCTCCGCCGACGTGGACCTGTTCGGCCGGCACGCCGAGCGTCCCGAGACTGAGAGCGAACGTCTCGTTCTGCACGATCCAGAGGTCCGGCAGGGTGAGCAGCCAGCGTGCCAGGCTGCCGAGGAGTCGATAGCGGGCGAAGCTGCGTGGACTCATGCGGGCGTTGATGATCGCCACCGGCACGCCGACGCGCCGACAGGCGAGGAGGAAGTTCGGCCAGAGTTCGCATTCCGCCAGCACGATGAGCGATGGTTGCAGAGCCGTCAGCAGCCGGTGAACGGCCCAGGAGAAATCGAGCGGAAAGATGATCACCGGCAGGTCAGCGAACGCCTTGCGCGCCTCGGCCAGGCCCGAGTCGGTCGTCGCGGAGACGACCACGGGCATCGTCGGGAAACGCTGACGAAACGCGGCGACGACCTGCCGCAGCAGATGGATTTCGCCGACGCTCACGCCGTGGAACCAGACCGCCCCGCGCGGCACGTCCGGTGGGATCGAGCCCAGAATGCGGGTCCGCAGAGAGCCGAAGTAGCGCCCCGTCCGGATGGCCCGGTAGAGGAAGTACGGTGACAGAAGGATGACACCCAGCAGATAGAGGACGTTCAGGAGCCAGGGCATTGGGGGAATCCTTTCCCGTCGGAACACCTCTTCAGCGAGCGTGGGGCGTCAGCCCCATGACTCTTCTCTCCGGACGAAGACAGTCATGAGGCTGACGCCCCACGCTCGCCAGAGATCCGTCACACCACCGCATTCCGGCCGTGACACACCTTGTACTTCTTGCCGCTGCCGCACGGACACGGGTCGTTTCGGCCGACCTTGGTGCCGCGATTGCGGATCGGCTCGACCTTCTTTTCGCCGCCACCGGCTCCGGCCGCCGCCTCGACGTCGGCTTGCTGATCCTTCGTCGCCTGGAGCTTCGGGGCCGCGTCGTGTCGGGTCGACGAGATCACCCAGACGCTCGACTGCGCCCCTTCCATCTCCTCCATGCGGAAGACCATCTCGCTGACGCGGTCGGAGACGCCCTCCCACATCGACTCGAACTCCTTGCCGCCCTGGATCTTGTACTCCGTCTTCGCGTCGATCTGACCGACCCACATCAGGTTCATGGCCGAACGCAACTGGTCCATCGTCAGCAGATGGCTCTTCCACGAACTGTCGAGCTGGCCCAGCAACAGATTGCGTTCCATGAGCCGCATCTCGGGCCGATAGCGACGATCGAAGGCAGTGTGCAGAACCTGCTGGGCCTGCTCGGCCGTCACGCCGGTCAGGACCTTCGGATCGATCTCCAGGCTGAGCTTCTCGCGAGCCCACTGGACCAACTCGGCCGCGTCCTCGGCTTCGGACAGTCGGGTGCCACTGAAAGCGTCCGCGATCTGGGTATCGATCGCTTCCTGGCCCTGGGCGGGATAACTGGTGCGGGCCACGTTCAGGAGCAGTTCTTGCAGTTTCGACCGGGGCAGGGTGCGGAAGTCGTCCTCCTTGAAGCGGTCGAGCGCCTGCGGGAAGCGCGACCGGGCCCAGGCGAGCAGGCCGTCGCGATTGTAGCGCTGGCCGGCCGGCTGGCCCTGCTGCGGCTTGTCGCTCATGAACCGTTGCAAGGCCGCGCGGACGGGGAAGTCCATGTCCTTCTCGCGGTACAGTTGCAGCAGCCGTTCGAGGACCAGATCGGACAGGGCCGATTCCTTCTTGTTCTTGAACTGGGCGGGATCGACGGCGATCTGGAACTTCAGTCGCATCCAGTCGGCCAGGGCCCGCAGACCCCAGTCCGGGTCGAGAAAATCCTTCCCCTCGGACAGATCGATGGCTTCCAGCGATTCGCCGGCCAGTTCGATGAGGCGTTCCGCCACGCCCTCCAGGCCCAGCTGGCGCAGTTCGGCGTCGGTCGTCTTCAGGTTCCAGCGCGTGTTGGCGGCGTTGGCCAGGGCCTTCCAGTTCCAGTCCCGTTCGTCCTCGGCTCCGAGGTTGTTATCGACGATCTCCTGCACCTGGGTCATGACGCCACGGGTCGCCCGATCGTGGGCGTAGGCCACGGCCTGTTCGTAGGTGGCCCGGTGGAAGTCCGACGTCTCCATCGGCATCGACAGCCGCTTGGCGGCGAACTCGGCGAAGCACGCCGCCCCGTAATCGGGAGCCAGGAAGCGCTCGACGGCCAGCTCGACCTGGTCGCGCAGCATCTGCACGAGGAGCAGCCGGCAGTTCGTGCCGTCGAGGATCTTCTGGCGGTAGCCGTAGACGCGCTTGCGCTGCACGTCCATGACCTCGTCGAACTCGAGCAAGTTCTTGCGGATGTCGAAGTTGCGTTCCTCGACCTTCTTCTGGGCGGTTTCGATGCGGCGTGACACCATGCCGCTCTCGATGGCCTCGCCCTCCTGCATGCCCAGTCGGCCGAGAACCGCCGAGACCCACTCGCCGGCGAAGATTCGCATCAGGTCGTCCTGCAACGACAGGTAGAACCGGCTCGAGCCGGGATCGCCCTGTCGGCCGGCTCGACCACGCAGCTGATTGTCGATGCGGCGGGATTCGTGCCGGTCGGTGCCGATGATGTGCAGTCCGCCCATCTCGGCGACCGCGCGGCCCTGCTCCTTCATCTTCTCGCGGACCTCGATCTCCTCGACGAGCGTCTTCCACTCCGCCTCGGGCACGTCGAGACGGGTGGCGTACTTGTCCTTGAGTCGGGCCCAGGCCAGCGTCTCGGGATTGCCGCCCAGGACGATGTCGGTGCCGCGACCGGCCATGTTGGTGGCGATCGTCACCGCACCGAGCCGCCCCGCCTGGGCCACGAT
>CAYYJM010000272.1:7573-8275 GCA_964471755.1 uncultured Alcaligenaceae bacterium
CGGCCCACCGGAGCGGTTGCCCTCCACGACCCCCTCGACGACGGCCTGCCACTTCTCCTTCTCGGTCCGGTAGATCCGGTCGGGAGAGTTGATGCGCACCAGCGGCTTGTTGGTCGGAACGGCGACGACGTCGAGCTTGTAGATCTTCCAGAACTCGTCCGCCTCGGTCATGGCCGTGCCGGTCATGCCCGACAGCTTCTTGTACATCTTGAAGTAGTTTTGCAGCGTGACCGTCGCCAGCGTCTGCGTCTCTTCCTTGATCCGCACGCCATCGCGCGAGTCCTTCGCCTCGACGGCCTGGTGCAGACCGTCGGACCACTGCCGACCGGTCATCAGACGGCCCGTGAACTCGTCGATGATGACGATCTGCTTGCTGCCGGGCGTCTCCTCGTCGGCCAGCACAGCGTACTGCTTGTCACGCTTGTAGAGGTGCTGCGCCTTCATCGCGTTGTCGATGAGGTGCGGCCATTCCATGTTGCCGGCCGTGTAGAAGCTCTCGACGCCGGCCAGTTCTTCCGCCTTGCGAACGCCCTCGTCGGTCAGGTGGACGGTATGCTCCTTCTCCTTGACCTCGAAGAACTTGCCCGGCTCGCCCTTCTGCAACTCGGTCAACTGCACGGCGATCTGGTTGGCCTTGTCATAGCGACGAACGTCGGAGAACGCCTGACCGGAGATGATCAGCGGCGTGCGGGCCTCGTCGAT
>CAYYJM010000273.1:0-6775 GCA_964471755.1 uncultured Alcaligenaceae bacterium
TCTGTCCGTACCAATACGTGTCCCACTCTCGCTGATCATGATTCTTGAGGTCCACTCCCGTTGTCGAATCAACAAACACCCTGTCGGGTTTACCCCCGACAGGGTGCTTGTGTTTTTACTCCACTCTTCTGGCCTGATCGATAGAATCGTTCAAGTCTTCCCAGGGTGCCGCCGATCTCTCCAGAAGGAGGGAACGGTATGCGCTCCCAGTCGGCGGTACGCTTGCTGATCCTCGCTCTGCTTCCGCTCGCAGCGGGCGGCTGCGTCCTTGGACCGCACGCCCTGGAGCGGACGCATGGCCGGTACGCGGAAGCCGTCCGCACCGTGGAAGAGAAGCAGACCCTGGCCAACATCGTCCATGTTCGCTACGAGGAATCGCCCCTGGTTCTGAATATCAACGCGGTCACCTCGCAGTTCGATTTCAGTGCCTCCGCCGAGGCCCGGCCCTTCTTCTCGACCGAGGCCACCAGTAACCTGTTTCGTTCCTTTAGCAAGATTCTGCCGTTCGCCCAGGCGGGAGCTTCGTCCCGGCCCACGTTCAGTTTCGATCCCGCGACGGATGGCACGGCCATGCGTCAGTATCTGACGCCGATCAGCGCGGACGCTCTCTTCTCCCTGATCCGCAATGAACCGCGCCTCGATGTGGTACTTCGGTTGTGGATCGAGCGCATGAACGAGGTGCCGAACCGGCCGAGTTGTCCCAGCTTTCGGCGAGCAACGGAGTTGTTCCAGCTGGCCAGGGAACACTGTCTGATCACGCTGAGAACGGACTCGCACGACGAGAAGGTTAGTGGTCCGCTCCCGGCCTCCGCGATCACGGCGGCGGCCCTCGTCGATGCCACCCGCGAGGGCCTTCACTACGAGCCCAGAGATGGTGGCAAATCGTGGATGCTGCTGCGGCGTGTTTACGGCATGTCGATCCAGGTTGCTCCGGGTGCGGAGGCGTCGCCGATTCTGTGTGAACTCTGGTCCTTGCTGGGGTTGAAGCCGGGCTTGAGTCGATATCAGCTGCGCACCCTGACCCTGCCCGCTCCGGTTGATTCGGACGCCTGCGCTGGTGACACGGTCAATCTCACCGTTCGGGCGACCGCGAAGGTCTATCGCTACCTGGCCAGCGCGGTCGAGGTTCCGGCCGAGCATCTGGCCAGCGGCGTGGCTCGACCGATGCCGGGCGAGCAGGAGCAGGCCGAGGGGATCTTCCGCGTCCATGCGATCCACGCCCGGAAGCCGCCACCGAACGCTTTCGTGTTCACGCGCTATCGGGACTGCCTCTACTATATCGATGACAGCGATGTGGACAGCAAGGCAACCTTGACCTTGATCATGCAGCTGTCCCGTCTCGATTTCAAACGCCAGCAGATCAACACCGGCCCGGTGCTGACTCTGCCGGCCGGCCCGTGAGTGATCCATTCGCCATCCACGGAAGATGCGCCATGCCCTTCACCGACGAGTTACGGCTTGCCTGGGCCGCCACCAGCGTCCGCGCGATGCTCACGCGGCTCGTGCTGAGGGGCATGTTCCGCCATGACCCCGCACTTGGTCAGGGCCTGCTCGACGAGATCGACAGGCTCGTCCAGACTGACCTTGCTGGCCTGGCCTTGTACGACGCACTGCATGCGTTTCTCTGTCGGCCTGAGAACGATGCGTCGTTCCAGAAACTCTTTCAGGGCGATGAGGCGGCTCGCATCCAGCGGCGACTCGGCCAGCTCGTCGCCCTCCTGCCGGATGGGTACACGCCGGCCGGCTTCGTGGACATCGGCTGTGGCAACGGCCTGGTGACGGCCGGTCTGGCCCGGCACTGGAATCTCCCGGCCAACCGCGTCTTCGGCGTCGAGGTATTCGATCGCTCGCAGGCGGTCGGGGCCTTCACGCCGGTGCCGTTCGTCGGCCGACACATCCCGCTCGATGACGCCTCGCAGTCACTGGCCCTGCTCATCATGGTGCTGCACCATGATGTCGATCCGCCGGGCCTCTTGCGTCAGGTGTGCCGCATCCTGCAACCCGGCGGCCGGCTCATCGTCCGCGAGACGGATGCCTACCGTGTCGATCTTCGGCTTTTCAATCAGGTCATGGAGTTGATGTACTACCGCGTCTTCAACCGCCTGCCGGGCGTGCCGAATCCATTCCTGCACCGCAGCGCGGCCGAGTGGGAATTCCACTTTCGCCGCGTCGGCTTCGTCATCGAGCGCGTCGAGAGGCCCGAACCGGACAACCCCTTCACGCCAGTGCATTACCTGCTGGGACGGAGGTGACCATGTCCTCGTTCCCGCTGTTCACCGTTGGTCACTCGAACCACACCCTGGCCGACTTCGTCGCTCTGCTTCATGCGGCCGGCATCACGGCCATCGCCGACGTGCGCTCGGCTCCGTTCTCACGCCGCCAACCACACTTCAACCGTGACGATCTGCGTGCCGGACTGAACGCGGTCGGCATCGCCTACGTCTTCCTGGGCGACCACGTCGGCGGCCGACCGCTGGAGCCTGCCTGTTACGACGCCAACGGTTGTGTCGATTACGCCGCTGTTCGAGTGTTGCCGCGCTTCCAGGTCGGCCTCGATCGGCTCGACGCGGGCCGACAGCGGTGTTCCATCGCGCTGATGTGCGGAGAGGCCGATCCGCTCTTCTGCCATCGCTGCTTGCTGATCGCTCCGGCCCTGGTCCAGCGCGGCATCTGCTTGCAACATCTCCGACGGGATGGCACGATCGAGTTGCAGGAGCAACTGGACCGGCGCGTGCTACTCGCGGCCGGTCTGCTGGAACGTCTCGCGGGGGATCTGTTCACGCCGCCGCCGGACGAGGCCGGCCGCCAGAGATTGCTGACAGAAGCATGTCAGTTCCTCGGCCGAAAGCACGGGTATCGATTCACTGAGGGCGATGCGGAGTGAGCGAGGGCCCGCAGCGCTGAGCCCGCAGCACTGCGGGTTCGGGGATCACTGCCCCTTGATCGGCTTGCCACCGGGGAGATTGTCTTCCGGCTCCGGAGGCTGCTTGTCCTTGCCGTACTTCGCCTGATACTTCGCCACGTACTTCGGCCACAGGTCCGGGTTGCAGATGAAGCACTGCTCCTTCGCCCGATCGGGGTGCTTCGGGCAGATCTCGTCCGGCTTCAGCTTCTTGAACACGGCCTGGCTGCACATGCTGCACTCGGCCTCGGGCACGCCATGCTCGGCGCACCACCAGCCGGCGTGCCTGGTGTCATCCTCCTTGCTCGCGTTGTCCTTCGGCTTGCTCGCCGTTGTCGGCGTCGCGCCGCAGCCGGCCAGCACCAGCACGCCCAGGACCAGGGCCAGACTCATCCACGTCCTCATGAAACCTTCCTCCTGAACTGAAACACGACGTACAGCACACGCAGTACCAGCAGCGACATGACCATCGCCGAGATCACGCCGCCGATCACGACCGTCGCCAGGGGGCGCTGTACTTCCGCCCCCATGCCGGTCGAGAAGGCCATCGGCAGGAAGCCGAGACTCGCTACCAGGGTCGTCATCAGCACCGGCCGAAGGCGCGTGATCGCTGCTTCTTCCACCGCCTTTTCCAGCGGCTTGCCCTGCCGCAGGAGCTGCCGGACGTAGCTCACCAGGATCATGTCATCGAGGACGGCGACCCCCGACAGGGCGATGAAGCCGATGCCGGCCGAGATCGAAAACGGCATGTCGCGCAGCCATAGAGCGAAGATGCCGCCCACCCAGGCGAACGGCACGCCCGTGAAGACCCGCAGCGTATCGACGACGTTGCCGTAGGTCGCGAACAGCAGCGCGAAGATCAGCACCAGAGCGACCGGCACCACGATCAGGAGGCGGTTCCAGGCCCGTTCGAGCTGCTCGAACTGACCGCCGATCGCCAGTGAGTAGCGCCCGGGCGGCAGCGTCACCTGATCGTGGAGACGCTGACGCACATCGTGGACGAAACTGCCCAGGTCGCGGCCACGCACGTTACAGGTGACAGTGATCCGCCGCTGCCCCCATTCGCGCGTGATGGTCGAGGGCCCCTCGACGATGCGGATGTCGGCCAGGCGCGACAGCGGCACCTGCTCGCCGGTCGGCGTCGGCAGCAGGATCGCGCCGACGGCCTCCGGGCTGGCCCGGTAACGCTCCGGCAGGTAGGCGACGAGCGGAAAGCGGTAGGCCCCATCGATCACCTCGCCGAGCGGCCGGGAGCCGAGCGACTCGACCAGGTCAAGGACCGCTCGCACCGGCACCCCATAGCGGGCGATCTGGTCCTGTTTCACCTGGATCTGGAGAACCGGTTGACCGGTGATCTGCTCGACGGCCAGGTCGGCCACTCCCGGCACACCCTGCATCACGCGCTCGATCTCACCCGCCTTCGTCTTCAGCACTTCGAGGTCGTCGCCGAACAGTTTCACGGCCAGGTCGGTACGGACGCCGGAGAGCATCTCATTGATGCGCAGCTCGATTGGCTGTGAGAAGGCGAGCTTCTGGCCGGGCAGCACGCGCAGCAGTCGGTCAAGCTGCTCCGTCAACTCCGCCTGCGTCGTCGCCTTCGTCCACTGCTTGCGCGGCTTCAGGCTGATGAACAGGTCGGTCAACTCGACGCCCATCGGATCGGTCGCCACCTCGGCGGTGCCGACCCGGCTCCAGACGTGAGCCACCTCGTCGGGATAGGCCGCCAGGATGGCCTGCTCCATGCGTGTGTTCAGGGCGATGGAGTCCTCCAGGCTGGTGCCGGCCAGGCGGACGATGTTGATGCTCAGGGCTCCTTCCGACAGACGCGGCACGAACTCCGAGCCGAGGTGCGGGGCGATCATGCCGAAGGCGACCGTCATCACGCACGTCGCGAAGAGCAGGACGGCGAGCTTGTGCTTCATCGAGAAGCGCAGCATCGGGCCGTGAACGGCGTGGGCCAGGCGCATCAGCCAGGGTTCCTTCTCCTCGACCTTCTTCGGCAGGAGCATGCTGGCCAGGGCCGGCATCAGCGTCAGCGACAGGATCATCGACCCGAGCAGGGCGAAGATCACCGTCAGGGCCATCGGTCGGAACAGCTTCCCCTCGATCCCTTCGAGCGTCAGGATCGGCAGGTAGACGATCATGATGATCAGCTCGCCGAACAGCGTCGGCTTGCGGACCTCGACGGCGGCATCGCGCACGACCTCCTCACGCGATCGACCGTCGCTGTTGTGGGCCAGGTGGCGGACGCAGTTCTCGACCATGACCACCGAACTATCGACGATCATGCCGAAGTCGATCGCTCCCAGTGACAGCAGGCTGGCAGCGATGCCGAAGCGGAGCATACCGGAGAAGGCGAACAGCATCGACAGCGGAATCGCCAGGGCGACGATGCCCGCCGCGCGGAGGTTGCCGAGAAACAGGAACAGCACCGAGACGACGAGCAGACCGCCCTCGAACAGGTTGCCGCGAACCGTGTCGATGACGTACTCGACCAGTTCGGTGCGATCGTAGACCGTCTCGACCCGGAAGTTGCGCGGCAGGGTCGTCTTGATCTCGTCGAGGCGTTCCTTGAGGTGCCAGGTGATTTCGTGGCTATTCTCGCCCATCGTCATGAAGCCGAGGCCGAGGACGACCTCGCCCCGGCCGTCGGCGGTGACAGCACCGCGTCGCACCTCGTGACCGACCGCGATTTCCGCGACGTCTTTCAGGCGGATCGGCACGCCGTCGGCGACGGCTACCTGGATGTTCTCGATCTGCTCGACGGTCGTCGTCCGGCCCAGACCGTGGACGAGCAGCGACGTGCTGCCCTGCTTCAGGACGCCGCCACCGACGTTCTGGTTGTTCTCCTGGACGGCCTGGGCGACGCGGTCGAACGTCAGGCCGTGCTTGACCAGGGCGGTCGGGTCGATGCGGGCCTGGTACTGCTTCTCGTAGCCGCCCCACGAGTTGATCTCGGCGACGCCCTTGACCTTGCGCATCTGCGGTCGGATGACCCAGTCGTGGATCGTGCGCAGACTCGTCGCGTCGTCGCCCTGGCCGGTGATGACGTAATGGAAGACCTCGCCCAGGCCGGTGGACACGGGGCCCATCCTTGGCCGTTCCTGCCCTTGCGGGAGCGTGACCGTGGCGAGTCGCTCGTTGACGAGTTGGCGGGCGAAGTAGATGTCCGTGCCGTCGGCGAACAGAACGCTGACCTGCGACAGGCCGAACTTCGAGACGCTGCGAAGGTGGTCGATGCGCGGCAGACCACTGAGGGTCTGCTCGATCGGAAAGGTGATCTGCTGCTCGACCTCGGCCGGGCCGAGGGCCGGGGCGACGGTGTTGATCTGCACCTGAACCGGTGTCGTGTCCGGGAACGCGTCGATGTCGAGCTGGCGCAGCGACACCGCCCCGGCGACGGCCAGGGCGACGGCAGCCAGGACGACCAGCCAGCGATGACGGAGTGAGAAGTCGATGATCGCGTTCAGCACGCGGGGTAGTCTCCTGGCGAGCGTGGGGCGTCAGCCCCATGAGTGTCTCTCTTGTCATTCCGGGAGAAGACTCCTGGGGCTGACGCCCCACGCTCGCCTTGCCAGGGACGACCCGACCGGGTCGTTACTTGTGGCATCCTCACCCCTCGCCGAGGCTGCCGCGGAGCAACTCCGCACGCAGCACTCCGGAGTTCTTGACCGCCACCAGTTCGCCCGGCAGCACGCCGGCGATGATCTCCGTCTGCTTCGCGTCCTTTGCCCCGATGCGGACGGTGCGGGTGTGAAATACCTTGGGGGCGTTCGGTTCGAGATAGTTACGGTCGCGGACGAAGATCACACTGCAACAGCCCTCCCAGTGGACCGCCTCGCTCGGCACGACCACGACCTCGGCCTCATCGCG
>CAYYJM010000273.1:6785-8173 GCA_964471755.1 uncultured Alcaligenaceae bacterium
GTGCCGAAGGTGTTGGCCCGCTGTCGGCCCTCCGGGTCGGGCAGGTCGGCACGCACCTCGACCGTGCGCGTCTTCGGGTCGGCCTGGGTGCTGATCCAGGCCAGCCGGCCGGTCAGATCTTCCTTGCCGCCGTCCGGTCGGAACGTGACCGGCTGACCGACCCGAAGTCGGCGGGCATCCTCGACGGCGACGTGGAAGGTGAGCCACAGGCGGCTCGTATCGACGACCTCGAACAGCACTCGCGACGTGGTGACCACTTCTCCGGGAACGACGTCCCGCGAGACGACGACGCCATCCATCGGTGCGACGAGCGGCAGCAGGGCCGACGTCGTCCGGGCGTCGAGCGTGGCGGCGAGTTTCTCCGGCAGGCCGAGAAACGGGAGTCGTGCTTCGAGCTGCTCGGCTTTCGTACTTCGCGAATCCAATCGCTCCAGGGGCAGGCCGAGGTTGACGAGTGTTTGCCGGGCAGCATCGACGCGGATCTCCGCCTCGCGGAAGGCGGCCTCGGCCTCGCGCAGGCGAGCCACCGGGCTGACCGAGGTCGAGGCTCGGGCCGACGTCAGGGTCCGGGCTTTCAGCTCGGCCAGAGCGACGGCGTGGAGCAACTCGGCCTTGGCCTGGCCGACCTCGGCCGACTCGATCAGGGCCAGGACGTCGCCGGCCTGGACGCGATCGCCCAGGTGCTTCAGAACACGGAAGACGGAGCCGGCCGCCCGTGGAGACAGGTGCGCGACGCGTGTCTGATCGTGGTCGATCTCTCCCGGTGCGGTCACGAACTCGCGTACCGGCCCGGTCCAGACCGGCTCGACGGTGATGCCGGCCTTCTCGACGGCCGCCTCCGAGGCGAACTGAACCCGGCGCTGATGCAGCTTGCAGTGAGGGCTATTCGTCGGCCGTTCGGCGAAGGCCAGCGACCGGGCGGCGCGGTCGAGGTCGGCGTTGGAGATCGAGACCGGCAGATCGACCTGAGCCAGTTCCGGATGGCAGAGCGGGCACTCGGGAATCCCGTGGGCGTTGCACCAGCCGTGCGACTTCGGCCGGGGCAGCAGGTTGGGGTTGCATTCGACGCAAGCCGACTCCGGCACGGCGTGCAGTTCGCACCAGTCGTCCGGAGCCGAGGTCGCACCGATCAGCGTGGACCATTTCGGCAACTTCCAGCCGGTGTGGTGGCCCCACCAGCCGACGAGGCCAGCCAGGCCGAGCATCACGATCGTGGGCAGGACGTCACGCACGAAGCCGACGATGCGATCGAGCCAGCCACACGGCGCGGCGGGGGGTGATTCCGGCTCTGTCACGGACACCAGGGCACCTCCGAGAGGAAACGTCATCTGGAATAGCTTACTGGCGATTCATGCCGGGAGTCAATCCGCTGTCTTTCAGAGCCGCGC
>CAYYJM010000274.1:0-8163 GCA_964471755.1 uncultured Alcaligenaceae bacterium
GCTCCGCGCGACCGTTGACATAGACGAGTCGGTCGCCGACTCGATCAACGACCTGCGGCAATTCCGTCATGACTTCGACGGCCGGCTCCCGCTGCCGAACAGCCTGGAGCTGCCGCCCGCCAACCAGGGCCAGCTGTGGCGCATCCGAACGGACCGCCAGGCGGTCCTGAACAATCGGCCGGTGAGGGTGCCCGATCGCTGTGGTCAGACCTGCGAGCAGCGCTGCGCCGATGCCACGCTGGCCGGGTGCGAGCATTTCACCGCGGGTGACTGCTGGGTACCAGCGCGGGTGCATGGCTGCGATCGTCAGCTGGTCGTCGCCGATGCCGTCTATGCCGGCAGTTCCGCGGAACTCGACGGCGTCGATCTGGTGCCGACGTCGCCGGTCCTGGAGGTCGGCTACGACGACGACGCGATCCAACTCGTCTACCAGCACAAGGGGCCGCCGGGCGTCGCCAGCTTCATTCAGCGACGCGGCCGGGCCGGTCGTAATCCTGACGATTCGCCGATCATCGCCACGTTGCTCTGGCCCTACCGCAGCGACGACGCGTTCTTCTTCTATCGCCCCGAGGCGCTCTACGAGCCGACTTTCGACGACGTGCCGCTCAATGCCGCGAACTTTCAGGTGCAGCGGACGCACGCCCTGCTGGCCCTCTTCGACCTGATCGCCTGTCTGCGCCGGCAGGATTCGACCCTGGCGAACGACCCGCTGGTGCCCGATTTCACGGCGGCTGGCCATCACCGCTTTCCGATTTTGCCGCAGGTGGTGACGACGGCTCGCTGGGAGCCCGACCCGAAGCGGCCCGGCGAGCGGCGCATCCGCTACCGCGTCCACGATGAGACGCGCGACCGATTCTTCGCCGGCGGCGGACTGAACCTTGCCGACCTCGACCAGCAGCTGCGTGTCAATGGCATGCCAGCGATGGAGAATGGCCTTCTCCGCGGTGTCCTGCTGCCCGCCTGGCAGCGTCTCCAGCAGAACGATGTGTTCAACAACTACCTCGGCCTGGCCGGGGTGCTGACGGAAGCCTTCCGCCAGCACAGCAGCTACCCCTTCCGCATCGACGACCCGGCCGGAGTCCTGACGCGATTCGGCCTGGCCAACGAACACGACATCCCCGAGAAGGGCGAGCGGGCCAACTGGGTGTCCAGCTTCCGCGGCCTCAACTGGAACCTCATGAACGAGGACGCCGCCAGCACGCTCACCGTCCACTTCCGAGTGGTCAGGCCAGACGGCACCGAAGAAAGCGAGGATCGCACGGTGCCGGTCACTTTCGGCGTGACCGAACTGGTGCCGGGCAACGTCTCCTTCCGCCTGCGTCAGCGCGACGCGATCCACTGGACGCCGGTGCCCCGCGACGGCGAATCGACCTTCCTCTACCCGCAGGCGAACGGTGCCGACATCCCGGAGTACCTGCCCACACCGGACGACCTGGCGAGCCGCGCCGAGAGCATCCTCGGTGTGCCACGGTTCCTCGATGATCGCTTCCCTGGCCTGCCGCTGCTGCGGCCGACTCGCATTCGCGTCGCCACCTTCGGTCCGCCGGATCGGGCCATCAGTCCGACGTGGTTCTACGTTCCCGGCCAGGAACGAACCGTCCAGGTGCCGGCCGGCGAGAGTCCGCCGCCGGGTGCCCTGCGCGTGTCCCGGCGATCCTCGACCGGGATCAGCTCGGTGATCGTTCCGCACGTCCCGGCCGGTCGCCGGGTTCAGCAGCGAACGCTGGCGGCCCCACTGGACCAGTTGTTCGGGGCCGTGCGCGGCTACGTCGAGGAGGGAGCAGCTCTGCTCGGCTACACGCGGGTCTTCTACGAGATGCAGCACCGTCTGCAACTGCACGATCAGGACGGTCGGCGTCAGGACCCGGTCGTGCTGCGGCGTCTGTTCTACCCGCCGCACCCTTCGTGCGACGAATCGGGCCGGCCGCGTCCGGTGCTGGTCGGCCACGACGTCCATTCGCACGGCATCGCGTTCGAGGTCAACCAGCAACTGCTGGACCGGGTCGTCAAGCGGGGCCTGGCCGACGAGGAACTGCGTCTGTCACTGCGGCGACGGTTCACGCTGTACAGCCTGGCCGCGCATCCGACCTGCCGCCAACTGTTCGCGCAGACCGTGCTGGCGGACGGTGCGGTGGTCCTCGACTACTGGCTGCACGAGGTCGTTCCTGCCGGGGAGGGCGAACCGCGCCTGCTCGATCCACTACGAGACGTGTCGCCGCTGACGGCTTATCTGCAACAGCACCGATTGCTGCGCTCGGCGGAGGTGGAGTCATTCCGGCAGCGTGTCGGCGACTCCTTCCTGGCGGCGATGAACGACGTACTACCGGTCGCCTATCGCGACACGGAGGAGTTTCGCCGATTCGTCCAGAGCGTGCTGCTTCACAGCCTGGCGACGCTGCTGAAGCGACTCGTAGGCCGACTCGGCGGCGTCGGTGGTGACGAACTGGTCGCCTACGCCGACCTGCCACTGCTCCAGCGTGTCGATCCCGGCGCGACGCCGCGAAGCCTGATCATCGACACGGTCGAGGGCGGAGCGGGCGGCGTGGCCCAGGCGTTCGAGCGTCTCGATCTGACGGACAGTGAAGGGTCACTCTGGTCGCTCTTGCGGGCCGAACTGGGCCAGTGTCCCGTCGCCGCCGGCGAGTCGTTGCTGCGGACGGTTCTCTGCCGCCTCTCGGTCGAGGAGATCCGCGCGCTACAACAACAAGCGACTCCGGAGGCACTGACTCGCCTGCTCGAGGATCTCGACCTGCGTCCGCTCCCGGCGGCCGTGCCGGTGCTGGGCCGGGCCCTCTTCAGCGAGATGGATCTGAGCCGACGAACGGTCAACGCGGCCCTGGTGCGATGGGAACTGGAGCGACTCCGCGGTCGGTTGCAGGAGCAAGCGGGCTCGCCCTATCCCTGCGAGGCGACCGCCCGCCGTGCGGTCCTTCAGTCATCGGCCGAGTTGCCGGAGGTGGAGCAATTGCGTCAGGGCCTGGTGGAAGAAGGTTCCGCCAGCGCGGAACTGGAACACGAACTGGGCCTGCAACTGCGAGCGTTGCACGAGCAGGTTTGCGCGGACGGCTGCCCGGTGTGCATGTCCGGCGGCAGCGATGTCGAGACGCCGGCCCTGGCTCCGTTGTTGACTTCACGGCGGCTGCTGTTGCTGCTTCGCGAGGAACTGGAACGTGGGCTCCAGACGGGGACCTGCCTGGCGGAGGTGGCCGACCTGCTGCGACCGGGTACGGTTGCGTCCGTGTCAGGGGTGCCGGGTCGCCTGGCAGAACCGGGGACGCTGCCGGGACTGTCGATCAGCCCGAGTGCGGACGCCGGCGGTCAGGTGGTTGGGGGTTCGGTGGCGGCCCTGGACGAACTGGCCGCGCGGGAGTTCTTCGCACGCGGCGACTCGTGGTCGGAACGCTGGGGCGGCCGCGATCATCGCAACGTGCTGGCCAACGACGGAACCTGGGTCCGCTCGCGTGCCGAGGCGCTGATCGCCAACTGGCTGCATCAGCAGAAGATACCCTACGAGTACGAAGTTCCCCTGCCGTACAACGATGAACACGGCCGACGACGTTACATCCACCCGGACTTCCATCTTTTCGAGCAGAACGTCTACGTCGAGTACTGGGGCCGCGACGACAAGGAGTACATTGAATCGCGCGTCTTCAAGGAAGGAGTCTATCGCCAGCGCAGCCTGGTCCCGCTGGCGATCGAAAAGCACGAGGTGGACGACGGGACGTACCAGCAGAAGATCCGGCAGCGTCTGGGCATCGGGTGATTCGATTCGATCTTCTTACCGGTTCCTCTGGCTCGGTCCCAGGAACTGGTCCGGGGAAATAAACTCAAATTCGACCTTCTCGCCGTCGTGGACCTGTCGAACCCCCTCGACAATGATCCGATCGTTCGTACCGACTCCCCGTTGGATTACGAAGATGTCCGGCAGCTCGTGTTGGATGACGACTTCACGTCGATGCGCCACGTCATCCTTGCCGACGACGTAAACGAATCGTCTGTCGTTCACCTCGAAAGTCGCCCGCTGAGGGATAACGATGACGTTCTTCACCGTTCGGTGAATCAGCACATTGCCAGTCATCCCGTGATGCAGCAGGCCGTCGGGATTGGCAAAATCCACGCGGTAGATGACGGTGCCATTCTTGAACTCGGCCTCGGTCGCAGCGAGCCGACCGGGCTGCGCGAACTTTTTCCCCTGCGCCAGTTCGAGTTCGACTTTCCCTTCCTTGATCGGGTTGGCCTGGTTTTCGAGGTAGCGGCTTTCGGGCACCTTGAAATAGACCCACATCACGCTGTTGTCGGACAGGGTCGTGAGGACGTCTGCCTCCGTGATCAGGCTGCCCTTCTGTACCTTCAGAAGGCCGAGCAGGCCGTCGAACGGTGCCTTGATCACGGTAAAGTTCAACTCGGCACTCGCCAGGTTCGCCCTGGCCTTGACAAGATCCAGTTTGGCCCGGAGCCGAGCCACCTCATTCTCAGAGACCACCTTGTTCATCAGGAGCATCGTGGCGTTCTTGAGTTCCAGTTCCGCGAGGTGGACCTCGGCCAACGCGGCGTCCAGCCTGGCCTTGTGCAGAACGGGAGAGATTCGGAACAGCACTTCGCCCTGTTTCACCGCCTGGCCTTCCTTGACCGAAATCTCTTCAAGATACCCGCCCACCACTGAACGAATGTTGATGTGGCGTCGCGACTGGATTTGGCCGATGTAGCGCTCGGTGACCACGACATCCTGCACCTTCGGGCTGGTGACCACAACTTGCAGGTGATCCAGATCGGTCTTCTGCGCCTTCGCTTTCGCCAGGTAGATCTGCGCTTGCAGAAGCCTCGCCCTGGTCTTCAGGACGAGCCCCTCCGACCCTCGGCCGGCCAGTTTCCTCTCCATCGCCAGTTTCAAGGAATTCGCCAGTTCGTCCGCGAGGTTTTGGTAGAGCCTGATACGATCGGCTTCCGTCGTGGCAGCTTCCAGTTCTGCCTGGAACAGCAGTTCCCGCGCTTCCACCGCGGCATCGCTGGGCTCTCGTCCGGCCTGGGCCATGCGGGTGTACACATCGACCATCGCCTTCAAGGTGTCGAGTCGCTCCTTCTGAAGCGCCTTCACCCGATCGGTAGGTTTCTGATTCTCTTCCCTGTCGGGCCGGGGTTCCTTATCCTGTGCGCTGGCCGGAGCCAGCAGGAGAGCAGCGGCCACGATGGTCAGGAGCAGCGCGGACATCCGCATGATCGACCTCCGGGAGTTGACGACACATACTGGTGAGTATAGACAGTGCGTGTGATCGAGACATGCAACCGAAGAGTTGAGAATGCAGAAGAAAAGTCGGCAGGGTCGGCGCGTGTCAGGATCGGTACCAGTCTCTGCACCAACCTTCCCCAAAGGATACCATCCGGATACCAGCGTTCGACCTGCCTCGGCAGTCGAACGCCAGGTTCCGAACTTCATTCACCCCTGGCCTGGGGCGCTACCTGACCCGGATCTTTCCCGACCTGGGGTCGAGGTCCATCTTGATCTTCTTGCCGTCCTTCTGGCTGGTCACCTCCCAGAAGCCATCATCGCACTCAACCTCGGAGATGACGCCCACCTTCTGAACTTCGAGACCCTTGATGATCTCTGACAGTGGCTTGCCATCGCTGGGCGGCAGAGTTTCGTGGACGTCCACGCTGTCACGCTGACGGATCAGCTTTCCGGTTTTCGGATTGAGATAGAACGTAACTTCCCGACTGCCCTTGTGAACGTCCACTTCCCACAGGCCGTCGTCGAACTCGACCTCGGTGATGACGCCGACCTTCTGGTCCTCGACGGACTTGATGATCGCCGACAGCGCCATGCCGTCCCTGGGCGGAACATCGGAGGCCTGAATCGGGGTGACGGCTGCCAGGAACATGCCCACTCCGACCAGCATTGTCATTGCCTTCATGATTCGGCTCCTTACCTGTCAGAGTACCTGAGGGATCCCGCATCGCCGACAACTCGTCGGCGAGGTGCGCAGGCGCTTGGTGAATCTCGCAAACTCTGTGCCGTCTGGGACGAATCCTGAAACGTCGGGTCCCCCGCCCTGACCGGGATTAGACGCTGCCCACGATCGCCCGGAATTCGGCCTCGTCGTAGGCTCGGCAAAGACACGTTCGCACGAATCCGCGACTGCCCAACTGGAGCGCCAGTGTGGTAATCGTTTCTTCCGCCGGAGCTGCGATCACGACCAGGCCATCGTACTCCCCCAGCATCCAGTACTGGCCCTCGATCCGGACACCTGCTCGTGCGGCCAGCGCCGCGAACTCACCTGCTCGGGCCGGCGAATCCTTCACGGCTGCGATGCCCTGGTCCGTGAACTTCAATAGCAGGATGAAACGGGCCATGAGTTCTCCTTTCGTGTAGCTGCGGCGACCCTGTCTGCCAGACTACCCTACCGGCTGGCAGGACACTACGATCCCATCACTGGACCACATTTGTTATCATCCGTCAATCGACGGAACGGCAGATTTCTTTCGCGGGGGCCTGACAGGCGGCCTCCGCCATACAGGCTCACCCATGAAATCGTCCCCGACAGGATCGATCAGGAGATGGGGAAGTAGGTGTAGCTCACCCAGAGCAGCAGGCCGAGCAGTAGCGATCCCAGGATGAGACTGCCCAGTACCAGCGCGGTCTCGGCCGGCAACCAGGGATCATCCGGGAGGCGAGCCATCTCATCCGCGGTCTGCTGGGTGGTGACCTCAGGGAGGGGTTCGTGCGGGTCCATGTCAATTACCTCCGTAGCCGTGGAAGAACAACCAGGAGATCACCAGGCCGATCCAGATGATGAAGCCGAATAGGCAGACGACGTAAACAAGCGCCAGTCGGGCCAGGCCTTCCGCCCAGAGCGTTCGGAAGTTCGATGCCAGACCGATCGAGAAAAACGTCATCACGAAGAAGTAGCCCCGGAATAGGTCCACCTCGCCGATGCCGGTTCGAAGCGGCCCGGGAGTACTGCTGGTGCCGATGATGCTCGGCCACATCATCCCCACGGCCAGCAGGGCGCTGAACGTCAGGAAGTAACCAAAGACGAACTTCGGGAAACGGCTCCAGATGTCGGACAGGGGCACCGCCTGGCCCGGCTGGCGATCGATGGAGGAAGCCCAGACGATCGCCAGCACGAGTGCCCAGACGCCTATGAACAGGTCAATGAACACCTTGACGGTCGTCGTCGTCAACAGCATCAGCCCCTGCTGGGCGGCCGGGGCCGAGTTGAACAGCGCCTGGGTGATGGCCCCGCTGGAAATCGCCGCACCGTCGGTCTTGACCGCCAACCCCATCCAGGCGGCGGCCACCATCGGCTCGCCTGGCAGAAGCGCTCTCGCCAGGATCGGCAGCAGGATCAGTTCCACCACCGAGAAGACCACAACCAGCGACGACACCATCACCGCGACGACGGGCCGGGCGCGAATGGCGGCACCGGTCACGATGGCGGCCGAGACTCCACAGATGGAAATGCCAGAAGCCAGCGGAGCGGCCCATTCTCGACTGAAGCCAAAGAACCGTCGGGCCACGAAATACACCAGCGCCCAGTAAATCAGGTACGCCTCGATGATGGCGGCCAGACCACGAAACAGAATCGGGGTGACGAGTTGACTCGCCCCGGCCGCCTTGATTCCCAGCGCTGCACCAAGAACGACAATGGCCGTCTTGATGAACCACTCCGGCCGGGCGGCCTCCGACAACCATTTGGCCGTGCCCGGAAGGAAGTTGCCAACCAGCAACCCCGCCAGCAGGGCCAGGATGTAGCCCGCCTCGCCGGTCAACCCCAGCGACTGGCCGATGCCGAACTTCTCACGCTGATCCGGGGTGGCGGCGATGTAGGCGTTATGGCCCAGGAACCAGCACAGGTACGAGATGCCGAAGACCACGGTGAAGGCCAGCGCGAAGCGGACCAGTTTCAGCCGGAGCAGCCACGCCCCCAGCAGAAGCACGGCCAGCAAGAAGAAATAGGTCAAAGCCAGAGACAGAGGCCCGGTAAGGGAAGCGAAGGACGAGGAAGCTGGCGACAGGGCCGTGGTGGGATCAACCCACACGGCCGTCTTCACGACCCATCCGAGGGTGTCCAGCCCCAGCAGAGCCAGCGCTCCCAGGATGGTGAGCGCCAGACCGATCACCACTGCCAGTCCATCTTCCGTGCGAAGCCACGCTCGCATGACACC
>CAYYJM010000275.1:0-8145 GCA_964471755.1 uncultured Alcaligenaceae bacterium
ATCGTTCATCGTTCATCGTTCATCGTTCATCGTTCATCGTTCATCGTTCATCGTTCATCGTTTCTGAAGGAACAGCCCCGCCGGCAGAGGGGTGTCTGCCATCGCCGGGGCCGGGATGCCCAGCGACTTCATCAGCACGACGGCGGCCGCCTGCGGCGTGACCGGGTCGTGGCGCGTCACCCCTGGAGCGACCAGGCCCGGACTCAGCACCAGCAGCGGGACGTGGCGGTCGTAGTCGTACGGCGTACCGTGCGACGTGCCCGTCTGGCTCGTGGTCATCAGCCAGTACGGCGAGGTGACCAGCTGGATGTCGCCGCAGCGATCGGGGCGCCAGCTCTTGCGGACGCGCAACTCGATGTCCGTCGCTCCGGGCAGGGGTGGCTGCTTCAGATACGAGCGCGGGAACGCGGCCACGAAGCCGGGCTGCGTGCGGAACCAGGCCGACAGTTTCTCCTCGACCCGGGCCGGCTCCAGTTCGCTCTTCTTGAGCCAGGCGGGATCGAAGTAGACCATGTCGTTGTCGAGGAACACGATCGGTGCGGTCTTCTCGGTGATCGCCTTCGGATAGGTCGCTCGCAGGAACTCGACCGCCTTCTTCTTGAGCAGACTCGTATCCATGCGACGAGCCACAAACCCACGACTGGCCGATACTTCCGGCAGCGGACAGACGCCATGATCGGCCGTCAGTGCGACGGAGTAGTTGCCCGCTCCGACCTTCGCATCGAGGAGTTTCAGCACCCGTTCGATCAGGCGATCGGTGCGGAGGGTCATGTCGAGGACTTCCTGCGAATCGGGGCCGAAGGCATGACCGCAGAGGTCGTTACTGGAGAAGCTGACCGACAGGAGATCGCCGACTGGGCCAGAGCCCGGCTTCTCGGCGTCGAGCAGTTTCTCGACTGCCTCCAGCCGCATCTCGTTGCCGAACGGCGTGAACAGGACGGCCTCGTTGCGACTTTTCGTCGTGTGGTCCTTGTTGCCGACGATGGCGTGCGGGAAGGTGCGGCCAAAGCCATAGCTGCGCGCTCCCTCTCCTTCCACGTCGTCCGGGCCGGCATACTTCTCGAAATCGACTCCCTCGGTTCGCTTCCAGACGTGGTCGAAGTACTTCTCGGCCGGGTTGGTGCGGTTCAATTCGGCAACCCAGGGATGGACGCGATCACGGTAGTAGGTCGAGGTGACCCACTGGCCCAGGTCGGAGCTGAACCAGTAGCACACATCGGGAGACTTGCCGCCCGGCAGAATGGCGGATCGATTCTTGATCGACAGGGCGAAGACCCGGCCCTTGTTCTCGGTGCCGACCTTGACCGCATCGCCGATGCTCGGGGCGAGCTTCAGGTCTGGACTCGCCCCGGCCAGCGGCTTCTGCCCTTTCTTCAACATCGTGCCGGACACCAGGGAGTAGCGATCGGTGGCGACGCAGTTGACCTTGGCGGCCTGGCCGAGGTCGTACCAGTCATTGGCGACGATGCCGTGAACGTTCGGCGAGCAGCCCGTCGAGATGGAGGCATGGCCCGGCCCGGTCATCGTCGAGGCGTAGGGGTAATGGCAGTGATCGAACCAGACGCCCTCGCGCATGAGGCGCTTGAAACCGCCCTCGCCGAACAGGGGCTGCCAGCGCGCGACGTAGTCGCCGCGCATCTGATCGAAGACGAGCAGGACGGCGAGCTTGGCCGGGCCCTGGTTCGCCGTGCCTGGCGGGTTGGTGGACTTCGTATCGCCCAGCGTGGTCCGCAGGACCAGCCCGACCGACAGCATGACGACGATGGCGAGCCCGAGTCCGAGTTTTTGCATGTCCGCCCCCCCCCCTGTTGAGAACTCTCGGAGGATGCTAGCACTGAAAGCGCAGGGCGACAAGCAAAGAGTCGCAGTCGGCGTGCGGCGGTTCGTCCCCCCACCAACGACGCACCGCCCCGGGAGGGCCTGTTGGGCCCCGGGGCGGCGCGCCTGGCGACGGCTTGGCTTGGTGTTGGGAGAGGGGGCGATTCTCGCCTCCTCTCTCTTGAACGAAATGACAGCCCGTTTCTGGACAATAATTCTTCGGATTTCGCCTTGATTTTTTGCCGGTTCAAACGATCTATTCTCCAGGTGGTCCCAAGGCCCGAGGAGGAGCGGAGCGTGCTGCACCTGGCGACCAAGTTCGCGCCCCAGGCGACGCTGTTCGAGCAGGCCCTTCACGCCGGCTTTCACGCCGCCGAGTTGTGGCTCAGCGAAAAATTCCTGACCGACGTGCCGGCCATCGTTCGTCTCGCCCGGCACTATCCGCTGCGTCTGGCGGCCCACGCTCCCAACCGGATCAACGAGCCGGCCGTCACGCTGCCGGCCCTGGTGCGACTGGTCCGCGAGCTGGCCCTGCCGGCGGTCGTCATCCATCAGGACGTGTACGACGCCCATGCCGCCGGGCTTTACGCCCTGGAACCGAATCTGCCGCTGGCGGTGGAGAACGGCGAACTGCCGGCTGATGAGTTCTGGCGCTGGGCCGAGGTCAACCCGGCCCTGACGCTCGACGTCGAACACGTCTGGAAGTTCACCCTGCTCGACGCGCCGTTCGATCGCTTCCTGGAGACGCTCCGCACGTTCCTGGGGCGCTACGCGACGAAGGTGCGTCACGTCCACATGCCCGGCTACTGGGCCGGCATGGACATGCACCGGCCGATGTACGCCAGCCGCGAGATGGTCTTCCCAGTTCTGGAACTGTTCCAGGAGATCGGCTTCACGGGGTTGATCATCTCCGAGGCGGGGCTGAGTTACCAGACGCCGAACGACCGACGCATGGACGTGCTGCTGTTCGAGATCTGGCGGAGCAAGTACGAGCGCGTCCCTGGCGAGCGTGGGGCGTCAGCCCCATGACTCCTCGTCTTCGCCGTGTCCCGGATGTCCCGGATCTCATGGGGCTAACGCCCCACGCTCGCCGGGATCGCGCTGACGGCGAAGAGTCATGGGGCTGACGCCCCACGCTCGCCTGGGACGCGCTCGTACTTCTCACGGCCCGATCGCTTCGGGCCCCCGTTCGCCGGTGCGGATGCGCACGCAGTCGTCCAGCGGCATCACGAAGATCTTGCCGTCACCGATCTGCCCCGTCTCCGGCGTCCGGGCCGCCAGCAAGATCGCCTCCACCGCCGCCTCGACGAACGCATCGTTGATGGCGATCTCCAGCTTGATCTTCGGCAGCAGATTGACGCGTACCTCGGTGCCGCGGTAGACCTCCGTGTAGCCGCGCTGTCGGCCGCAACCGCGCACGTCGGACACCGTCATCAGGTAGACGTCGCACTCATTGAGGGCCTGCTGGACCGCCTCGAGCCGTTCGGGGCGAATGATGGCCACGATCATCTTCATGCGCGGTTCTCCTCAATACTCGTCCGCAAGGTCTTGCCACCCAGCCGGGTGGCGAACAGACGCCGCAGGTTGGCGCTCATCACCGCCGGGTCGCCGTCACGGAAGCGGAAGCGATTGCCCTGAACCGTGGTAACGTGCGAATAAATCTCCTTGAACTCGGTTGGGGGCGGCGTCGAACCGTTCTGACACAGCTCCGACCAGACCTGCATCAACTCATGAGCCGAGACCCCATCGACGACGACCGTAAAGCGGCGGGCCGGGCCGACCGGCGGCACGGTCGCCGCACGCGGCTCGACATGCGGCGTCTCCGGCACCGTCTCCGCCGCGAAGCCGAGATCGAAGCCGACCTCGCCATGCTGCGTCAGGTCGAGGCCCTCCGTCTCATCGGCCGGGTCGAGGCAGAAGCCCATCGTCCGATCAATCGCCAGGACGAGGATGGCCGTGCCGACAAAGGCGAAGACGACCGCGACAAGGGATGCGTAGACCTGCACGAAAAGCTGGCTGGAGCCCGGAGCGAGAAGCGGACTGGCCTGGACGCAGAAGACGCCCGTCAGGACCGCGCCGAGCAGACCACCGACGCCGTGGACGCCGAACGCATCGAGGGAATCGTCGTAGCGGAGCCAGGGCTTGAGCGATACGGCCAGGTAGCAGACGACACCGGCGATGGCCCCGATGGTGATGGCTGACAGCGGTGTGACAAAGCCAGCGGCGGGGGTGATGGCGACCAGGCCGGCGACCATGCCGGACGCCAGGCCCAGAGCGGTCGGCCGGCCGCGATGGAGCCACTCGGCCAGGAGCCAACTCAGGCCGGCCGTCGCCGCCGCCGCCTGGGTCGCCGTCAGGGCGGCCCCGGCCAGGCCGTTCGCCGCCAGGGCGCTGCCGCCATTGAAGCCGAACCAGCCGAACCAGAGCAGGCCCGCGCCGGTGAGCGTCAGCACCAGGCTGTTCGGGATGACGGCCTGCTGCGGATAGCCGAGCCGCTTGCGCAGCAGCAGGATGGCACACAGGCCAGAGACGCCTGCGGCGATGTGGACGACCGTCCCGCCGGCGAAGTCGTACGCGCCCATCTTGCCGAGCCAGCCGACCGCGCCGCTGGCATCGACGGCCCAGACCCAGTGGGCCAGCGGACAGTAGATGAGTGTCACCCACAGGGCGACGAACAGGCAGTATGGCCCGAACTTGATCCGCTCGGCGAGGGCTCCGCTGATCAGGGCCGGCGTGATGATGGCGAACATGCCCTGGAACATGCAGTGGACGAGAACCGGGATCGTCGTCCCCGGAAAGACCTGATCGGGCAGGACGCCGGCCAGGCCGAAGTAGTTCCAGTCCCAGCCGATCCAGCCGTTACTCTGAGCCGTGCCAAAGGCGAGCGAATAGCCGTACAGGATCCAGATCAGGCCGACGATCGACAGTGCGACCATGCTGTGCATCATGGTGCCCAGCACGTTCTTCTGCCGAACCATCCCGCCGTAGAACAGGGCCAGACCGGGGATCATGAACAGGACCAGGCCGGTGGACATAAGCATCCAGGCGGTGTTGCCGGTGTCGATCGTCGCGGCCGGCGGCACAGCTGGCCCGGGATCCTCGGCTCGTAAATCCCCCAGACACGCAAGCGCCACCACCAAGGTCAGCAAGTATAGAGGAGTTCGTAGTCGCATCATTCCCTCAGTTCAAAGTCGTCCTACCAGGCCCAGATCCACTGCTTCGTTGCGATGAAATGAGGGTGATTAGCAAATGGAATGCCGACCTTGATCAATTACGACACCCCGATCCTTACTCCTGCGGAGTGAACACGTTCGGGATAACGCCGTGTCATCCGCTTCGGCCCTGTGCCGGTGTTTCGTGCAATCCACGCCTAATCTGCTGGCACGGTCAGCGAGGCGGAAACCGGGTCGGCCGGGCACGCTGCGACCGCGACGTCACCTGGGTAAGGGGATTCCGTGCAAGCAGATTGAAGAGTCCACGCCGACTCGTCGATCTTTCTTCTTGCGTCCGTTTGATCCGGGTAGGGAGATTCGTGCCCTCTTTCCGGTCTCACGGACGGAAGAGAATCCTGCGGCTCATTACTTCCAAGGAGGGAGATCAACTACCCATGTGGCGTCCTCGCTATACCCCGTCGCTGGCTCTGTGGTTCGCGACGTTCGCCGGGCCTCTGTCGGCCCAGGGAGTTCCTGCTCCGGCCTTCCCCACTCCGCCGATTGCGGCTCAGGCGCTTCCGGCGCAGGGCCTTTCAACTCCGGCGGCCCCAGTTCCGGGACCGGTCGGCTATCCCGGTTCGATCGCGTATCCGGGGCACTTCACCAGTGCCTGCGGTCCCGTGCCGGGATGTGCCTCCTGTCCCACCCCGGCCGCGTCGGCCGCTGACTACACACTGGCACCGACTGACGAGAAGGAGGAGGCGAGCAAGGAACCGTGGCGACTCTGTCCCGATCCGTTTTGCGGGTTCAAGTTCACCGGCTGGCTCTATGGCACCAGCGTCCTGAACGCCAGCAACGCCGGCTCGACTCGATACAACGGACCTCTCACCACGAACGACCAGGAGGGGTACTATCTCAATCAGTTCTGGTTCAATCTCTCCCGGCCCCTGAGCGACGATGAGTTCAGCTGGGGCGCAACGTTCGACGTCTTCTTCGGCAACGATTACCTGGCCAGCCAGAGCCGCGGGTTTGAACTCTCCCGGAACAAGGGCTGGCAACCGAAGTGGTGGGACAATCAGGACTACGGTCTAACGATCCCCCAGGCCTACGCCGAGTTCGGCACCACGAAATACAACGTCCGCGTCGGCCACTTCTACACGCCCCACGGCTACATGACGGTCCAGGCCGTCAACAACTTCTTCAACACGCTGCCGTTCGGCTTCATGTGGACGAATCCCTTCACCCACTGGGGCATGATGAGCAATGCCGCCCTCACGGACAATCTGTCGGTGATGTTCGGCCTGGTCAACGGCTGGGACGCCCTGGACCGCCAGCGGAACTCCGTCTCCTACATGGCCGGGGCCAAGTACACGTTCGCCGAAAAGAAGGGCTACGTGAGTACCAACGTCATCACGGGCCTGGAACCGGAGAACCTCGGCAGCGGCTACGCCAGTCGCACGCTGGTCACCAACATCTTCAACTACAACCTGACCGACAACTTCGAGTTCGTTTTCGAGAACAACCTCGGCTGGCAGGGCAACCACGGGCTCGAAACGAGCATGTTCTACAACTACGTTCCGTATCTCTTCTACAAGCTGAACGACGCCTGGAAGCTCGGCTTCCGCTATGAGTACTTCCACGATCCGTCCGGCTTCGCCGCCGCGGAGCGCTGGGGCAATCCGAACTTCGGTCCCAATCCGCTCAACAATCTCGGCGGCCCGTATCATGGCAACTTTCAGTCGCTCGTCTGGGGCCTGAACTGGCGGCCCGGTGGCAGTCTGAACGTGAACATCCGCCCCGAGATCCGCTACGACTGGTTCAACGGCTCCGGTCAGCCGTTCGACGCCGGAACGAAGGATCATCAGATCATGCTGATGTGCGGCTCGTACATCACCTACTGATCCGGGTTACAGAAGGGGGCTCTCTCCCAGCCTCGTTCTCGACCAGGGGCTCGCATTCCCCCCCACGTTCCCCGTATACTGCCCGGCGTGACGCTTCTCTCTCTCCAGGAGACGGATCATGCTGCGCAACTTCGGATGGGTCCTCCTCGCGGGACTGATCGCAAGCCTCTCCCCGAACTCGGTCAGCGGCGAGGATAAGAAGGCCGACGGCTGGGTCAATCTGCTGCCCGATGGCGACTTCAGCCAGCACTGGACGACCAAGGGCAACTGGGTCAAGGATAAGGACGGTGCCATCACCCTGACACCGCGCCCCGGCGAAAAGGGCTGGTCGCGCTTCGACGCCTATCTCTGGTCGAAACTGGCCTACACCGACTTCGAGATCAGCTTCGATTACAAGGTTCAGAAGCAGGGCAACAGCGGCTTCTACTTCCGCGTCGGCGACGTGAAGAGCCCGGTGCAGAAGGGCATCGAGGTGCAGATCTACGACTCGGCCAGCAAGAAGGCCGACGCGAAGCTGGGCGACCACGATTCCGGCGGCATCATCCCCGGCATCCCGCCGACGGCCAACGCGGCGAAACCGGCCGGCGAGTGGAACACGTTCCACATCACGAACAAGAACGACAAGCTCACCGTCCACCTGAACGGCAAGACGGTCAACGTGGTCGATCTGACGATGAAGCTGAAGGATCGGCCGAAGACGGGGCACATCGGTTTCCAGGACCACGCCTTGCCGCTGTCACTGCGCAACATCAAGATCCGCGAGCTGAAGTAGCACCGGGAGGCCGAACCATGAACCGCCGTGATTTTCTCTCCGCCATCGCCGCCGGGGCCGCGATTCCCGGCCTGGCCGATCTGGTCGATGCCGCCCATGCCGTCGCCGACAAGAAGCCGCGTGTCGGCCTGATCGGCAGTGGCTGGTACGGCAAGTGCGATCTGTTCCGCCTGCTACAGGTCGCGCCACAGGTCGAGGTCGTCTCCGTCTGCGACGTGGACCAGAAGATGCTCGCCGACGCCGCCGAGCAGATCGCTGGCCGGCAGATGTCGAAGCAGAAGCCGCGCACCTTCGGCGACTACCGCAAGATGCTCGCCGAGAAGGACCTCGACATGGTCCTGGTCGGCACGCCGGACCACTGGCACGCCCTGGCGATGATCGCCGCCGTCCAGGCCGGGGCCGACGTCTATGTGCAGAAGCCGATCAGCACCGATGTCGTCGAGGGGCAGGCGATGGTCGCCGCCGCTCGCAAACACAAGCGCGTGGTCCAGGTCGGCACCCA
>CAYYJM010000276.1:0-889 GCA_964471755.1 uncultured Alcaligenaceae bacterium
CCGCTCGCCGAGACATCTTGCAGCACCTGCTCGAGGATGCTGGCACCTTCTTCCATTTCGACCGCACTGAGGTTGATCGCCGGCAGCAACCGGAGGACCGACCCCTGAGTGCAGTTGATCAGCAGACGCCGTTTCATGCACGCCTCGACGATCGCGGTGCCGTCCACGGAGAGTTGCAGACCGATCATGCCGCCACAGGTCCTCACCTCCTGGAGAATGGGGCAACGAGCCTTCAGGGCGGTGAAGCGTTCCTGGAAGTATCGGCCAATCACCCCGGCATTGACGAGCAGGCCGTCGGCCTCGATGGTGGCGATGGCAGCGAGGCCGGCGACGCAGGCGATCGGATTGCCGCCGAACGTGGCCGCGTGCGTCCCGGGCCGGAGCTTCTCGGCGACGGCGGGCCGCGCGATCATCGCGCCAGCGGCGATGCCACCAGCGAGCGACTTGGCCAGCGTCATGATGTCGGGAGCGACGTTCCAGTGCTGGGCCGCGAACCACTTGCCCGTGCGGCCCCTGCCGGCCTGGACCTCGTCGAAGATCAGCAGCAGCCCCTGACGATCGCACAGCGCCCGCAGCCCTTCGAGGTAGCCCGCCGGAGGCAGATTGATGCCGCCCTCGCCCTGGATCGGCTCGACCAGGATGGCGCACGTCTCGGCATCGACGGCCGCCGTCGCCGCGCTCAGATCGCCGAAGGGGACGTGAACGAAACCGGGCAGCAGAGGGCCGACGCCGGCGTGGTACTTCGGCTGACCGGTCGCCGACAGGGCTCCCATCGTCCGACCGTGGAAGCTCTTCAGAGTCGAGATGATCTTGTAGCGACCAGTGGTGGCGTTGAGCCGGGCCAGCTCGCGGGCGGCCTCGTTGGCCTCGGTGCCGCTGTTGCAGAAGA
>CAYYJM010000276.1:899-6040 GCA_964471755.1 uncultured Alcaligenaceae bacterium
GCCCCAGCCGGTCCGCTCGCTCAGGGCCTCGGCGAAGGCCCCCTGAGACTCGACGTACCAGGTGTTCGGCACGTGGATGAGCCGTGCGACCTGGTCCTGGACGGCCTTGACGATGCGCGGCGGACAGTGACCCAGCAGGCTGCAACCCCAGCCGGGAAACAGGTCCAGATAGCTGGTGCCGTTGTCGTCCCAGACGCGCGAGCCCTCGCCGCGAACGAGGCAAACGGAGTAGCGCGTGTAGTTTCCGATGACGTACTTCTGGAACCGTTCGAGGGTGGCGGGGTTCATGTGCGGGCCTCCTTCGTCATTGACAGGTGATTCGTGATCAATGACTACGAACGCAGGATGATCTCGGTGCCGACGCCAGTGTCCGTGAAGATCTCCAGCAGCAGGGCGTGCGAGGCGCGGCCATCGATCATGTGCGTCTTGCGAACGCCGGCACGCAGACCTTCCAGGCAGGCCTCGACCTTGGGGATCATGCCGTCGCTGATCAGGCCGCGAGCGATGAGTTCCTCGCAGGCCCGGGCGTCGAGGCTGCGCTGGAGCGTCTCGGGCCGCTGACGATCCAGGAGGATGCCGGGCGTGTCGGTCAGGAAGATCAACTTCTCGGCGCGAAGGGTGCCGGCGACGCCCGCGGCGGCGGTGTCGCCGTTGATGTTGAGCCAGGCCCCGCTTTCGGTCTGAGCCAGGCAGGGAATCACGGGGATGAAGCCGGCCTGGGCCAACCGTGTCAGCAGCCAGCCCTCGACGCGCGTGACGACGCCGACATGGCCGAGATCGATCGGCTGGCCCTGTGGCCCGCGCAGGGAGAATTTCTCACCGAAGAGGGCCTGATGCGGCTCGGAATGGACCGCGAACGCCTGGCCACCCAGGGCGCGAATCTGGCTCACCAGGGCGGCCGACTCCCGCTGGAGCGTGCGGACGACGATCTCCAGGGTGGCGTCGTCAGTCACGCGCCGGCCCTCGATCTTTCGCGGTTGCAGACCGGCGGCGGCCATGGCCCGGTCGATCGCCTTGCCACCGCCATGCACGAGAATGGGCCGCAGTCCGAGAGCTGCCAGCGCGACGATGTCCTGCAACGTGGTGCGCAGGGCGGCCGGCTCCTCCATCGCACTACCGCCCAGCTTGATCACGGTTAACTGGTCGCGGAAATGACGGACATACTGGAGGGCCTCGATCAGGACTTCGGCCTTCTGAGCGGCGGCGTGCATTCTCGAATAGCGTCTCCCCCGCGGACGTGGTCGCCCGTGGCCTCGGGTAAAAAATCCATTGTAGACGGGTCCTCCGACCCGTCAACGGCCTGATTGCGGATTTGTACTTCTACCTGGCCGCCCGGATGATTATGATGTGCCCAGGGACACGGGCGCGTGTCCTCACCCATAAGGAGGCAGGAAGATGAAGTTCACGTTCGGACTCGTTCTCACCGTGGCCCTGGCGGCTCTGGTGGGCTTCGGCGTGCAGGCCGAGGACAAGAAGGGCGATGCCAAGCCGGTCACCCTGAAGGGCACGATCACCTGCAGCAAGTGCGACCTCGGCGAAACCAAGGTCTGCGGCAACGTCATCCAGGTCAAGGAAGGTGGCAAGACGACCACCTACTACTTCGTCGACAAGGGTGCCAAGGAGAAGTACCACGGTAAGGTCTGCCGTTCTCCGGCCGAGGGTAGCGTCACGGGTGTGGTTAGCACCAAGGACAAGAAGCACTACATCACGCCGGGCAAGGACGGCGTCAAGTTCAACTAAGCCAGGCCACGGGTAACCTGGCCACGGGCTCGGACGCCATCTTCCCTCGCGAGTTGGCAGGCGCTGAAGGAGTCGCTTCATGAAGATCATCCTGGCCAACCCGCGAGGCTTCTGTGCGGGGGTCAACATGGCCATCGAGAGCCTGCAACGGGCCCTCGACCTGTTCGGCACCCCGCTCTACGTCTACCACGAAATCGTACACAATCGACCCGTTGTCGAACGCTTCCGCGGTCAGGGCGTCGTGTTCGTCGATGCCATCGAGGAGATTCCCTCCGGAGCCACGGTCCTGTACAGCGCCCACGGCGTCGCCCCGGCCATCCGCAAGGCGTCCGCCGAGCGAAACTTGCGGGCGATCGACGCGACCTGTCCACTGGTGACCAAGGTTCACAACGAGGCGATCCGCTTCGCCCAGCAGGGCTATCAGATCCTGCTGATCGGCCACGCCGACCATGACGAGGTGGTTGGCACCATGGGCGAGGCCCCGCTGGCCATCCGCCTGGTGCAGGACGTGGCCGAGGCCGAGGCCCTCGATCTGCCGGCCGAGGCGAAGGTCGCCTACCTGACCCAGACGACACTCAGCATCGAGGATGCCGAGGCGATCATCACGGTATTGAAGCGCCGCTTCCCGCAGATCGCCGGGCCATCGAAGTCGGACATCTGCTACGCGACGACCAACCGCCAGGAGGCCGTTCGGGAGCTGGTGCCCGAGGCTGACGTCGTGATCGTGCTGGGCAGCCAGAACAGCAGCAACAGCAATCGCCTGGCGGAACTCGCCCGTATGCAGGGCAAGTCGGCCTACCTGATCGACCGGGCCAGCGAACTCCGGCCGGAGTGGTTCGCGTCGGAGATGACCGTCCTGGTCACGGCCGGGGCGAGCGCACCGGAGGAGAACGTGCAGGAGGTGCTGGCCTGGCTGGGCGACCGCTTCGGGGCGGGCGTCGAGAACCGGGTGGTCCGCGAAGAACACGTGTCGTTCCCGCTGCCGCGCGAGCTGCGCTCGCTGCCGATGGCACCCTGATGTTTGTTGCCGAGTTTCATTTAGCCGCCGGCTTGCCGGCGGTCCTGGACACGAAAACCCCGCCGGCAAGCCGGCGGCTAAATGAGCGGCCATGCCACCCACTCTCGACCATCTGCCGCGTCTTCCTCGCCGACGTGACTGGCGCATCGGTTGCCTCGGAGCGGGCTTCATCATGCGCGACTGTCACCTGGTTGCGTACCGGAACGCCGGCTTCAATCCGGTGGCGATCGCCTCGCGCGATCCCGGCCGGGCTGAAGAGGTCGGCCGACTGCATGGCCTGACCACCTGTCACGCCAGCATCGACGACCTGTTGCGCGATCCGACCATCGAGGTTCTCGATGTCGCCGTCCCGCCGGACGCGCAACCGGACCTGCTGCGCCGGGCGGTCGAACTCGGCGCGGGCCGACTGCGTGGCATCCTGGCCCAGAAGCCTCTGGCGATGTCGCTGCGCGAGGCCCGAGAACTGTCCGAGATATGTCAGCGAGCCGGGATCGTCCTCGCCGTCAACCAGAACATGCGCTACGATCAGTCGATCCGGGCGATGAAGTCGCTTCTGCGTCAGGGGACGCTCGGCGAGCCGGTCCTGGCGACGATCGAGATGCGGGCCATCCCACACTGGATGCCGTGGAGCCAGCGACTGCCATCGCTGGCGACGTTCGTCATGAGCATCCACCACCTCGACACGTTCCGCTACTGGTTCGGGACGCCGACGCGCGTCCTGGCCAGCACCCGGCCCGATCCGCGAACGACCTTCCCGCACAGCGACGGCATCAACCTGTACATCCTGGAGTACGAGAGCGGCCTGCGTGCGACGAGCTGGGACGACGTCTGGGCCGGCCCCTGTCGCGAGGGCAGCGGCGCGGACATCGGCATCCGCTGGCGTGTCGAGGGAACCGAGGGCCTGGCTCGCGGCACCATCGGCTGGCCGGGCTATCCCGATCGGGTGCCGAGTACGCTCGACTGGACCGACCGGACCACGGGCGTCTGGCACCAGCCGCGCTGGACCGAGGTCTGGTTTCCCGATGCGTTCGTCGGCACGATGGCGCAGCTCCTCTGTGCCCTGGAAGACGGAACGGAACCGGAGATCAGCGGAGCGGACAACGTCGAGACGATCGCGCTGTGCGAGGCGGTCTTCACGGCCGCGCGGGAGCATCGCGTGGTGTCCATTTAGCCGCCGGCTTGCCGGCGGTCTTCATCGTGAAAACCCGCCGGCAAGCCGGCGGCTAAATGTCAGAACGCCCCGGCGATCGCGTAGACCTCGTGGATGTCGAGAATCTGGTCGTTGCGCTCGAAGAGCTTCGTGACGGCGGCCTTGTGCGTCTTCATCTTGACGCTGCCGACGCCGAGGGCACCGTAGCAGATCACGCCGTCCTTCTCGACGCCGGCCTCCATCGGCTCGACGCCCTCGATGCCCAGCGGCGGAGTCGCGTTCAGGTCGATGGCCACCTTCAGATCGGTCAGCCCCTCCCGTGCCGCCAGCGGCAGCAGCTGAATGCCGGCCGCACCAGCGCCGATGACGAGTTGTCGGCCCGTCAGAGCCTGGCGCAGATCGTTGACGTCGCCGGTGGCGATCGCCTCGATCTGGGCGTTGGGAAAGCGGACGCTGACCTGCTTGACCGCCGCCCTGGCCCGATCGAAGGCGCGCGAGGCGATCGCGACCTTTGCGCCGTGGGCCAGGAGCAGGGCCGCCGCACGCTGGCCGACCGGCCCGGTGCCGCCCAGCACCAGAGCGCTGACCTGGCTCAGGTCAAGATGGCGGGCGGCGGCGCGGACCGCGGCGGACGCCGTCGTGTTCGAGCCGTTCGGGTCCAGCAGCACCGACACCGTCAGGCCATACTGTGGCAGCAGCGCCTGCTTGACCGCGGCGAGCAGTTGCTCACCGGCGGCGACATCGCTGCCGCCGATGAAGATAGCCGTGTAACGCAGGTGCTTCGGACCGCGTGTGAAGATGGCTCCGTGGACGAGGTTGCGAACGTGGACCGGCTCGACGTTGCCATAGCTGAAGACCACGTCGGCTCCCGCGTCGATGGCGACGACACGATCGAAGACGCTGGGTTGCGCGTCGGTGTCGAGCTGGATCAGGATCTTGCGGCGTTCGTCGGACATGAGGTTCGTCCTGAAGTGTCCGGGCGAATGAGGAGCGTGCAGGGTGGGCTCTTGCCTGACGGCGCGGCCCACCCTGTCTGTTCGGACCGAGTCCGCTTACTTCCCGTAAATCGGATGCGCCACCGTGTCCTTCTTGGCGTTGATCTCGGCGACCTTGGGCTCGTTCTTCATGGCCCGTTCGATGGCGAGTTTGGTGGCCTCGTAGTTGTACTGGTAGATCTTGTCGTTGTCCTTGGCGGCGTGGTGGATGAAGACGCCGACGACCATGACCAGATTG
>CAYYJM010000276.1:6050-8140 GCA_964471755.1 uncultured Alcaligenaceae bacterium
GTTCTTGGTGGGGGGGTGACTGAGGTCGCCGCCGATTCCCTCCACGTCGCTGGCCCGGTCGGGGGCGAGGCGGCGGGCGGCGGCGGCGTCGGCGACGGCCTTGGCGACGGCCTTCTGCGCGGGGCCGAACATCTGGGCGGCCTGACCCATTCCCTTGATCGTCACCTTCGTCACCATCACCGCGGCCGGCTTGCAGAGCAGGTTCGGCGTCACCACCGCCAGCAGATTGTTGTGCCCGGCCGACTGGTTCGCCAGCGCGTTGGCGAACGCGAAGCCCACGGGGCCATCCTTCGAGCCGATCAGCAGGTCGATGTGGGCGATCTCGTTGCCGTCGCCCGCCAGGGCCTCACCGATGAACATGGACATGGAATCTGCTCCTTGCGGCCTCATTGCGTTTGGGGGACAGTGATGAGGCAGAGTGTACGAGCAGGAGACGCGGAAGGCAAAGAGAAATGCGGACGCTTCGTGAGTTGGTGAGTCGGATTGGCCCGAGGCTGGTGCCAGGCGTTCGGGAGCAGGGGTCGCACCCCGTCGCGGCGCGGGCTCGGGACTGTCGGAAGTCCCGGTCGCTGCCGTGCCCGGCACCAGCCATCCGACCACGACCCTCCACGGGGGTAGAGGGTCCCGGCGAACCTTCGGAACCGATCCACCCGGTAGGGCGGATCGTGCGGCACTCGCTGCCGGGGCAGTGAGCGCCACCATGAGGGAGGCTCGCCGGTCGTTCTCGGCGGCGGAATCACACCGAGTGACGACACCCCTTACATCGGTACGAGCCGCTTCTCGGGTTGAGCGATTCCCGAACCCTGTCCGACTTGCTCGCGTCGGGGTGGCACCTAAGATGACGGGGTAGACGGCGTCCGGCACGATGGACGCCGGACGGCGATTCGCCAACGGTAAGGAGATTTCGATATGAACGTGACCCGCCTGCTTGGGCTGGGTTTGACTCCCGGCAAACTCCGGGGGTTGCAGCGGATTTGCAACGCCAACGGCACCCTGACCATGGTGGCCACCGATCAGAACAGCTCCATGATCAACATGATCAAGGACGCTCTCAAGAAGAAGGGCCAGGATCGCGACGCGACCTATCAGGAGATCGTCGAGGCCAAGATCGAACTGGCCGACGCGCTCTCGAAGCAGGCCTCGGCCATCCTCGTCGATGGCTACTACGGCGTCTGGAACACCGTGGCCAGCTTCCACATCCCGGCCCACGTCGGCATGCTGGTCCGCGTCGAGCAGTCCGGCAGCGGCAAGAACGCGGTCGGGGCTCCGCTGGGAGCGATCGAACCGGGCTGGAGCGTCGGCAAGATCAAGCGCTGCGGGGCCGACGCGGTCAAGCTGCTGGCTCCGTTCGAGCCGAATGAGCCGG
Organism: uncultured Alcaligenaceae bacterium; assembly: GCA_964471755.1. GTDB lineage: Bacteria > Planctomycetota > Planctomycetia > Gemmatales > Gemmataceae > CAYYJM01. The sequence continues at coordinate 7,417 of CAYYJM010000276.1, forward strand.
AAAGCGCCGAACATCAGTTCCGCCTGGTGCAGCAGGTCTATGAGGAATGCCAGAAGCACGACATCCTTTTCCTGCTCGAACCGGTCGCCTTCCCGTTCGGCAACGAGAAGAAGGACAGCCCGGCTTACCTGGCCCGCAAGGCCGAGACGGTCATCGAGAGCGCGAAGTACCTCAGCCGCTGGTGCGACATCTACAAGGCCGAGTTCCCCGGCAACGTCGGCGACAGTGACGCCGTCTCGCACGCCAACCTGGAGAAGCTGAACGCGGCCAGTGAGCGTCCCTGGGTGCTGCTCAGCGCGGGCGTCGATTTCCCGCAGTACAAGAAACAGGTCGAGCTGGCGGTGGGACACGGAGCCAGCGGCGTCCTCGGCGGCCGGGCCTTCTGGAAGGAGTACTTCCTCCAGGATGGGCCGGAAGCACGGCGGAAGTTCGCCCACGGCGAGTGCTGCGATCGCGTCCGGCAGATCGACGAACTCGTCAAGGGCCGGGCCACGCCGTGGTTCGCGAAGTACGGCCTGACCCTGGAAGACCTGCACGGCATGCGGGCGGCCGAGAAGTGGCACTTCCGCTATGGAGCGGGAGCCGTGGCCAGCCAGAAGGCCGGCGGCGTCGATCCCGACGCGGTGTATTGAGCCCCATTTAGCCGCCGGTTCGCCGGCGGTGCCCGGGACGAAACCCCGCCGGCAAGCCGGCGGCTATCGGCAGTAAGGAAAGTAATGCACGC
>CAYYJM010000277.1:0-8083 GCA_964471755.1 uncultured Alcaligenaceae bacterium
TGCTCGTCTTCTCGGTCGCCACTCTCGTCCAGGCCGCCCCGCTGAAACCGGGCCTGAATGCGAAGGTGCCCGTCAGCCAGGCCACGAAACAGGACTGGACCTTCGCCGTCGCCAGCCAGAGCCTGGCCGCGCCGCCGGCCGAGTGGCTGGGCGATCACGACCCGAAGACGACCACCTTCGACCTGTTCGTGCCCGCGTTGAAGGGCAAGCAACCGATCGGGCTCGTCCTGTACATCGCGGCCGACAACAACGCCGGCGGCTCCGGCCCCGTGATCGAGGCGTGCAAGAGTCTCGGCTTCGCCTGTGCCGCCGTGCGCGGAGCCGGCAACAACGTCCCGCCTCGGCAGCGCGTCCACATGGCCCTGAGCGTCCTCGACGAGGTCCGCACCCTGCTTCCCATCGATGCCGACCGCACCTACGTCGCCGGCTTCTCGGGCGGAGCCCGCATGGCCTGTGCCATCGGCTTCGGCCTGCCCGAGTTGTTCGGCGGCATCCTGAGCATCGGAGCGGCGGCCCCGTTACGCGAGGAGTCGTACCTCCGACAACGCTGCATCGATCGGCTGAATGTCGCCTTCGTCGTCGGCGAGAAGGATTTCAACCGGGGCGAGGCCGAGTCCTTCCGCGGGCCGATGCTCAAGGATGTCGGCGTCCGAACGCTGGTCAAGGTCGTCCCCGGTCAGGGCCACGGCGTGCCGAACGCGAAGACGCTGGCCGAGGTGATCCAGTGGCTCGACACCGGAACGGCGAAGCGGCGCGAGCTGGCGAAGACCTTTCCCGCGAGCCGCCTCGCCGGCACGGCCTCTCGTGCGGAGCAGGCCCAGGCCCTGCTCGACGAGGGCAAGAAACGGCTGGAGAAGACGGCGACGGTTTACAGCGGCCTGATGCAGCTCAAGGCCTGCCTGGAACGCTGGCCCGACACGAGGCCAGCGACTGCGGCGAAGCGACTGCTCGAAGCCTACGAGGCGAAGAACGAGCGGCCCTGGGAGGAGGCGGACATCGCCGAGCAGCGCCGCTTTCTGATCGCCCAGGCGCGGGGTCTGACGGCCTACACCACGAGCGATCTGCCCAAGGTGTACGCCGACCAGCGGCCGGACATGGCCCGGGCGGCGATCAAACTGTGGTCGCAAATCCTGGTCGATGGCCAGGATGCCGCCGCCGTCGTGGAGGCCAGGAAGCATCTGCCCGAGCTGAAGAAACTGGCTGAGGAGAAGTGACATGCCGTTTCGGCGCGTGGCCGACATCGACGCGGGCCCGCTGGCCCTGGGCATCCTGGCCCCGCCGACCGCGCGGACGCTGTTGATCCTCCGGCCGCGCGAACTGCCCTGGGACCTGGTCGCGACGGCGACGCTCGGCTCGGCCGACTTTCTGTCCCTGGACCGGCACGAGGCCGCCTTGCAGGCCCAGCGCCTGTTCCGCGCTCTGGAGACGGGACCGGTGAGCTGTCAGGGCAGCGTCCGTCCTGCGGGGCTGGCCCTGGCCGTCTCGATCGGCGAGTTCGGCCTGCTCCTGTGCGATCGCGTGCCGGGTCGGCCGTACGCGGCCGCAGCCCTGCCGGACGAGGCCGCCCTGGCCCGGGCCACGGCGCGCCTGCTGGCCGTGCTGTCGCCGGGCGAGCAGGAGCAGGAGGTGTACTTCAACACGGCCCACTTCCAGGCGACCTGAGAGAGCGTTTACTGCCCCAGCGTCCAGATCCGCACGGTCCGGTCCGCGCTGCCGCTGAGGAGCTTCTTGCCGTCGGGAGTGTACACCAGGCAGTGGACCGCTCCGGGATGGCTGCCGGGATGGGCCACGGGTTTGCCCGTGTCCGTCTCCCAGACGATGATCGCGCCGTCCTGACCGGCGCTGGCCAGGGTCTTGCCATCGGGAGCGTACACGACCGCCAGGACGGTATCCTTGTGGCCGTCCAGGCGACGCTGTTCGCGGACGAGGTTGGCGTCCCAGAGCTTCACCAGGCGGTCCTCGCCGCCGGTCGCCAGGTGGGTACTGTCCGGGCTGAAGGCCACCGCCCAGCCCGCACGCTCGTCGGCGTCGGCTCGGCGGATCTGCTCCAGATTCGTCGCGTTCCACACGACGAGCTTGCCATCCTCGCCGATCGAGGCGAGCAGCTTGCCGTTCGGACTCAGGGCGACTCCGGTCGTCGCGCGGGTGTGGCCCATCGCTCGGGCGAGTACCTTGCCCGTCGCCGGATCGGCCAGCAGGATTTGACCATCCTCGACACCGACGGCCAGACGCTTGCCATCGGAACTGAGCGCGATCGTTCGCGGCGCGGGCGGCTGGCCTCCGCCGCCCGTGGTCAGCCGCCAGATCAGCTTCGCGGAGGCGAGATCCCAGGCCGAGACGGTCCCGTCCAGGGCGGCGACGAGGAGGTGCTTACCGTCGGGGCTGATGGCCAGACTGGCGACCGGCCCCGAACTCTGAAGGGTGCGCAGTTCCTTGCCCGTGGTCAGGTCGCGAAGCGTGATCTTGCGATCGCCTCCGCCGATGGCCAGCAGTTTGCCATCGGAACTCACGGCCAGCGCGCGAACCTCGGACGCGGTCTGAATCAGCGGAACCACCTCCGGAACCGGAGCGACGAGCGGCACCACTGCAACAACGAGCGCGAACATGATAAGATCCTGCCAGGGGGTGATTGGAGTCTCCCACAACCCGACGAACGAGGGAGCCCGATGGATTTCACTTCCCAGCCAGGAAGCCTGATCGTAGGATCAGCGCGGGAGCCTTCGTGATGCTGTTCGTGGTTCGCTTTGTCGCCTGTTACTTCTTTCGCATCCTCGTCTGGATGCGTTACCGCCTCCGGACGCGGGGCCTGGAGAAGGTCCGCGCTCTCCGGGGGCCGACGCTGATCCTGCCCAACCATCCGGCCCTGGTCGATCCGCTGATCGTGATGACGCAGACCTGGCCGATCAAGCAGCCGCGACCGATGCTCTTCGTCGGCAATTTCCAGGGCCCGGTCATGGGCACGCTCATGAAGCTGCTCAACGCGGCCGAGGTGCCCTCGCTGGATCAGTTCGATGCCCGGGTGCGTGAGAAGACCGCCCAGGCCATCCAGACCGTGATCGAGGGCCTTCGGAACGGCGAGAACTTCGTCATCTGGCCATCGGGCCGACTCGAACGCGATGGCCTGGAACACCTCGGGAGTGCCACCGCGCTGACCGAGATCCTGCGGGCCGTTCCCGAGGTGAACGTCGTCGTCGTCCGGACACGCGGTCTGTTCGGCAGCATGTCGAGCGTCGCGCCGACCGGCAAACTGCCCGACATGTATCAGGCCATGAGGCGGGCCGTCGCCTGGCTGCTGGCCAACTTCCTGTTCTTCATGCCACGACGCAGCGTGACGCAGACCTACGAGGTGGTCGATAAGAGCCAGCTGCCGCCGCTGGAGGTGGATCAGGTCAACCCGTGGTTCGACGCGTGGTACAACGCCGAGGGACGCGAGGAGCCGACGTTTGTGCCCTACCACTGGTTCCTCGGCCCACGCGAGTACGTCTTTCCGCCGCCGCCGACGCTCGAGACGGTGGACGTGTCGCAGGTCGATCCGGCGATCCGTGCCGAGGTCGAGCAGGAACTGGCCCACAAGATCGAGGAGATTCGCGGCGAGAAGATCGCACCGGCGACGCTGCCCTCCGAGACGACGCTGGACAGTCTCGGCCTGAACAGCCTGGCCCGGAAGGACGCGGCGAAGCCGGTGCCGCCGGAATGGTTCGCGCCGCTGGTCAGCGACGTGCCCCTGGGCATCGAGGGGGACACCGTGGCGGCGGCGTTCATCGAGCGGGCTCTGCGCTGTCGGCGCGACGTGGCCGTGGTGGACGACCTGGCCGGCGTGCTGACCTACGAGAAGCTGCTGGTCGGCGTCCTCAGCATGGCCGAGCGCTTCCGCAGGCTCGACGGCGACAATGTCGGCCTGCTCCTGCCGGCCTCGGCGGCCTGCGACGTGACCCTGCTCGGCCTGCTCTTCGCCGGTAAGCTGCCGGTCGTTCTCAACTGGACGACCGGGCCGGCCAACCTGGCCCACGCCGCCCGTCTCATGGGCCTGCGGAACATCGTCACCAGCAAGACGTTTCTGAACCGTGCCGGCGTCGAGATCCCCGACGTGCGGATGAACTTCCTGGAAGACCTGCGCGGCGACATCGGCCGATTCGAGCTGCTTCGTCTGCTGTTCCGCATTCGCTGGATGCCGGGCAGCGTCCGGGCCGGTCTGCCGAAGATCGTTCCGGATCAGCCGGCGGTGGTGCTGTTCACCAGCGGCAGCGAGAAGGCTCCCAAGGCGGTGCCGCTGACGCATCGCAACCTGATCGCCAACATCCGCATGGCCCTGGAGGGGTTCCAGCTGCACCGGAGCGACTCGATTCTCGGCTTCCTGCCGGCGTTCCACAGTTTCGGCCTGACGATCACCGGCCTCATGCCGCTGCTGTCCGGCATCCGCGTCGTCCGGCATCCCGACCCGACCGACGCCGGCGGCCTGTCGCGCAAGCTGGCCAGCTATCGGCCGACGCTGATGGCCGGGACGCCGACCTTCGTCGGCTACATCCTCGACCGGGCCGGTCCTGGCGATCTCGATTCGCTCCGGCTCATCGTCGTCGGAGCGGAGAAGTGCCCCCAGGGCCTGTTCGACGCGGTCCAGGAACGGACACGCGGCGCTCAACTGCTGGAGGGCTACGGCATCACGGAATGCTCGCCGGTCGTGTCGGCGAACCGACCCGGTCGGAACAAGCCCGGCACGGTCGGCCAGCCCTTCCACGGCGTCGAGGTGCGCATCGTCGATCTGGCGACGCACGAGCCGCTGCCGACCGGCCAGCAGGGGCTGCTGCTCGTCTCGGGGCCGACGATCTTCCCCGGCTACGTCGGTCACGAGGGGGATTCGCCGTTCCTCGATCTGGGCGGCAAACGCTGGTACGTCACCGGCGACCTGGCGTGTCTCGATGCGGAGGGGTTCATCCACTTTCGTGGTCGGCTCAAGCGCTTCCTCAAGGCGGGCGGCGAGATGATCTCTCTGCCGGCGCTGGAGGAGCCGCTCGCCGAGGCGTACCCGCCGAAGGAACGGCAGCCACAGATCGCCGTCGAGGGCGTCGAGCGGGAGGGCGGCCGGGCCCACCTCGTGCTGTTCACGACGGTTCCGAACCTGACCCTCCGCGAGGCGAATCAGCTCCTGGAGCAGGCCGGCTTCCAGGGTGTCATGCGGCTCAACGAGGTGCGTCAGGTGGACGAGATCCCGGTTCTCGGCACCGGCAAGACCGACTACAAGGTGCTGCGCGCGCGGATCTGAACGATCGAGCCGTCATCGCTTCGGGACGAAAACCCGCCGGCAAGCCGGCGGCTAAATCAGACGATCGAGGGAACCCAGCCATGCTGTTCGCCCTGCGCTATCTGGCCGTGGTGTGCTTCCGCTTCCTGCTCTGGCTGCGCTATCGCATCCAGACGAAGGGCCTGGACCAGGTCGCCGGCCTCAAGGGGCCGACGCTGATCCTGCCGAATCATCCGGCATTCGTCGATCCGCTGATCGTCTACACGCGCACGTTCGGCAGCAAGCGACCGCGTCCGATGCTGCTCATCGAACACTTCAAGGGCTTCTTTCTCGGCACCCTGATGAAGCTGCTCAACGCGGCCGAGGTGCCGCCGATGGGGCAGTTCGACGCGAAGGCTCGCGAGAAGGCGCGCAAGGCGGTGCAGGACGTGATCGACGGCCTGAAGCGCGGCGAGAACTTCGTGATGTGGCCCTCCGGCCGACTCCAGCGCGACGGCCTGGAACACCTCGGCAGTGCCGCCGCCCTGACGGAGATCCTGCGCGCGGTGCCGGAGGTGAATCTCGTCGTCGTTCGGACGCGCGGCCTGTGGGGCAGTTGGGCCAGCTACGCCTACACCGGCAAGCTGCCCGACCTGCTCGGCTCCATCCCGGCGGCTCTCGGCTGGGTGCTGGCCAACCTGATCTTCTTCATGCCCCGGCGAACCGTGACGCAGACCTACCAGGTGGTCGATAAGAGCCAGCTGCCACCGCGGGAGGTGGACCGGGTCAACCCGTGGTTCGAGGCGTGGTACAACGCCGAGGGGCAGGAGCCGCCGACGTTCGTGCCCTACCACTGGTTCCTTGGTCCGCGCGAGTACGAGTACCCGCCGCCGCCCACGGTCGAGAGCGTGGACGTGTCGAAGATCCGGCCGGAGGTCCGCGCCGAGGCGGACCAGATCATCCGCCTCAAGATCGAGGAGCGACGTGGAGCCCCGGACCCGGACGACCAGCGTGAGCTGACGCCGGAAACGACCCTGGAGTCGCTCGGCTTCGACAGTCTGTCGCGGATGGACCTGCAACTGGCCGTCGAGCGGCGCTTCGCTTTTCACGCCGACGAGACGCCGGCGACGGTGGGTCAGGTCTACGCCCTGGCGGCCGGCCTGAGCAAGAAGGGGCGGCCGAAGCCCGCACCGAAGGAGTGGTTCAAGCCGGCCAGTTCCACCGACAGTCTCGTCCTGGCCGAGACGATCCCGGCGGCGTTCGTCGAGCGGGCCCTGACCAGCCGGCACGACGTGGCCGAGGCCGACGACCTGGCCGGCGTGGTCACCTATGAGAAGATGCTCATCGCCGTCCTGGCCATGGCGGATCGTTTCCGCAAGCTCGACGGCGACAACGTCGGCCTGCTCCTGCCGGCCTCCGTGGCGGCCGATATCGCCCTGCACGCCCTGCTCATGGCCGGCAAGCTGCCCGTCGTGCTGAACTGGACGACCGGTCCGGCCAACCTGGCTCATGCCGCCCGGCTCATGAACCTTCGCCACGTCGTGACCAGCAAGGCGTTCGTCAATCGGACGGCGATCGAGGTGACGGGCACGCAGTTCGTCTTTCTGGAGGACGTTCGGGCGACCTTCGGCAAGGTCGAGTTGCTGCGTCGCTGGCTCGGCGTACGCTGGTTCCCCGGCAGTGTCCGGGCGAGCGTGCCGAGGCTCGACCCGGATCAGCCGGCGGTGGTGCTGTTCACCAGCGGCAGCGAGAAGGCTCCCAAGGCGGTGCCGCTGACGCATCGCAACCTGATCGCCAACATCCGCATGGGCGTGGCTCACATCGGTCTGACGCGAGCCGATGTGATGCTCGGCTTCCTGCCGCCGTTCCACAGTTTCGGCATGTCGGTCACCGGATTGCTACCGCTGCTGTCCGGTATCCGGGTCGTGCGACATCCCGACCCGACGGACACGGCCGGCCTGGTGCAGAAGCTGGCCGACTACCGACCGACGATGCTCCTGGGCACGCCGGCCTTCGTGGGTTTCATCCTGGAGCGGGCCGAACCGGCCGGCCTCGCCTCGCTGCGGCTGGTCATCGTCGGTGCGGAGAAGTGTCCGCCGGGGGTCTTCCAGCGCGTCGCCGAGAAGGCACCGAAGGCCCAGGTCATCGAGGGTTACGGCATCACGGAATGCTCACCAATCGTCGCGGCCAATCGGCCGACGAACAACAAGCCGGGCAGCATCGGCCTGCCGCTGCCGGGCGTCGAGGTGCGGCTGGTCGATCTGGAGACGCACGAACCGGTGCAGCTTGGCGACCTGGGTCTGCTGCTGGTCGCCGGCCCGACGGTCTTTCCCGGCTATCTCGGCTACGAGGGGGAGCCGCCGTTCGTCGAGCGGGATGGCCGACAGTGGTACGTCACCGGCGACCTGGCCGTGCAGGACGAGGACGGCTTCTTTCACTTTCGCGGTCGGCTGAAGCGGTTCCTCAAGGCGGGCGGCGAGATGATCTCGTTGCCAGCCCTGGAGGAACCGTTGGCCCTGGCCTATCCGCCGGTCAAGGATCTCGGCCCCCAGGTCGCCATCGAGGGCGTGGAGCGTGACCACCACCCGCACATCGTGCTGTTCACGACGGTGCCGACGCTCACGTTACGCGAGGCGAACCGTCTTCTGGAGCAGGCCGGCTTCCAGGGCGTCATGCGTCTCAACGAGGTCCGGCCGATCGAGAAGATTCCCGTCCTGGGCACTGGCAAGACGGACTACAAGGTGCTGCGGGCGATGTTGTAACGGAATGGGCTTGACGCTTGACGCGGAGTACCCCGGCGTATCGCGGCATCAGAGCCGCGCACGCAGCGAGGCCGCAGGCCGAGCGAAGTAAGCGCACCGAGGC
>CAYYJM010000278.1:0-8014 GCA_964471755.1 uncultured Alcaligenaceae bacterium
TTGTCCACCTCGGGTGTCTGTTCGATCAGGGTGAGGTTCGTGTGGATGATGCCGATGCCGCCCTCCGGGGCCAGGGCGATGGCCAGGTCGCGCTCGGTCACCGTGTCCATCGGCGAGGAGAGGATGGGGATGTTGAGGGGGATGCCGCGTGTCAGGTGGGTGCGCACGTCCACTTCGCGTGGCACCACGTCACTGTAGCCGGGTTCGAGCAGCACGTCGTCGAAGGTGATGCCCTGGTAGGCGATGCGATCCTGCATGGCGGGTTCTCCGGAGGTTCTTGTTCCTTATTGTTAGCAAGGTCGCCGATTTTGTCGCGGTCGGCCGCTCTATCCCATCGTGTGGGACGGACCTATGATGACGGAGTCGGTGCAATGTAGGGTGGGCGGGAGCGTCACCGACCCCCAATCGTCTCGGGAAGCCGGAACAGCGCAGGCCCACCGATGCTCCGACGGGAGCGCAGCGGCACCGATCAAGGCATCTGCGGTGTCGCTGCGCTCCCGTCGGAGAATCGGTGGGCCTGCGCTGTGGCGGGTCTCGGAAGGTATCAGGCGTCGGTGGCGCTCCCGCCCACCCTACATTGCCTGCGCTCCCGAGTGAGGTTTGGTGGGCCTGCGCTGGGGCGGGCCTCGGGACGTATCGGGCGTCAGTGGCGCTCCCGCCCACCCTACAGAATGACCGTGGATTCCCCGACGCCGGAGCGAGGCCGTGATGATTTTCGATCCCGACCACGTCGCCCTGCTGATGGAGGCCCTTGAGCGCCTGGACCAGGGCTTTTCCCACCTGCCACCGTTTCGGACGAGGGTGGACCGCGCCGCTCTGCGCGACGTGCTGCTGCGCACGGCCGACCGTCTGCACGACAACTACCCCTACCCGCATCCGCTCTACGTCGGTCAGATGCTCAAGCCTCCGCATCCGGTCGCCCGACTGGCCTACGCTCTGACTCTGTGCCTCAATCCGAACAACCACGCTCTGGACGGCGGCCGGGCCAGCTCGGCAATGGAGAAGGAAGCCGTCGCTGGCCTCGCCTCTCTGTTCGGCTGGCCGACCCATCTGGGCCACCTGAGCAGCGGTGGCACCTTCGCCAACTTCGAGGCCCTGTGGATCGCCCGCGAACTGCGGCCGGGCCAGACGGTCGTCGCGTCGGCTCAGGCGCACTACACACACGAACGGCTCTCGGCCGTGTTGCAGATTCCCTTCAAGAAAATCGCCGTCGATGCCGAGGGGCGGATGGAGGTCGCTGCCCTGGAAGCGCTCCTGGCGACGGGTACGGTCGGCACCGTCGTCGTCACGCTCGGCACCACGGCCGCCGGGCGCATCGATCCGCTGCCGGACATCCTGGCCCTGCGTTCTCGTCATGATTTCCGCGTCCATGTCGATGCGGCCTATGGCGGCTACTTCACCCTGGCGAACAATCTGACGCCGGCGGCGCGGGCCGCCTTCGACGCCCTGGCCGCGGTCGATTCGCTGGTCATTGATCCGCACAAGCACGGTCTCCAGCCATACGGTTGTGGCTGCGTTCTGTTCCGCGATCCAGCCGTTGGCAGGTTTTATCGGCACGATTCGCCCTACACCTATTTCACTTCCGACGAGATGCACCTGGGCGAGATTTCGCTGGAGTGTTCGCGGCCCGGAGCGTCGGCCGTCGCGCTGTGGGCGACGATGCAACTTCTGCCCCTGGTGCGTGACGGCGAGTTCGCCCGCGATCTGGCCTCCTGCCGGTCGGCCGCCCTGGAACTGCATCGCTGGCTGACGTCGGACGATCGCGTTGTTCCGCCGTTCGAGCCGGACCTGGACATCGTCATCTGGGCCATGAAGGCACCGACGGCGAGCGAATCCTCGGCCCGGGCTCGCCGCCTCTTCGACGCCGCGGCCGAGCGCGATCTGCACCTGGCCCTGGCGAACTTCCCGCGAGCGATGCTGGCGGCGAGCCGGCCGGTCGAACACTGGGACGCGGAGAGCATCGTCTGCCTGCGAGCGTGCGCGATGAAGCCGGAACATCGCGACTGGGTGCCGGAGATTGTTCGGCGGCTGGACGCGGCGGCCTCAGTGTGCTGAAATCGAGCAGGAGGAATGATCATGCCAGGTGCGCTCGAAGTGGCTGCCTTTCTGGTCCACCTCGCCTCAGCCGAGGAGGAGCCGGAGTTTCTCGGCACGCTGCGGTTGAACCGGCTGCTCTACTACTGCCAGGGCTGGCACCTCGCCACATGCGGCCGGCCGCTCTTTCCCGAACGCATCGAAGCCTGGGCGACCGGCCCGGTTGTGCCCGTCGTCTACGAGGCGTTGTTGTGCCGCGAATGGGAACCGATCCGGTCGGAGGATCTGCCCGCGAGCGAACCGCTCGCTCCGGCGGATCAAGACCACGTCGTCGGCGTCTGGGACGCATACAAGAACTTCACCGGGATGAAGCTGCGCGAGCTGGCCTGCGCCGAGCCGCCCTGGCTGGCAGCCCGGAATGGTCGGTCAGTGCCGGAGCAATCCGACGCGGAGATCACCCTTGAGGCGATGACGGCCTATTTTGGATCGCTCCTGCGGTCGTCAAACAAGCCCGTCATGGGGGTGGCCGGGTGAGCAAGAAACGCAAGCCGACCCCGAACGAAGCGGACAAAGAAGGAACCGACAGACGAGTTCCCGGCCGAAGGCGGGACGCTCGTCTTCTCTGCATCATGCCGCCGAGTCAGGTGGAGTTTCGGATTCGGGGTCCAGCCGACAAACCTCGACCGGGAAACAGAACATCTGTCCAGATGCGATGAGGTGCGGGGCGTTCTCCCGCCACCAATCGGCAGCTGCTGGGTCGGCTGCGGCGAGTTCTGTCAAGGCGTCGATCACTGGAACGAGATAGCAGGCATGCCGGGCCGGGGCCTGCCCGGTCAGCACCCGCCAGATGTGCCCGAGCCACGTCTGTGGGCCGGTCTGGAGCCCATAGCGCGGGACGGCTACCGGACCTGGGCACTGGTCGGTGAGAGGGAGGCTGAGCCCCACCCACGCCTGGCGGACTTCGGACGGAGCTTCACCAGGCGGGACGGCCACGATTCGTACCCGCTTCCGCGCCCCCTTCGCCGAATGATTCGGCACACCATCCTCGGAGTAGACCCAGTCTAGCCAGCGGTGCCCGGTGATCCAGTCGTATGCGGAAAGGCCGAACCAGAGTGCCACGGAACCGACGACCGCGATCCGCCAGACGGGGAACCCATTCAGGTACGTCGCGGTCACGGAGTAGGCAAGCGGGATCGCCACCAACAAAGGGTTCCACATCAGCCGGCGCAGGAACGGATGTCTCATTCGCGTGGCGACTTCCTCTTCCCTGCGTACTGGAGGAGTTCCTTCGGTGGCCAGCGGATCGTCTTCGCTTGTCATGGATTTCACCGCTCTATTTTCCCATGCGCTCACCATGTGCAGAGTTCGCGCAAACACCTGGTAGTACGACCAATAGCTTCTTGACGTCGGCTCTCCCCCCGGACACACTATACCAACCGCACACCGGGTGCGTCTCCCTCCTTACCGACGCGAGCCGACGCATGCTCACCGACTCCCGCCATCTCTCGCGCCGTTCCCTGCTCCGGCTCGGAGCGTTCGGCCTTGGAGCCCTCGCGCTGGGCACCGCGCCGACGCAGGCTCGCCTCAAGGCGCGGGCCAGATCGGTCATCTTCCTGCACCAGTGGGGTGGACCGAGCCACCTCGACACGTTCGACCTGAAACCCGACGCCCCGGCCGAGGTTCGAGGCGAACTCCGACCCATCGCCTCGACGCTGCCCGGCGTGCCGGTCTGTGAGTTGCTGCCGCGCATGGCGAAGGTCATGCACAAGGTCAGCCTCGTCCGCTCGCTCCAGCACACGATGAAGAACCACAACTCGGCCGGCTACTACAGTCTGACTGGCTACGCCCCGGCGACCGATGATCAGCGTCTGCGCGACACCCAGGATCTCTTCCCGGCCTATGGCTCCGTCGTCGATGCCCTGGCCCCGGCCCCGCGCGGCATCCCGACGTTCGTCGCCTATCCGCACACGATCCGTGACGGCTCGGTGACCCCAGGACAGCACGCCAGCTTCCTGGGCAAGAAGCACGATCCGCTCTTCTTCACCCAGGACCCGAACAGTCCCGACTTCACGATGCCGGAACTGAAGTTGCCGGCCCACCTGACGCCGGATCGGCTCGAAAATCGCCGGGCGATGATGGACCTGATCGACGCGCAGAGCAAGTTGCTGGAGTATTCCGCGAAGGCTCGCGGCATGGACGAACTGGGCGATCGGGCTCTGGATCTGCTCACGTCGCCGACATTCCGCAAGGCGTTCGACCTGAAGGCCGAGCCGGCCAGTGTCCGCGACGCCTACGGCCGAACGACCTACGGCCAGGGATGTCTGCTCGCCCGGCGTCTGGTCGAGGCCGGCGTGCGCTGGGTCAACGTCTACTTCTACCCGAGCATCGGCGGCTGCCAGGGCGGCTGGGACACGCACGGCTTCAACGACAAGCCGATGTACCCGATCCTGCGGCAGCACCTGATTCCGATGACCGATCACACGCTGCCGACGCTGATCGAGGATCTCGACGTACGCGGCCTGCTCGACTCGACGCTGGTCGTCTGGGTGGGCGAGTTTGGCCGCTCGCCGCGAATCAACAAGCTGGCCGGTCGGGATCACTGGCCTCAGTGCTACTCGGCCCTCCTGGCCGGCGGTGGGGTCAAGCGTGGCTACACGTTCGGCGCGTCGGATCGCAACGGCGCGTACCCGGCCCATGATGTGCGGCGGCCGGAGGACCTGTCGGCGACGCTGTTCCATCTGCTGGGCATCGATCCGCACGCGGAACTGCGCGATACGCTGAACCGGCCGTTTCCGGCCAGTCCAGGTCAGGTGATCGAGGGCGTGGTCGCGTGAGCCGCCTCAGCGCTCGCTGGCCGGGATGTGCAGGGCCGTCAGCGCGACGCAGTCCCAGACCTTGCCGCCCCGATTGGCGTTCCACGTCACGTAGAGCGTATCCCCCTCGGCGTTCAGGTCGTAGCTGTAGGTGCCGACGACGGCCGCTCCCGTGCGTTCCTTGAAGGACGGGTGCAGGAAGGCGATCACCTTGCGTGTCTTCGTCTTCAGGTCGTACTGCACCACCGGGCTGCCATCGCGGTCGGCTCCGCCGTGCGCTCCCGGGATGTAGTAGAGGTAGCGGCCGGTCGGATCGACCTTCAGGGCGGTGATGTAGCCGTTGGTGCCGACCTGAGCCGGGCCGAGTTTCGTGACCTTCTCCGTCTTCGTGTCGAACTCGTACAGTTCAGCCGGCTTGCCCTGGGTGCCCTGTGAGACGCCGTAGACCTTGCCGGCCTTCGTCTCCTCGGAAGCGGCCCGAACGTCGATCTCGCCGGGGATCGCGACCGGATCGCCACCACGGGCCGGGTCGTAGCGCATCAACTTGCCGCTCTCGCCCTGGGTATAGTAGACCCGGCCGGTGGACTTCGCGAAGAGCATGGCCCGCTTCGGCCCGTCGGTCGCCTGGGTGAGGAGTTTGTGGGCCTGCGTGTCGTAGGCGAAGAACTGGATGCCCTCGATCTGAACCTTCGGGTCGCCCGGAGCGGTGCTGCCGTAGAAGATGAGCCGATCCGGGTCGAGGAAGCCGGTTGGGATGCCGTGCTTCGGCACCGGACCATGGGCGATGACCTCGACCTTGCCCGTGCGCGGATCAACCCGAGCGAGCCAGTCGCCCTTGAAGTGGTACTGGTCGGTCGTCACCTTGGTCGAGCCGCGATGGGTGCCGAAGTAGATCCAGCCGTCCTTGCCCATCGTCAGCGTGGTGTGAATCTTGGCCGGAGCGTAGTGTCCCGCGGGCAGGTGAAGCAGTTTCTTCAGATCGACGAGCTGGCGGAACGTCCCCTGGACCGGGTCGAACTCGTAGACGAAGGCGTTGCCGGCCGGGGCGAGATGGTCGCCGAGCGAGGCGTAGTACTTGCCGTTGGCAAAGGTGCTGTCACCCCAGGTGGACCAGGGATTACCGGCGTACGTCTGGCCGGGAAAGAAGGCGAAGTCGATCTTCGGGGCCGTCTTCGCGATGGTCACGCCGTCGGCGAGTTTGCCGGTCGGCTGGAGGAACTTCGGCGACGTTGCGGAGATCAGCGTCTTGCCGTCGGCCAGGGTCGGCGGGAAGGGGAGTTCCGGGGTCGTGGCCTTCTTCTTCTGGGCCGTGGCGTGGTGACTGCCGAGAGTCAGCAGGGCCAGGGTGGTGACGAGCGCTGCCAGGAGGGATCGATTCATGGTTCGCCTCGTAGGGGGGCCGATGTCCCGATTTGTATACGGATCTGTCAGGCCGACGTCAGCAAGCCGCGCAAGCTTGGTTGGAACCGGTCCCACGTCGCCTGGTAGGTCGTCTCCAGCGGGGTTGGGACGTAGACCTCCGGTCCCAGGAACAATGGCAGCGACGGCAAGGTATCGCCGACGGCCATCGGCTCGACGTAGGCCACCTTCACCGGGCCGGCGCAATACGCGACCGCAGTCAGGGGTTTGCCCGGTGGCGGCACGAAATCGTCGTCCTCGATCTGGTCCCAGATGGCCCGGTGCAGACCGAACGTGTCGCGGTTTTCGTTCGGCGGAAAGAGATCGACGATCAGCAGATGGACGCCCTGATCGAGCAGATCGACCGTCTTGTTGACGAAGCCTCGCAGAGCGTTCTGGCTCGATTTGTTCCCCGGCGAAACGATCTCGATGACCGCCACGACCCGGCCGACCGGGTGATGGATCGCGACACGGTTCGCCTTCCGCGCGTAGCTGTCCGACTCGGCCCGACGGATGTACTGGGCGTGAACGGGAGCCGTGACCAGGGCGACGGCGGGGCCGCCAATGCCGCCGGCACCGGAGGAGGGCTCGTCGTGTAATGCGACCACGTCCGGGATCGGACCGCCGGATACCTGCTCGGCGAGGGCGACGTATCCCGAAGGCAGGCCGCCGAAGTTGAGCGCGTCGGTCAGCGCTCCGATCCAGCGCTGGTGGAAGTGGTGGAACAGCCCTGCCCCGACGCGGGTCCAATCGTGAACTGGCACGTTCAGTCCCTCACGACTCCGAAAGCGTTTGACGGATGGCATCTTCGCAGGGCAAGTGCCAACAGTCAACGCGGTGCGGGCAGTCTCGCAGTTCGGTCATCCCCTTCGAGGTGGTATTCTGCCGCGCCCGATCGGACGAGGCCATGACGAATTCCAGATTCCCATGACGCTTGCCAGGCACCCCGACGTCAGATAAACCTGGTAGCATCGCCCACACGCACCGGACGAGGAGCCCATGATCTCTCTCTCCACTCAGCAGGAACACGCGCGATTACGCTGTCTTCAGGAGATCAAGCAAGGGATTGTCGAAAGCCGCTATCCACCTCCTTCGCCGTTTGCCTCGGGCATCGATTCTCGTTCAAACGGCCAGGTCGAACCCTGGCACATCCCCGCCATTCACAACGAAGTTTTCGACCACCTGCTGGAGGAGATCCGGCAGGTCCACCGGGAGAAGAGACCACGGATCATCCCGCTGATCGCACCGGCGGGCCTGGGAAAGAGTCACCTCCTGGCCCGTCTGAACGCTCCGGACCTGGCAAGCACGGAGCGATTCGTCCTCGTCCGGCGTCTGGGGGCGATCGCACCGGACGAGGTGGACGTCATTCTGCTCGATCATCTGTTGACGGCCTTGTGTCATCCATCGCCGAACGGGCCGCATCTGCTTCTGGAGCGACTGCTGGAGATCGCCTTCAACGTTCTTCGCCAGCTCGTCGATGAGGGGAACGCCAAGATAACCGGGCTGATGAAGCGCACGCGGATGCAGCGGCTGCGCTCGTGGTTCGGTCGGAATGTCGGGCCGCGCGAGATTCGCAAGAGGCTGGCCGAACGCAAGCCGGAGGTGTTCGCCCTGCTCGACACGAACAAGTTCCTTGACTACGCTGCACAGCGACTCCTGCCGGAACCCGCGCAGCCGTTCCATCGGGTCGTTCTGCGCGTGCTGTTCCGTTACCTCGACCCGGACGAGCGTGACGCGGCCCTGGTATGGCTGCGCGGCAAGCAGGTCGA
>CAYYJM010000279.1:0-5892 GCA_964471755.1 uncultured Alcaligenaceae bacterium
GACCAGGACGGGGCCGAAGGCACTGGTGAACGCACGAACCGCCGCGCCGTTGCCGTCGGCCGGGGCCACCGGGGCGACGTTCGACAATCGCAGGCGCACCGAGCGGGCCTCGCCTGGTTCGACGGTGAGCTGGTAGTGGGCTGCCGCCTTCGTCCCCACATTGGCCGGATTGACTGCGTCCGTCTGGCCGTGAACGACGGAATCGTTGATGCTGTCCTTGACGTAAGGCGACCGGTTCGGCACGCCGAAGATGCGCTGAGTGTTCGTTTCGTTCTCGGTGAACAGCAGCGTCGCGTCGCCCTCACAGGCGAGGTAAAACTCACCGAGGACCGGCTCGACGGCGCGGATGACGCGCAGGCCGGGAGACGTCGATAGCTGCTCCAGTGATGGCCGCGGGGTACTGGCCTGCTGGGCCCACTGGTTGCGGAACCAGAGTGTCGGCAGGACGTGGAGTGTCGCCGTCTCGGGGCCGCGATTGTGGACGGTGATCTTGATCAGGATGTCGTCGGTGCCGGCCTTGGCATATTCGACGAACACGTCCCAGTAGCGGTTCTCGTCGAAGACGCCCGTGCTGATCAGTTCGTACTCAAACTCCTTTCGCGAGCGTTGGCCGTTCGTCTCAACCAGATCGGCGTACGGGAAGGCGGCCTGTGGGTACTTGTACAGGTACTTCATGTACGAGTGGGTCGGCGTACTATCCAGGTAGAAGTAGTACTCCTTGACGTCCTCGCCATGATTGCCCTCGGAGTTGGTCAGGCCGAATAGCCGTTCCTTCAGGATCGGATCCTTGCCATTCCAGAGTGCCACCGCGAAGCAGAGACGCTGTTTGTCGTCGGAGAAACCGGCCAGGCCGTCTTCGCCCCAGCGGTAGGCGCGGGAGCGAGCCTGGTCGTGGGTGAAGTAGTTCCAGGCGTCGCCACTGTCGCTGTAATCCTCACGGACTGTGCCCCATTGCCGTTCGCTGAGATAGGGCCCCCATTTCCTCCAGGGGATGTTGTGGTCGCGGGTTTCACGGAGTCTTGCCAGTTCTGCGTTCATGGGGCCTCGCTTTCAGTCAGGTAGTCAATCTGAGCAAATAGAAATAATGGCCAGGGATCGGGTCGAGCGTCGTCTCATCCGAACTCGAATAGAGTTCGCGATCGTCCCAGGGAGTTTCGGTCTGGGGCAGGGTCCACAGGTTGCCCTGGTCGTCCCGAACAACCCACTGGCGACTGCGTCGGTCCACATAGATCGCCACCACACGGGGTGAGATGGTAAGCATCGTTCGTCCTCCTTCACGGGTCCGCATGTTCTCCTCCTGTTGGGGAGCAGGCGACCCGACCCTGGGTCGCCCTCCGTGGGCTTCCATCTGGACAACAGGTTGTCACTCCTCGCTCATGAGGACGGCCCAACCTCTGGTTTGGTCCACGTGTTCCAGAACGATCTTCAGGCTGGCGATCATGGGGTAGGCCAGGATCAATCCCAGCACGCCCCACATCCAACCCCAGTAGGCCAGCCACAGAAATAACAAAGCCGAGTCAATATTCAGGTGCTTGCCGGACAGGCGGATCTCGATCCAGTCGATCCACAGAAAGCGGTTCACGACGATCAGAATGCCCAGGATCGTGGCCGTTACCGGGCTCGGCAGGTCGAGGTAGGCCAGGACCACGGGCGGCATACAGGCGGCGATACTGCCGATGTAGGTGATGTAATTCAGAGCAAAGAACAAAAACGCCCACAAGGCCCAGTGCTGCAAGCCGAACCAGTACATCAACGCCGCCGAGGTGAGAGCCATGCCCAGGCTGACCAGCGTCTTCACCTTCATGAATCGCTCCATGCCGGTGCCGATCTTTTCGCCGATCACCAGGGTGCGCTGAGCTGTCTCACCCGGAAAGGCACGGGCGACGCGTTCCTTCGCCTTGCGACTGCCCAGGATGAGAAACAACAGGTAGAAGAGGGTCATGACGACCAGTTCGACGAAACCAACACCCTGGTGAAAAACATAAGCGTACACGTCATGGGAGGACACCTTGAAGATGTCCTGCATCGTCGCCCCCTCGGGGCCGAGTTGGCCGATCACGGCCAGGATGCGTTCCTGATAGTGCTGCCAGTTCTCTCGAAATGACAACACCTGGCCGTAGACGAACAGGAATACGACCAACCCCAGGCCGAAACACAGGACGAGCAGGGCCGGATAGGCCAGCCAGCGCGGCACACGCCAGCGGACCAGACCTTCCGCCGCCGCCCGCGTCGTGAAGAACAGGAACACCGCCAGCAAGAACGGCTTCAGAATCGGGCCGAGGTAAGTGACCACCGCCCCGACGGCGAGCAGAGCCAGGATCACCAGGGACACCCGTCCCGGATCCACGCCACGCGGCGTCGGGGAAAGATCATGCGGCCCCATGCGGCACCTGTCCCTTTCTCCCGAGCATCACTCAACCGGACACGGCACCGCGTGCCAGATATCGGCCGCATATTCGCTAATCGTCCGATCGCTGGAGAACTTGCCCGAGCCGGCGACGTTCAGAATCGCCATCCGCGTCCACGCCTCCGGGTCGCGGTAGCGTTGGCCGAGGGCCTGATGCGCCTGACCGTATGCCGTCAGGTCGGCCAGGTGGAGGTAGTAATCTCCCTTCGTCAGGAGCGTCTCGCGGATCGGTTCGAATATACCCGATTCATCGCTGCTGAAGTGATTCCCGAAGATCAGGTCGAGGGCCTGTCGCGTCTCCACCTCGTGATCGTAGTGCCATTGCGGGTTGTACCAACCGCGAGTGCTGGCGACCTGCTCCGCCGTCAGACCGAACAGGAAGAAATTCTCCTCGCCGGCCTCTTCCGCCATCTCGATCGTCGCCCCGTCCCGCGTGCCGATGGTCAGCGCTCCGTTCATCATGAACTTCATGTTGCCGGTGCCGCTGGCCTCGTAACCGGCGGTCGAAATTTGCTCGGATACCTCCGTCGCCGGGATCAGCCGTTCGGCCAGCGTGACGCTGTAGTTTGGCACGAAGACAACCTGGAGTCGACCGCGGATAGTGGGATCCGCATCGATCACTGCCGCGACGTTGTTGATCAGCTTGATGATCAACTTCGCGAGTTTGTACGCCGGAGCCGCCTTGCCAGCGAAGAAGAACGTCCGCGGCGGAACGTCGAGGTTGGGATCGTTCCGCAGTCGATTGTACAGCACGATGATGTGCAGCACGTTGAGCAGTTGACGCTTGTACTCATGGATTCGTTTGATCTGGCTGTCGAAGATGCTGTCCGGGTTGACGACCCGGCCCGTCTCGGCCTTGAGCCAGTCGGCGAATTGCACCTTCGCCTCACGTTTGACCTGGCGGAACCGCTCGCGGAAGCTGGAATCCTCGGCGTGTGGACGCAGACCGCTCAGTTGATACAGGTCTGTCACCCAGCCATCGCCGATTACCTCGGTGATGAGCTTCGACAGGCCAGGATTACAACAGCGCAGCCAACGCCGTGGCGTGACGCCGTTGGTCTTGTTGTTGAACCGTTCGGGGTAGACGTCGGCGAAGTCCTTCCGGAGTTTCGTCCGCACCACCTCGGAGTGAATCGCCGCGACGCCGTTGACGCTGTGTGAGCCGACCACGGCCAGGTGGGCCATGCGGACGTAACGGCCGGCCTGCCCGTTCACTTCCTGAATCAGGCTCATTCGCCGGATACGGTCGATGTCGCCGGGGTAGCGTCGGCCGACGTCGTCGAGGAACGCGCGGTTGATCCGGTAGACGATGTCGAGCAGACGCGGACAGACCATCTCGAAGAACTGCACCGGCCACTTATCCAGCGCCTCGGGCAGCAGCGTGTGGTTGGTGTAGCCGAGCGTGCGGACGGTCAGGTCCCACGCCTCGTCCCAGCCGAGGCCCGCCTCGTCGAGCAGGATGCGCATCAGTTCGGCGACGGCCATCGCCGGGTGCGTGTCGTTCATCTGGATGGCGACCCGATCCGGCAGGGCTCGCCAGTCACTGTTGGTCTTGCGGAACCGAACGACGAGGTCGGCGAGGGAGCAGCAGACGAGGAAGTACTCCTGCATGAAACGCAACGCCTGGCCGCGGACGGTCGAGTCGTCGGGGTACAGAACGCGAGTCACCGACTCGGCGACGAGTCGATCGAGCATGGCCCCGACAAAGTCGCCGGTCGAGAATTCGCCGAAATCGAAGAAGTCCGGCGAGGACGCGCCCCAGAGGCGAAGCGTGTTGATCGTCTTGCCGCCGAAACCAACGACCGGCCGATCGTAGGGAGTGCCAACGAGCCAGCTCGACTTTCCGGAGACGGTGACAAGCACGCCGCCTTCGAGCTTGAACGAACAACCGAGCGGTATTCGCACCGCTTCCTCTGGCCGAGCCACCTCCCACGGATCGGGCCAGCGGAGCCAGTTGTCCGGATGTTCAACCTGGTAACCGTGATCGATCCCCTGGCGGAAGATCCCGTACTCGTAGCGAAGGCCGTAGCCGAAGGCCGGGATCTGGAGCGTCGCCAGCGAGTCGATGAAGCACGCCGCCAGTCGGCCGAGACCGCCGTTGCCCAGACCGGCGTCCGGTTCCCGCTCGACGAGTTGGTCCCAGTCCTGCCGCGGGTCCGAGCGCAGATCCTCACGGACGAACTGTTCCAGACCGAGGTTGAGGATGTTGTTGCACAGCGTCCGACCGATGAGGAATTCCATCGACAGGTAATAGACGCGCTTGGCGTTCGCCTTCGCGTGGACCTCCTGAGTGCGAAGCCAGCGCTGGGTAAGGACATCGCGGAGCGACCGGGCGACGGCCTCGAAACGCGAACGCTGGCTGGCTCCTTCGAGCCGAACAGCGTGGTCGAATACAACGTGACGATCGTAAAGATCGGTCCCGGGAAAGTCGATCGGACCGCACTCGTACTGTTTCAGAGAGGGATCGATGCTCATGAGAGTCAGACTCCAGGGGCAGAGGCAGATTGCCGCGCAGCCCAACGGGTGTAATGTTCACGGATGACAGTCATGGCCTCCGTGCCGGAATCGACCGTGATCGGGATGTCCAGGTCGGCCGGACTGGCCAGTTCAGAACCTGGACGAAGCATGACCTGACGAGCCCAATCGACAAGTTCGCGCCACATCCTCCCGACCAGGATCAGTGGCGAGTCAAGCTGACGAACCTGAAGCAACTGCCAGATCATCGATGCTTCGAGGAGCGTGCCGACGCCGCCGGGGACGACGACAAACGCATCGGACGCCAGGACGAAGTGATGCAGTCTGGAGAAGAACGTCCGATGCTCGAATGCCTCACTGACGAAGGCGTTAACATCCTGCTCGAACGGCAGATGAACGCGGATACCGACCGACCCGGACGGCGTCTCGCCGCCAGCGGCCATCACGCCTTCGTTGGCGGCCTGCATCAGCCCTGGTCCACCGCCAGTGATGACGGTACAGCCCAACCGTGCCAGGTCCGATGCCAACTCACGGACCGCAGCGTACACCCAGTGACTCGGGTCGATCCGTGCTGATCCGAAGATGGTCACCCGGTAGTCTGGGCGACGTGTTGGCCGAAGTCGGGTCAGATTGTTGACCACTTCCCACAAACCGAGGATCGCCCCCTTGACGACCTCGACCGTCGCCGCCTCGTCTCCGAGGCTGACTCGGTCTCCCCCGGCGGAGGCTTCCGGCTTGTCACTGACCATCGTCGCATCTCCTGTCGGGCCGTTCGCAACCGATCGACAGCAAGGAGTTTCATCCCTTGCTGTCGATCGGTTGCGGGTTGTTACACATTATCTCCCTCGGTGGAGGTACTCGCCACTGGTCTCGCTCCACTCTTGCCCCACTGCCAGCCGCTGATCGCCGGCATGTCGTCGCCGTGTCGGCGAATGTACTCGCGGTGTTCGATCAGTTTCTCCTGGATCGCCTGCTTGAAGTAGGCTGCGCGGGCTCCCAGTTGCGGCAGC
>CAYYJM010000279.1:5941-7959 GCA_964471755.1 uncultured Alcaligenaceae bacterium
GATCGATCACGTCCGCGACCAGGTGGAAGCGGTCCATCTCGTTCAGAACGACCATGTCGAACGGCGTCGTCGTCGTGCCCTCTTCCTTGTAGCCACGGACGTGCAGGTTCTTGTGATTCGAGCGCCGGTACGTCAGCCGATGGATCAGCCACGGGTAGCCATGGAAGGCGAAGATGATCGGCTTGTCCTTCGTGAACAGCGCATCGAAGTCGCGATCGGGCAGGCCGTGCGGATGCTCGCTGGCCGGCTGGAGTTTCATCAGGTTGACGACGTTGACGACGCGCACCTTCAGTTCGGGGATGTGTTTGCGGATCAACTCGACCGCGGCGAGCGTCTCCAGGGTCGGCACGTCACCGCAGCAGGCCATGACGACATCGGGTTCGCCGCCCTTGACGTTGCTGGCCCACTCCCAGATGCCGGCCCCCAGGGTGCAGTGCTTGACGGCCTGGTCCATCGTCAGCCACT
The DNA here is from genome assembly GCA_964471755.1 of uncultured Alcaligenaceae bacterium. GTDB lineage: Bacteria > Planctomycetota > Planctomycetia > Gemmatales > Gemmataceae > CAYYJM01. Next base: position 6,407 of record CAYYJM010000279.1, read on the forward strand.
GCGGCGCGGGTTGCTTGCCGGCGACGACGACGTTGACGTAGTTCCGACTCCGCAGACAGTGGTCTGTCACCGACAACAGCGTGTTCGCATCCGGCGGCAGGTAGACGCGAACCACTTCCGCTTTCTTGTTGACGACGTGATCGATGAAGCCGGGGTCCTGATGGCTGAACCCGTTGTGGTCCTGCCGCCAGACGTGCGAACTGAGGAAGTAGTTCAGCGAGGCGATGTCCCGTCGCCAGGGGATGTGATTGCACACCTTGAGCCACTTGGCGTGCTGATTGAACATCGAATCGATGATGTGGATGAACGCCTCGTAGCACGAGAAGAAACCGTGCCGGCCCGTCAGGAGATAACCCTCCAGCCAGCCCTGGCACTGGTGTTCGCTCAACACCTCCATGACCCGGCCGTCCGGGCTGAGTTTGTCGTCCTCGGGATAGATCTCCGCCATGTAGCAGCGCGTGGTCACGTCGAGAACGTCCTGCCAGCGGTTGGAGTTGTTCTCGTCGGGGCTGAACAGACGGAAGTTCTTGCTGTCGAGATTGAGCTTCATCACATCGCGGAGGAACTTGCCCATCTCGCGGGCGGCCTCGGCGTTGACCGCTCCGGGGCTGGGCACGGCGACGGCATAGTCGCGGAAATCGGGCAGGTCCAGATCGCGCAGCAGCAGGCCGCCGTTGGTGTGGGGGTTATCGCTCATGCGGCGATGACCCTTCGGTGCCAGCTCGGCGATCTCGGCCCGCAGTCGGCCGGACTCGTCGAACAGTTCCTCGGGTTTGTACGATTTCATCCAGCCTTCGAGGATCTTGATGTGCTCGGGCCGGTTCATGTCGCTCATCGGCACCTGGTGCGAGCGCCAGTAGTCCTCGCATTTTTTCTCGTCGATGTAGGCCGGGCAGGTCCAGCCCTTCGGCGTGCGGAAGACGATCATCGGCCAGGCGGGCCGTTTGAGATTGCCGTTGTTTCGGGCGTCGGCCCAGATGCGCTTGATCTCGGCGACGGCCTCGTCCATGACGCGGGCCAACTGCTGGTGGACTGCGGCGGGTTCGTGCCCCTCGACGAAGTACGGTCGATAGCCCATGCCCTTGAAGAAGGCCTCCAGTTCGTCGCGGGGAATGCGTGCGAGGAAGCACGGGTTGGCGATCTTGTAGCCGTTGAGGTGGAGGATCGGCAGAACGGCCCCGTCGCGGGCGGGGTTGAGGAACTTGTTGCCCTGCCAACCGGTGGCCAGTGGCCCGGTCTCAGCCTCGCCGTCACCGACGATGCAGGAGACGATCAGGTCGGGATTGTCGAAGGCCGCCCCGTAGGCGTGGCTCAGGGCGTAAAGCAGTTCGCCGCCTTCGTGAATGCTTCCGGGTGTCTCCGGGGCGACGTGGGAGGGAATGCCGCCGGGGAAGCTGAACTGCTTGAACAGCCGCTTCATCCCGATGGCATCCTGGCTGATGTTGGGATACACCTCGGAGTAGGTGCCCTCCAGGTAGGCGTGAGCGACCAGTGACGGGCCACCGTGACCGGGGCCGATGATGTAGATCACGTTCAGGTCATCTCTCCGAATG
>CAYYJM010000280.1:0-7906 GCA_964471755.1 uncultured Alcaligenaceae bacterium
CTGCGGTGTCGCTGCGCTCCCGTCGGAGCATCGGTGGGCCTGCGCTGTGACGGCTTTCACGGACGACCGAGCGTCGGTGGCGCTCCCGCCTGTCATTTATACACAAGTAGTGCAGGTGGTACTGAACTGAATGCCACTGTCGGCGCAACGCCTGAATTGGCAGAGAGATACGCAGATGGCCCATTTGCCACTCAAGGATCGCAACTCGTTACTCAGTAACACGTTGCGACTTGTGTATAAATGACAGCGCTCCCGCCCACCCTACCTTTCGCTTGCCGAACCACTGACCCTCTGTCAAGAATAGGCTCACGATTTCTTCGGGAATCCTGCGGCGCGTCACCGCAGCGCGATCGTGTGGGGACTGAGCCGCTCGAACCCCTCCGGCAGGACGCGATAGTTGTGTTCGATGCGGATTCCTCCGACGCCAGCGACGTAGAGGCCCGGTTCGATGGTGATGACGTCGTCGGTCTGAAGCGTCTCGGTCGAGTGGCGTACGAGGAACGGAGCCTCGGGATGGGTCAGGCCCAGGCCGTGGCCGGCGTGATGTGGAAACGCCGCGCCAACGCCGGCCTGGTCGAAGACGCCCCGGACGGCGTCGTAGACCGTCTGGCAGGCCACGCCGGCACGCAGTTCCTTCTCGCCGGCCGTCATCGCTGCCATGCACAGGTCGAACAGGCGTTGCTGCTCGGCGTTCGGCTCGCGACCGACGACCAGGGTGTTCGTGAAGTCGGACCGATAGCCCTGAAGCACGACGGAGAAATCAAGGATGAGCAGGTCGCCGGCCTGGATCACCTGCTCGGTCGCTGGGCCGCCGCGACGTTCCGGTCCGGGCGAGACGGCGAAGTCGCCGTAGACGATCACCGCCCGGCCGGCCGCGCGCTGACAGGCCGCCACGATGCCAGCGTACACGTCGAGTTCGGTCATACCCGGCTGAACGTGCTGTCGAGCCCAGGCATGGCCCGCGTCGGTCACGGTCATGCACTGGCGCAGCAGGGCGAGTTCCTCGGCGTCTTTCCGTCGTCGGTGCCGGGCCAGGGTATCGGCGATCAACTCGGCCTGCGGATGGCCGGGCCGATCATGGATCTCGACGCCGGCCGGCAGGCGTTCGCGAGCCGTCGCCAGCCAGGCGAGTTCGCGTGGCCCCCGGCCCGGCAATTGGCCGTCGTACCAGTTGACGAGGATTCGTTCATCGACCGAAGCCTGTTCCACCGATGCTGGCAGACGGTTTTCATGGATCAAACAGGCGACTCCGTCGGCCTCGAGGATCAGCAGACCGCCGAAGGGGGAACCGAGGCTGATGGGATCGACCCAGAATCCGGCCAGGTAGGCCAGGTGGATTGGGTCAGCCAGGCAGAGTGGCCGGGGCAGATCCGGACAATCGGCGAGCAGCCGTCGGCGACGTTCGCGGCAGGTGGCGGCCTGGAACATGATGCGTGCCTCAAATCGGGTGATCCGTTCTGGGCAGCCTACGATGTTGAGGGAAGAGGCGGTAGAGGGGAAAAGAAAGAAGGCCGGTCGGTGTCGCCCATCACCGCCGGCCTTCGACATCCCTTACAGGACGTCACTGCATTCATAGCCGCCTCTTCGTCGATTTCCACTCGTGAACCATTTTTTTTCGTCGGCCTGTCTCGAGGGCCAGTCCGAGGCCATTACTGGGGGGTGATCAGGCCGCTGCTCGTCGTTCGTGGACGCGCGGCAATGGGAACTGCCGGGCCAGGCCGGTCATGGCCTCCAGCAAACCCAGGATCGCCTCGGGCCGATGATTGGCGTTGACCTGAATCCGCAGCACGCCGGCGTGATAGGGGACGGCCGGGAAGACCACCGACTGGACGTAGTAGCCCTGCTCGAAGAGATAGTGACCGGCCTTGAGCGTGTTCTCCTCGTCGCCGACCAGGACGGAGAGGATCGGTGTTCGGCCGCCCTCGACCACCAGACCGAGGCAGTGCAGACCGCGGACCAGGCGAGCCAGGTGAGCCCGTAGCCGGCCGCTCAGTTCGTCGTACTCGGGCGAGGCCAGGATATCGCAAACGGTGCAGATCGCTTCGAGGTAGGGTGGCGGAACCGGACCGCCGAAGATCCAGGTGTTTGAACGCATCTTGAGCAGTTGCTTGATCTCGTGCGTGCAGCCGATGAAGGCCCCCAGACAGGAGAAGCCCTTGGAGAGCGAGCCCGCGACCAGGGCGTTGTCGTAACTTCCCAGGGCCTCAAGGACCGTTCCACGTCCCTGTCGGCCGATGACGCCGGTAGCGTGGGCATCGTCCACGTAAAGGACCGCCCGGCGCGACAGGCAGACCTCGTTGAGAGCGGCCAGCGGCGGAAGTTCGCCCGACATGCTGTACACGCCGTCGATCGCCACGACGGCGTAGCGATACTGTCGGTTGGCGTCGAGCAGTTTGCGGAGCGCGATCGGATCGCAATGGGCGAACGTGGCCACGGGCGTGCCATTGGCCCTGGCCACCTTGGCCCCTTCCTGGATGGAGTTGTGGGCCTGTTCGTCGATGACGAGGAAGTCCTGTTTGCCGACGAGGCCGGGCAGAGCGCCCAGATTGGCCAGAGTCACAGAGGGGTAGATGAGAGTTGCCTCAGTGCCGAGCCAGGCGGCGAGTTTTTCCTCGGCGACGTCATTGGTGCGGACGCTGGAAAAGGCTCGCGAGGCTCCGTTGTGAACGCCCCACTCGTGGACGCCCCGGCAGATCGCTTCCTTAACGCGGGGATCCTGATCGAGGCCCAGGAAGCTATCGCAGCCGAAGTTGATCACTTCGCGGCCGGCGACGACCATCTGTCGATCGGGGCCGAGGTGATCGACGATGAGGTCTTTCAGGTGCGCGGTCGGGAACAGTTCGGCGTAGTGTTCGAGAAAACGGACCAGGCCGTTCTGCCGAAGCCCCGAGACCAGCTGATGCAGAGGAGATCGATTCATGTCCGACGATTCTCACAAGGCCCTCGCGGGCCAACTCTGATTCTGCCCGGAGTCGAGCGGCGAAGTCCCAGTGCTTAAAGCAAAATCGGCCGACGAGAGCAATCGCAATCAGCAAATCCGTCGCAATCAGCAAGGAAGGGATGATCGTTTTGCTCGCCGACGAGGTCTTGCACCGGGAGGCCGAAGCGTATAAGATCACGACAGTGCGGGAGAAATCCTGCCATCGGGCCGTGGCGCAGTTTGGCTAGCGCGCTTGAATGGGGTTCAAGAGGTCGTGGGTTCAAATCCCGCCGGCCCGACTTCTAACACTACCTTCCGCAACAACTTACGGCGAGGACGTTCGGACTGAAAAGGAGACGGTTGCCACAACCGCCACCGCTTCACGCCGAACCTCCTCGCCGACTCAACCTCACCCAGTCACTTCGCGAGTCTACTCTTTCCTTTGCCGCAGATAGAAGCTCGCCAGCTGGCTCACCGTCGGGCTCGGGTCGCTGGAGCGCATCTGTTCCAGTCGATCGCTCAGATCGATCGTCGCCTGCTCAGCCATCATGCGAACGGCCGCAGCTCGCACCGAGTCCGCCCGATCATGACTCAGCCGCCGAAGCCAGACGCTCGGCTCCAGCTCGACCGATTCGTTCAGATGGTCCAGCACCCGCAGCCGTTCCTTCGGGTCCGCGTCCGTCAGCAGCCGACCGAGTTGTAGCTGCTGGGCCGTCAGGCCCCGACCACGCAGGGCGGCCTCGGCCAGTCGCTGCACGTCCACGTCCGGATCGTGCAGGCACGGCAGCAAGACCTCATCCAGCACGACCTTCTCGGCCGGGCCAGCGACCAGAACGGCCGCCCGGCGTACCTCCACGACCGGATCACGCAACAGACCAGCGACCTCACCTCCCAGATCGAGACCCGGCAGCAACGACAACTGCACCGCTCGCAGCCGGACGGCCGGGCTCCGCGCCGTCAGGCACGAAAACACCAGATCCCGAACCGGCCCGGCCCCTTCGTTCACTCCGGGCGCGAACACCCAGCCGGCCAGGTCCAGGCCGGCGGCTCGCACCTCCTCGGGCAGATCGGCATCGACCTCCTCCAGCAACCCTTTCCAGGCCAGCCGATTCGCCGGCGTCGGTTGCTCCCGACCGGCCTCCACCGCGTCGGGCGGAGCCGACAGCACCGCCACCTGTCCTGTCGGACTCAGCGTCGCGAAACTGCCGGTCAGTGTCGCGACAAGCTGGACGACCTGCTCCTCCGTCTCGGCCCGGCGAACGAGGCAGACCAGGGCGGCCCGGGCGTTTTGACAGGCCACGTCGTCCGGCGAACGCAGCAGGCCGAGCAGGCCGGGCAGCGTCCGCGAACCGAGTTCGGCCAGACGCTCGGCACAATCGGCCCGGTTGGCGTCACCGGCCCGGGCCAGCGAACGCAGTCGCCACCAGGCGACCGGATCGAAACCCGTCCACCAGAAGAAGCCGGCTCCGAGAACGAGTACGCCCAGCAGTGCCAGCCATCCGATTCGCCTGGTCGGCATGGAAGATCCTCGCTTCCGGGGAAGGCGAGCCCGGCCCGGCTCGCGAATGGACTCACATCGAGGCGAGCCGTCTTATAGCTCCCGGATGACAAGATCGGCAAGGCCATCTGAATCGTTGGGGTTGGAGCAGCCGGCGTGCCGATGTTAGATTCCGTGAACCAACGCGGACTGCGAAAGATGAGGTGGCGAATGCGAAGCGGACCTCTTCAGCTCGGCCTGGCACTCTGGGTAGGCTGTCTGCTCGCCCTGCCCGTCGCCGCCCAGTCAACCCCCTCGGTGTCGAGAGTTTCCTACAGCCCCCCTCCGGTGACGCTGGACGAGATCCCGCCAGCCTACCGCGAGAAGTGCCAGGATCTTCTCGAGAAGCCGACCTACCGCCATCAGGGCGAGAGCGAACTGTTCGTCGCCCGCGCCGGAACCTACGTCTGGCTGCTCGACAACCCCGAGAAGGCCGTCGCGCTCTGGAAATCGCTCGGGGCGCAGTGTGCCCCGGTCGAACGTCGCGGTGAGCAGTCCTACGGCTGGAAGGATGCCAACGGCAGCGATCTGCACTGGGACACGATTGTCCGCACCGGCGACCGGCGCATCTGGTACGCCGAGGGCAAGGTCAAGCCGGCCATGCTCATCCCCGGAGCGAACGTGCGGGCGCTGATCATCGTGCATCACCAGCTCGAAGCGGGCCACATCGTCGAGGGACGCGATCGGATTCGCCATCGGGTCGAGTTCATTCTTCAAACCGATAGCCGCATCCTGGCCCTGGCGGCCCGTCTCATGGGAGCGAGCGCTCCACGCCTGGCCGAGCAGTTTTCCTCTCAGGTGCAGATGTTCTTCGGCGGCATGGCCTGGTATCTCGACAGCGATCCGGAACGGGCCAACCGGATGCTTCGACAGGTCAACGCGGTCCAGTGACCGCCTTCCTCACGAGGCCGGCACCCTCGGCAGGAGATCCGGCAGCGTCGGCAGCCCGCCACTCGGTTCCAGTACACGCAGCTGGATACCGTCTTCTCGCTGGCCGTCCAGTCTCGGCGGCAAGCTCAGGCGCTCGAAGCGATACTGACTCGACCGTTCGCCACTTCGCCAGGTCACCGCATGGTCCTTGGCCAGGGCCAGCGTGGCGTACAGTTCGTCGCCGGGAGCGAACGTGAGCATCGTCCCGGAGGCCCGGAAAACCAGCCGCAGCTGATTGGCGGCGATGTCCTTGCGAGTCGATTCCGGGTCGAGCGGCATCTTCGCGACCGGAGCCATCCCCCCCACGCGCGGCTGGTAGATCTCCAGGGCCGAGCCGGCTTTCGGCGTCAATTCCAGGCCGAGCGGCAGGGTGACCTCGACCGCGTCAAGCCGCAACGTGAACGAGTCCCGACCGAGGAACTCGGCAAGGGCCGTGATCGGATCGTGTTCGCCCTGCCGACCACGCAGCGCGTTGAGGGCCCCAGCGAGCGTTCGCCATTCGGCCAGTTCTTTCGGATTCTCCAGCCACCGACGCACCTGCTGCCAGCCGGCCCGGGTGTCGCCACCGTTGGTCTGAAGTTGTCGCAGAATCTCCGCCTGGGCCGGGGTGAGCAGATAACGGTAGTTCGTCTCGGCCGCCTGGAGAACCGCCGGACGCATCCGCTCGGGCAACTCGGCGAGGAGGAACTGATCCCGATGGTTCGGGTAGTGCTTCCGCAGCAGGGTGACCTTCTCGACGACCTGATCCATGCTCACGCCGCGCGGGATCTCCAGCACGGCGGGATGGTCGCGGCCCAGAGCGATCAGGCCCAGGGCGGCGGCGACCTGGCGGACCTGGCGCAGCTGCCGCTGATACCGCTCGGCCGTCTCGCGGGCGCGCTGCACCGTGTCGATCCGCAGGACGTTTCCCCAGGTCAGCTCGCCCAGACCCTGGCGTAGCGGCTCCTTCTCGGTGAACGGCGGATGCGCAGTCCGGGCCAGTTCTTCCTCGCTGCTGTCCTGATACTCGCGCCAGGCGATCGGCGCGGGGAACTCGCGGAACGTCCACAGGTCGCGCAGGCGGTCGCCCGCACGCAGGAACCAGCGCCGTGCCTCGCCGGCCTTTTCCAGGAGCAGCTCGGCATCGCGCAGATACTCGGCACGCATCCGGGCGGCGAGCGTCGGGTCCCAGGTGCCGGGCGGAGCGAGGGCCTTCAACTGGTCGCGCACCCGGGTCAACCGCTCCTCCGACTCGATCACGCCGGGCCAGCCGATCTCGTAGACCTTGGCGAAGAAGTCCAGGTAGTCCTTCAGCTCCTGGATGTGCGCCTCGATCTCGGCTCGGCGGCGGTAGTCGAGTTTGGCGAAGGCGGGGCTGGCGTACTCCGCTTCCAGTTTCTTGAGACGGGCTTGCAGCTCGTCGGGAGTGCCGGCCAGGCGCTCGGCGGGCGTGCGCGTGTCCGGCAGGAATGGGCTGCCCGGTGCGAGGGCCAGCCAGGCCAGCAGCGAGAGCAGCACCCCGAGAACGACGCCGGCCAGGCCGATCGTCCAGACCAGTCGGCGTCGAGCCGCCCGGCGACGTTCGCGGTAGTGGGTCGCCATCTCGAAGGCCTGCTGAAACAGCGGCCCGACGCCGAACGGCTCCAGCGGCCGGGTCGGCGCATCGACGAAGGCCGGCTGATGCGTCGCCGTCGCCGCCTGGTACAGATCGATCCGACCGAACGTCCGCCGCTCCTGCTCCGACTTCCGCCGGCGGATGAAGGTCTTGAAGCGTTCGCCGACGTAGCGCTGACGTTCCTCGATCTGCTTCTGCCACTGCGACCGGGGCAGATCGGGCCGGGCGATCAGGTCGCACTTGGTCAGCACCAGGAAGACCGGCAGGCCGCCGACCTCGGTGCGAGCGCCGCGACTCAACTCCATCTGGGCCAGAAACTGGGCGAACTCCTCGAAGTCGGCCTCCATCTGCTTGACCGGTGACGACGCATCGACAATGAGCAGCAGGGCGTCGGCATCGAGGACGGCCTTCGCCAGGGCCCGTTCGGCGGACAGCGCGGCCAGTTCCTGCCGGCGACGGAGCAGGTCGATGGCCACCTGGCCGTCGCAGTCGATCAGCACGGCCGGGATCGCCTCGTTCGGCCCACTCGCCTCGCCGGGCAGCGGCATCGGCCGATACTCGACGGGGTAGGGAACGACCTCCTCGACGGTGCGGGCCGGCTGCGTGGAGAAGTAGACCTGCTGACGCAATTCGCCCAGGCGCTGCGAGCGGTCCAGGATGTTGCCCCGGAGCAGCACCGGCTGCGTGTCGGACGTCTGGTAGAGCGCCCCCAGCAGCGATGACTTGCCGGCCGCGGGCAGACCGAACAGCACCAGGCGCAGGGGCGGAACCTCGCCCGCGCTGGGGCCTTCCGAGGGCACCTCGACCGATTGCGGAAGCGACGACATCTCGGAGCCAGCCTCCAACAAAACTGAGGAATCTCACCCCCCGGCGAAGCTCTTGTAGGTGGGCCGAGCGCTAGCGAGAGCCCACCGATCCCGCTGGT